>CAYZLR010000213.1:0-2892 GCA_964479275.1 uncultured Caulobacterales bacterium
AGATGAACCAGGCTCAAGAGGCTCGATGGTGTAGTCAATCTTAGCGAACTGACCAGAACCACCAGACTGCTTCTTGTGGGTATAGGAGTCTTCGATCGTCTTAGTGATAGACTCACGGTAGGCCACCTGGGGCTTACCAACTTCCACCTCAACATTGTGAGTGCGCTTGAGGATATCAACCTTAATATCAAGGTGAAGCTCGCCCATTCCACGGAGAATTGTCTCCCCAGAGTCTTGGTCAGTTTCAACACGGAAAGACGGGTCTTCCTGAATCATTTTTCCAAGAGCGAGGCTGAGCTTCTCCGCATTTGCCTTATCCTTTGCTGCAACAGCAACCGAGATCACGGGATCTGGGAAGACCATTGGTTCCAGAGTTGCTGGATTCTTCTGATCACAGAGGGTGTGACCTGTTTGAACATTTTTAAGGCCGACGAGAGCGATGATGTCACCTGCCTGCGCAGAATCGATTTCCTCACGAGAATCAGCATGCATCTCAACGAGACGCCCTACACGCTCAGTCTTACCAGTGAAGCTATTGAGAACAGTGTCACCTTTATTGAGCACACCTGAGTAGATACGCGTGAAAGTCAGAGCGCCGAATTGGTCATCCATGATCTTGAAAGCAAGCGCACGGAAAGGAGCATCAGTCTTCACTTCTGCGAAGTTACCAGTTTCCACCCCTTCTTCGTCAACCTCTGGTTGAGGCTTCACCTCGGTAGGATTCGGAAGGTAGTCAACAACGGCATTGAGCAAATTTTGCACTCCTTTGTTCTTAAATGCAGACCCACAGTAAGTTGGGAAGAAGGCGAGATCGATCGTTCCCTTACGGATACATCTCTTAATGGTAGCGATGTCTGGAATGTTACCTTCTAAGTAAGCCTCCATGACTTCGTCATCCTGCTCAACGGCAGTCTCAATAAGGATCTCACGATATTCAGCAGCCTTGTCTGCAAGGTCAGCAGGAATGTCGACTACTTCAAAATTTTCAGGTTGGCCTGAGTCATCCCAGATGTAGGCCTTCTCTTCAAGCACATCGACGATGCCTTTAAAGTCATCTTCGATCCCAATTGGTAGAGCCATGACGAGAGGGTTTGCACCAAGCACATTCTTGACTTGATCAACCACGCGGTAAAAGTCAGCGCCCATACGGTCGAGCTTGTTGACATAAATCACACGAGCAACGCCGGACTCATTCGCGTAGCGCCAGTTTGTCTCGGATTGTGGCTCTACACCACCAGATCCACAGAAGACACCTACACCGCCGTCGAGAACTTTCAGTGAACGATACACCTCGATGGTAAAGTCAACGTGTCCTGGAGTATCGATGATATTCAGGCGATGGTCATTCCAGAAACAAGTTGTCGCAGCAGACTGAATGGTAATTCCACGCTCTTGCTCCTGATCCATAAAGTCAGTGGTCGCAGCTCCATCGTGCACCTCACCGGTCTTATGAATCTTACCTGTAAGCTTAAGGATACGCTCTGTCGTCGTGGTTTTTCCTGCATCAACGTGTGCGAAGATGCCAATGTTGCGGTATTTGGTGAGATCTTTCATGTTCAATCGCTCAAAAGAGGGCGCTTGGTAGTCATTTAGACACCCTTTTGTCGAGTCCAGAGCTTACTTTTTTTTCACATTAGAGAAAAAGATCTCCAATACTCAAGAAAGTGGCAGATCATAACTGCGCCCCGTGTTCCCCTCACGCCAGTCAATAAAGGCGCGATTCACCACGGCATAGCCGCCCGGAGTTGGGTAGTCACCGGTGAAATACCAATCACCAGTTGGGCCTTTGATCGCTGCATGAAGATTTTCCACCGTCTGATAGATCACCTCAACCTCTCCGTGCCAACCGATATCCTCAGGATAAACGATGCTGGCTATTTCTTGAGAAATTTCATCATCGGTAAAGGGCTCATAAATCCTCTTCACCGCATTCACCCGCTCCGCAGCAGGCTTTTTAAGCTCCGCCTTACAGGCTGTATAAACCTCTTCCAAGACTGAGCCCATCCCACGACGCTCCAATAAGTTGACCGTTGCTTGGAAGGCGATGAATTTGCCCATCTCTGACATATCGATACCATAACAGTCAGGGTAACGAATCTGAGGAGCAGTGGAACAAATGACGATCTTCTTCGGCTTCGTGCGAGCGAGAATTTTAAGAATCGATTTCTTCAAGGTCGTTCCACGCACAATGGAATCATCTAAAACGACCAAAGAATCGTTTTCCCTCACCACTCCGTAGGAAATATCATAAACGTGAGAAACGAGCTGATTCCGCCCACTTTCTTGGGAAATGAAGGTCCGAAGCTTAATGTCCTTATGAGCGATCTTCTCACCCTTCGGCCAATTATTTAAAATTAAATCATCAAGAAGCTCTGGAGTCAGCTTTCCTTCTTCTGAGGCTTTTAAAATATCAGCACGCACTTCTTGGCGGCGATAGAGGCGCAAGCCTGCCATCATGCCATAATAGGCAGTTTCCGCGGTATTTGGAACAAAGGCGAAGACGGAATTCCCCCACTCGTGATTAATAGAGCTTACCACTTGATCGACAAGTGCTGCCCCCATCGCCTTTCTCTCACGATAGATGCTGGGATCATTTCCTCGCGAAAAATAAATACGCTCGAAGGAACAAGGCTTAGGTTCCACCTCTTTCGCAAAGCGTGTCTGCTTTACTTCTCCAGTATTTTTTACTGTCATCACAGTGCCTGGAGTCATCTCCTTCACTTCATCTTCCTCGGCTTCAAAAACAGTCATCAATGGCACCCGCTCTGAGGCGAAGGCGATGAAGTCATCTGTCTCTAAATAGTGACACGGGCGAATACCATAGGGATCACGCATGACGAAGAGATCGCCATTTCCTCCCTCCCCAGAAATACCATGCCCCCCATCCCAGTC
>CAYZLR010000214.1:0-2889 GCA_964479275.1 uncultured Caulobacterales bacterium
AATCATAAGTCGCTGAAATCACTCAATTGTAATTTTGAATTGGGCTCTAAGAACAGGCGGTTTGCCAAACCATCTTTTGCAAGCCAATGGGGTACAAAATGACCGGGTGTTTTCAACCTGAAAACTTCTTTCGGATGATCAGGGTCCGTAAGGTCTAATACCACTACTGCATTTAAATAACCGGCAGGTTGAATCCAGTAATTTTTAATCCGGACAGGAATGCCGCAAGTGCTTCTGATTTGATTTTCACTTTTCGCAGGCGGTGTTTTAAGGGTGAATACATTTTTAAGTTGGGGCGCATCGCCGCCAATATCGCTTAAATGATAAAAGGCGCATCCAAATGAATTTAAAAATACCGAGCCATCATCCAACAGCCGAGGCCCAAACCCGGCTGCTTGCGATCCTTCAACCGGCTTACCATTCACCAGTTTGCCCACCTCAAGAGGCATTGTGTGCAACAGCTCGAAATCTGAGTAACGATAAATCTGCACAACATCCGCCCACGAACGCTCCATCATCGGCGCGCTTGTCACGACAAATCTGTCAATTTCCGGCAAGATTGTAAAAGCATAGGAGCGTACAGCTTTTTCCAAACCCGCTACCGCCGCAGAAGTTGAGCGCAATAACTCTCCTTCCTTTGTATATTCAGCAATACCGCCATGACCGGCTGGCCCCGCAGTTTCAGTCGGATCAGGACTGTCCCCATTACTGCGCAAAAAACCAACAAGACGCGTCCCGCTGGGGGTTCTGGTATAATCATGGGGAAAGCGAAACGGTGCTGGCGGCTTGAATTGGGATTTGATTTTCAAATCTTTCGGGTCAGATAAATCAATGAGAAAACTCAACTCATGATGATGGCATTCATAAACAAGTGCTCATCGTTGGGAGGAAGAACATATTCCGTATGATGAGGCATTGAGTTGCGGTGACCAATGGGCAACGAGCTGATCGGTTGACCCCGCGTTTCATTGTTGGGGTCCACATCGATGGTCATAATAAAATCAGAATCTTTTTCATCTCGGTCGCCAGCAAAAACAAATAAATATGGCGACACAGTCTCATTCGTAGACTCGGCGGTTTTATCCACAGAACATCCCCAAACCAAACTGCCCGATAGAACAATCATCGTGAACAAAACACACCTGAAACTCATAAAAAACTCCGCTGGATACGCCGCCATCAATAAAATTAATGATTATATGTCGAAACTGGATTTATTTGATGAAGATTATCGCAGCAATCGACGCTCCCGACAAGATTGATCCCCCCGCTCGCCAAAAAGTTCAAACCACATTTCCGCCCCTCAAAGCCGCAACCACAAATGATTACAGCATTTCCAGTAAAAGTGGCTACCGGTTGATCTTCGGCACATACGGCAAAACAGCAAAACAAAGCGACTCCTTGACTCCATTTGGTGCGGAGGGGCTTTAGGCCATCATTGGCGGATTATCGCCGTCGTTATCGTTATCCTCATCGTCCTCATTAGTATCTTTATCGCTCGATGTGTTGGGATTTGAAGATTTCGAAAATGTGCTGCTAACAAGCGCTGCCAAACCAATATATGGATCAACAATAAGGGCGGCAAACCCGGCAAAACTTGTAATCATAGCCCCGCTCATAACTTTTTCCGCGCCTCGTTCAAGACCCTTTATCGCGCCATCGACAGCCACCTTTCTAGCGCGCTTGATCAAATTTTGCTTAGGGGGGCCGGATTTGGTTGCGGCAATTTTTTCGCTGGTAGCCGCCTCTTCTTTGACCGCTTCTTCCTCAACTTTGGCTTGAAAGTTCAATAAGGTTGGGATCTGATAGCCTTGTATATTCTTGATGTCCAAACGAACTTGGAGCTCGGCCTCCTCATCAAGTTCCAGATTTTTATGCAGCTCTTCAAATAAGATTGTTTTTGCGTCTTCTCCTTCGGTCAACGCCGCAATGGCGGACGCATCGAGCAGCGGGCTGTTTTTCGCGATTTGAATAATGTCCTGCTGATGACGATCAATCTCTTCGACATCATTAATATCAATTTTATTGGCTTCTTTGCGTGCTTTAATCGCGCTTAATCTATCATCAAAAAGCGCCAGAAAATTTTCAACACAGTCTCGAAGAGCCACCAGATCGTTGGCAATGTCCTCGGGCAAGCCCATTTGCCCCGTGGGCGAAATCAGGCCTTTTTCCCTGCTCTCTAAAAATGACGACAATTGCAAAATGCGTCCCGCTTGCTTCGATCCCTCCTCAAAATTCTCCCCTAAATAGCCGAGCAATTTTTCGATGCTCAGTCTCGCTTTATCGGCGGCTGGATGGTCTTCAAAGTTCAGGAGTCGCGTTCGGTAATCCTGCGCTTGCTCCTTTAACCCTTCATAGATACCAAGAGCGAGATCATCGCGTTGCCCTTCTACGGGGGCGGGGCGACCAACAATTTTGCCGTTAATGACATCAAAGACCGACACCGCAGTCTGTTGTTTTTTAGGTTTTGGCGCAAATGCTTTTTTCAATTCCATCAACCGCGCATTGGCCTTGGCAGGATCTATTTTGCCATCGGCTCCCTTTGCCAATTCATCATCATTGATCGCCAGCAAAGCCTGTTCAAAAGCCCGATCTTGCATACCGCCTTTCAAGCGCTGATCATACCAGTCGGTCCAAAACCGCCAATTGGGATCATTTTTTAAGAGAAAATCTCTAAACTGACGCCATCGCAGTTCAAGCGAATCAAGTCCCGCCAAATCAGGATAGAAAACCACCATTTGCGATACAGTGCCCGGTGAGATGCCCTGATCAATTTTATCTGCATCTCGCCTGAGATTTGCAAAATATAGTTTACGCCAGGATCGTTGACTACCAAAGACGGCGGCTGCGTCGGCGGCGTCGGCTGCGGCTGCGGCGGCGCGGGCGGAG
>CAYZLR010000215.1:0-2862 GCA_964479275.1 uncultured Caulobacterales bacterium
CACAAAGCAGACAAATCGATCAGATAACAGCTACATTTCATAGTTGGCATAGAGTGACTCAACTGCCGCGCTATGCAGAACTGTTACGTGGTGTGGTAGATGACATCAACACTACCGAGTCGGTATCGTATGCAAATGCAGAAAAATGGTGGGCTGCAGCGCAAGATCAATCTGATAACATGCGTGCCTGTAGTCCTTTGAATGGCTCGGCAGATCTTTTTGCAGGCCTCAGTGACCTTCAGGTTCGACAGATTGCAGGTAAGTTACAACGTAGACTTAAAAAACGTGTAGAGAGATATCAGGCTGAAAAACCAGGCAAAAGAGTTCAACGCCGCTTCAAAGAAATAAAAAAACGCAGTGCCCTTGCTGGTGTTACTTTTAATCGAAAGCAAGAACAATTGCTGCGTAAAACACTAGCCAACCAGGTCAGTTTGGGTACGCAAAGACATCAGTTGCGGCGTGCCTGGATAAATCAATTTGTTGGTATGCTGCAGCGTCGCCGCGCAGATGATTTTAAAAATAAAATTACCCAACATATGGATAAGGGCTGGAATCTCACGTCAACTGGCTTTCCAGAACAATGGAAACAGAATGAGCAACTGTGGAAAGGCTTTATTAAAGATTTCATTAATCTTCAAACAAAAGAGCAACGCTGGGAGTTTTTGCGGTTGCTACGTTCAACCGCATCCAAGCTTGATAAGATGGCAGGTAAAAAGGTGAAAGCCGAGCCAGTTTGTTTTAGCAGTGCTTTGACCGGTGACAATGCGCAATAGCCCCTATCGAGTTGTTGGTAGCGGCTACGAGTGCAGCGCTTCTCGCATTTTTGATTCGGTTAACTCAACATCACTGTTTTCACGCGGTGAGTAATTGTTAATAGGCGTATCAATTCTGGCCATTTGTACAACGTTACCCTGTACGTTGGTGACTTCGATCGGTCTGCCATTAATGATAAAGCAGGCACCGGTTTCGGGGATGTTTTGCAAGTGTTCGAGTACCAGTCCGTTGAGAGTTTTTGGGCCTTCGGTTGGCAGGTTCCAGCTGAGCTCACGGTTTAGATCCCTAAGCGATATGCTGCCCTGTACAGTGTAGGTGCCATCTTGCATGATCGAGATTTGATCAAAGCGGTCTTGATGACTGGGGTCGGAGGTGAACTCACCAACTATTTCCTCAAGAATATCTTCAATGGTAATTAATCCCTGAATGTCCCCGTACTCATCGACAACCAGGCCGATACGCTTTTTCTCCTGCTGAAAATTCAGTAGTTGCAAAGTGACGGGTGTGCCTTCAGGAATAAAGTACGCTTCACGCACATTGCTTTCGAAGTAGGCTTGTGTGAGCTCCTCACCTTTAAGAAAGTTAAGCATTCGTCTGAGGTAGACGAATCCTTCGACGTTATCCAGATCTTCTCTATAAACAGGTAGTCTGCTGTGACCGGCCTTGCTGAGTTTTTCTACGGTCTTAGACCATGGCTCGTTGAGATCAATACCTTCGATATCATGTCTGGGTACCATGATCTCATCAACTGAGGCTTTCTCAAGGTCAAGAATATTGAGCAGCAGGCGTTGGTGTCTTTGAGGAATCATGTCGCCAGCCTGATCAACAACCGTACGTAACTCATCGCTGTTGAGCCTGTCGTTTGCTTTGTGATCTATCTGACTAACACCAAACACAGACAACAATTTGTTGACCACGGTATTTATGACCAAAACTATCGGCCAGGTAGCTGACAGTAACGGTGTGTAGATGTGTGATGCAAAGAAGCCGAGCTTTTCAGGGCGCAGGGTTGCAAAAGTTTTGGGTAACACTTCGGCAAAAATAAGGATCACCAGAGTTAACACGCCGGTGACGATAGCGACGCCTTTGTCGCCCCAGATCTGCATAGCAAGGACAGTAGCAATGGCCGAGGCAAGGATATTGACAAAGTTATTGCCAAGCAGAATCAAACCGATCAGCCGGTCAGGTTTGTCGAGTAGTGCAGCCGCTTTTATTGCTCCCTTATTGCCGTTTTTGGCGAGGTTGCGCAGCCGATAGCGGTTTAGGGTCATCAATGCTGTTTCTGATCCGGAGAAAAATCCGGACAGCATGATCAGTAACAACAGGATGATCAGTGAGACGCCGATTGGCAGATCGTTCAATTAACGGTTAAATCCTTTGCCTGAGTAATGGTTATAAGTATAGCGTCGTGATTCCTGTGTCAAGTGTTCACAGGTTGGTGAAATCAGCTCAGCAACAGCTCTTTAACAAACTTGCTGCCAAAATAGCCCAGCAGCAGGGCGATATAAGCACCCAGTGTCATACGGGCCGCTTTTTGGCCCCGCCAGCCAAAACGAAAGTGTCCTATAAGCAGAATAGCGAGCAACACCAGAGCCAATATTGACAGGGCTGTTTTGTGCACCAGTCTTTGGGCAAATAAATCATCCAGAAAGATAAAACCGGTGATCAGTGCCAGCAGCAAAAGCAGGAAGCTTGCAATCAGTAACTGCAGCAGCACTTGTTCCATCAGTTTGAGTGATGGCAATGCGTTCAGAACACCACCAGTGCGATGCATGCGCAGTCTTCTGTCTTGCAGTGCGACCAATGCTGACTGTACCGCGGCCATCGTAAGAAGGGCATAGGCAATTACTGAAATTAGTACATGCCATTGCAACTCGGGCTCGACTGATAAGGCGTGTTGGCTGGCAAAGATCAGTGCGCAGCCGACAACCACTGCACTCATTGGAAAAACAATTAGTCCGAGCGCCAGCACCGGTCTGCCGATGCTGTACAGCAGCAGCAAAATTACCGTAAACCATGCCGTTACAGATAAAGAGTTGAAGAACGAAAAATTCAGTGCGCCCGAGTCAAAGGCAGTTCCGGAAAGCG
>CAYZLR010000216.1:0-2846 GCA_964479275.1 uncultured Caulobacterales bacterium
ACAGAATCATAAGTCGCTGAAATCACTCAATTGTAATTTTGAATTGGGCTCTGAGGGCTTCAAAAATATCTCGATAAATATATTGTAGCAGTCTTAATTTTTATTTTTTTTGCTTTGAGAAGATTTTTTCTTATTACTTTTTCGTCCACGCGGTTTCGGCGTTAACACTTCTGGTGCACTATATTGGATTGCAGCCCCGCGCCCAGACAAAGACGCATTGGTCATCATGTAAGTATGCGCATTAAAGGGTTTAACATCTTCTGGAACCCTAACCCGGCGATAAGAACCATCACTTTGCAACCGCCAACTTTGCTCTTCATCATTAAGGTTAGCGACCATCACCTGGTTAAGCACTTGACTATGAACAGTTGGATTTTTTATTGGACAAAATATTTCTACCCGACGGTTTAAATTTCTAGGCATCAAATCAGCAGACGCGATAAACACTTTTGCTTTGGGGCTCGGCAAAGGAGCACCATTGGCAAAACAATAAATTCTCGAATGCTCCAAAAATCTTCCAACTATGCTCTTTACACGAACATTATTCGACAATCCCTCTACCCCAGGGCGCAAACAACAAATTCCGCGCACCACTAATTCAATCTGCACACCAGCACGGCTTGCTTCATAAAATTTATCGATCATAGGCCCATCCACAAGGGAATTCATTTTTGCCCATATTCCAGCAGGCAAACCTTTTTTCGCATTTTTAATCTCACGATCCACACGTGAGACAATAAGTTCACGCGCATTAATTGGGGCAACTGCAAAATGTTCAAATTTTTCTGGTTCTGCATAACCTGTCAGATAGTTAAAAACCCTGGCTGCATCTTGGCCAATCGCAGAGTCACACGTAAACAAAGATAAATCTGTATAAACCTTAGCTGTATAGGGATGATAATTCCCCGTTCCAACATGAGTATAGGTACGCGCATCGCCACTTTCCAATCGCACAACATAAGAAAGCTTTGTGTGGGTTTTATAATCAAAAAAACCATAAACCACGCTTACACCAGCACGTTCAAGCTTTCTAGCCAGTTCAATATTGGCCTCTTCGTCAAAACGAGCCTTCAATTCAATCAGTGCCGTAACATTTTTTCCATTTTCTGCCGCTTCAATCAACGCCTCCACAATGGGGGATTGGTTTGACGTTCGATAGACGGTTTGCTTGATGGCCACAACATCTGGATCAATTGCTGCTTGCTTCAAAAATTGGATCACCACATCAAAGCTCTCATAAGGATGATGAACGAGAATATCCTTTTCCCGAATCGCAGCGAAACAATCCCCGCCATGTTCTCTAATGCGTTCAGGAAACCTTGGCTCGTAAGCTTTAAATTGCAAATCAGGGCGATCATACGGAATAAGCCCGCTGACTTGCGCAAGGCCCAAAATCCCGTCAACAGCGATTAAACTATTGGGTGACACCTTGAATTGTTCGCAAAAAAGATCCCGCATATGCTGAGGCGTATTCACATCAACCTTAATGCGAATGACGTCTCCTCTGCGGCGACGTTTGAGCATACTCTCAAAGACGCGCACCAAATCTTCTGCCTCTTCCTCAAGTTCTACATCACTGTCACGTAAAATTCTGAATGATCCGCTATTAACAATTTTGTGTTGCGGAAACACATGATGAAAGAACTGTGCAAGAACATCTTCCAATGCCACAAAACGAATTTTTGTTTCTTTTGCGTTACGACCATCCACTTTTGTACCGGAAGGTGGCATTCTGATAAATCTTGGAATTTTAATCGGGACTGGCAAGAGTGTTGTTAAGTTGTTGCCATCTTTATGCTGAAGATCAAAGCATAAAACAAAGCCCAGATTTGGGATGAAGGGAAACGGATGCGCCGGATCAAGAGTCAATGGTGTGAGAATTGGAAAAATATTTTTCAAAAATAAATTTTCTAACCACTCACGCTCATGATCAGTCAAATTTTCGACCTTGAGTAAAGCAACTCCAGCGTCTGCAATTAAGGGCAGTAATTGATGCCAACATCTTTGCTGATTTCCAAGCAATTTATTGGCTTCTTCATTAATTAACTTAAGTTGTGCAGCCGGGTTCAATCCTTCTTGACTAATGGCACTTACACCCTCTCGCACTTGTCCACGCAAACCCGCCACGCGAACAGTGTAAAATTCATCAAGATTACTACCTGAAATCGATAAAAACCGTAATCTCTCCATAACGGGATGTTTTTCATTGAAGGCTTCTTCAAGAACGCGCGCATTGAAACTTAACCAAGAAAGCTCACGGTTAAAAAACCGGTTTGGATCTTTCTTTTTAATCTTAATCATCGGCGGAAGATTACTTGTTCCATCAAAGTCTTGACGCCCGCTATGCTTTTGTTCTGGCAACGGCTCAGCTTGATTAGCAGCATCATCGCGCACATTTTGCATGTCTCCAGCTTGCTCCCTGCGCGCATCGTTAGACGGTTCACTAGAAAATCTCGATAAAGCGAGATCAGGAAATTTTGACCCGATAGTGCTCATGTATGCGTTCTCCCGAAACTGAGTATATACGCCGCGATATCCACCAATGACTGACACTTATTTAAAGTCATTATATTGCCCTATAGTTTTGTTTTATCGCACTTTTATGGGCAGCCCCATGTTTACCCGATCGGAAAATACGTGAGTTGATGATATATATAATCATTTAGAATTATATTTTCATGCGAACAGTAACAGAATTTATCGACAATTTCGTTAATCACATCCCAATCTATGTCATTGAGTTAAAACGGCGCCTCACCGATGCTCTGCTCGAGCAAAGTAAATGCGACTTCTCTAACAGGCTGCTGAAAAAGTCTCCAGATTTAGGGCAAATCGTGATTCACTGA
>CAYZLR010000217.1:0-1329 GCA_964479275.1 uncultured Caulobacterales bacterium
TATGGTAGAGATGGAATTACCAGCGGTATTTGATGAAAAACTCATTGCTTTAGTTCCCAAACAAAGAAATGTAGTCAACAAAATGTTGGCAAAAGGCAAAATAAAATCGTATTCTTTATCTATGGATCGTTCGATGTTGTGGGCGATTTTTGTGGCAGAATCTGAGTTTCAAGTATTGGAAATGATTTCTGAATTTCCATTAGCTGATTATATGACGCCTTATATTACAGAGTTAATGTTTACCAATACCGAAAATCAAGTTTTGCAATTTTCTTTAAATTAAGTGGAGTCATGGGTCATTAATTGACTTTTAGATTTACTAAAAAATATATTTATTGCCAAAATAAACGGCTAATCTTTCTAAGGAGGTTAGCCGTTTGTTCATTTTTATAAGAGATTTTTTTTTCTTAACATTATATTATTGGATATAGTAATTAAATATTCTATCTTGTAAACAATACCCCAATATTTAATATCCCCACTTCTATTCTTACATTATTCTATCCTGTTTATTACCACTTCTAATTAAATTAATCCTTTTGCTTGAATCTATCTGGTTTAACTAGATACTATTTTCTTATTTCTGTAAACAAACAAAAAATGCGAACTAAGAACATCACTCCTTGGAAATTTATGTTGATTTTCAGTTTATTTCCCTTTTTACTATTGGCGAATGAAAACAGTTTATCTGATTGTTTTTTTCCGATGTCTGAAGATACTTTTGATATTATCTGGGAGCAGCATGATGTTGACCATGGTAGCTGGGTAATTTCTTGTTCCAAAAATATAATTCCTGCTGGACAGGATGGTTGGATTGAATTTACCATTGGAAGTGGGACTTTTTACACCTTTGGATTAATTGCAGAAGAAGAAAGTGTTATTCATCCAAGCTATACCTTTGGTGTTTCTTTTTATGGGGCGGATGAACTGGATTTATATGGAAACAGCTATACTACCGTTGAATATAATATTGCATCTGCTCCAAAAACAGGTGATATTTTTAGGTTAGAGCGAAAAGGGGAGGAGATAAATTATTATTATAATCAAGAAAAGATTTATACGGTGCCTGCGAAACAAGGCGTGCTAAAAGGACAGTTTTCCTATCCTTGGGACCCACCTACTTTTTTGGAGGTACAAGTCTCTTTTTCGACTTCGGAAAATTTCCCATCAATGGACGATTTTGGTACTAGAGGAACGGTCATCAATTGTAGGGATGTTCCTGATGTGAAGCAATTTTTAATAGCAGAAAATCTTAGATTTTTAGAAGAATTTAGTAATTTTACTATCGGTACTTGCGATGTTGACGGCGTACTAGTTACTAGTGATTTT
>CAYZLR010000217.1:1339-2826 GCA_964479275.1 uncultured Caulobacterales bacterium
ATCAATATAATCAGTTCTAAGGCTCAACCAAATCGTTTTATCGGGAACATAGTATTTCTAATATAACAACTAGTGATTTTGATGCTAATGTGATTGCAGATAATTGTCAAGCACAATCGGAAACGACCGTTACTTTTGCCCTTATGGATAGTTGTGACAATAGGGCAATTATTCATTGGAATTACACAATTATTGATAGAACTGTTATCAATCCACTCTGCGAAAATATTTTAATTGAAGCAGAAAATACCGAAATCACTATCTCCAATATTACAGCACCGAATAGCATAGTCAAAGTATTCGACCCCAATTATCAAATTATCTTTACTTGTTCTGGCGACTGCCCTGAGATGGTAGAAATCCCCAATCTAATAGCTGGCGAGACCTATCCTACTGATATACAATTGTATGATGAAGACTGGAATTTTATTTGTGAAGATAGACAAGATATTGAGCTTAGTGGAGATAATGAACCTTGCGATACTTCTGTTTGTCAGGGTGATGTAATATTGAGATCACAGGAAGAGATAGATGCTTTTTGTGGTTGTGAAGTCATCGAAGGCAATTTAGAGATAGGAATAATTGTCAATGAAAATATTCTAGTAGCCATTGATGACTTATCAAATTTTTCCAACTTGAAACGGATAGGTGGTAATTTCATTATTAGAAATGCGACGGGTGCTTTTACCTTAGCCAATTTTAGTAATTTAATTCAGATAGGTGGAACACTTGCTTTTGATGATACCCCTAATTTGAAGAACTTAAACGGGTTAGAAAATTTAACCACTATTGGTAACCAATTGGTAGCTGTCAACAATCCTAGTTTATCAGATATGAGTGCTTTGAATGGTTTGCAACAATTGGGAGGAATTTTATTTACAAATACAGGGATAGTAGACTTTTCCTTTTTAAGTAGCCTAGCAACAACAGCATTGGCAAGAATAGAAATTACAGGAAGTAATAATTTAACTAGCTTGAATGGGCTGGAAAATATTAATGGCTTTACAGGTGATGTCGATATTCCATTCTTAGTTGCAGGAAACGATAATCTGGTAGATTTGTCAGGAATTGAAAATGTCAGATTGATTAATGGAGATTTTATATTGGCATCCAATTCCAGTTTAAATGACTGTTGTACGATAACCAATTTAATTGATGCGGACGCTACCAACGGAATGATTGTAGAAGGAAATATCATTATTGAAAATAATAGCAATTTATGTAGTTCTGTGGAAGCTATTCTTCAAAATTGCCAAACTCCACCTGTAGCCTGCCAAAACATCCAAATCCTCACCGAAAACAATCAAATCATCATTGACGGCTTAACAGCCCCAAACGAAATCGTCAAAGTATTTGACCGAGATTTTAATATCGTTTATCAATGCGTGGCAAACTGTGAAGCTACCCAAATGGCAGGTACTTTTCCCACAGGAGAATATACCATTGATTTGCAATTATACGATGAAAACTGGGCATTGATTTGTGCA
>CAYZLR010000218.1:0-2760 GCA_964479275.1 uncultured Caulobacterales bacterium
TACCATCTTCTTCACTGATAGTTGGATTGAATATCTATATTAATGCACCAATGCCTAAATTTTTTACTTATTGCAACTCCTAAACTTTGTTTTATTTCGAAATCAATTCCGCTAGAACCAGAACATCTATTAACGCCTTCTAATCTTGATCCACAACTAGCTAATCCGCTCGGATCTTTCGCATTAATCAGATCATTACCAGTATATCCATACATATTCATGTTGTCTTGATATCCAATTGGGTCGTTTTGCATGAACCTTCCCGTTTCTGAATCGTAATATCTGGCTTTATAGTAGTATAGACCTGTCTCAGCATCAAGTCTCTGGCCGGTAAATCGGAATGGAAACCCAGAATTCGTTCCGCCACTCACACCGTATGGTGAGTATATATACTTATCCAGTGTTGCACCGCTTGAGTTTGTTGTTGCGATGACGCTGCCTAGCCTGTTTTGATGAACATAGATCGCACAAGTATTGTCATTATTAACCGTACACGATGCATTGATGGTGTAGTCGATCATCAAAAATGCTTCGTCCACGGAGCCCGGTAATCGAACATAACGCCGCGTGACTGTGTTCGCATCGAGATTCCAGTTTGCATTATTGGCAGTTTCCAAAATCTCCTGATCACCCGCATGATAATAGCGTGTTTGCTCTCCGTTTGCGCCGAGGGTGCGTTTATAGTGGCGGGTGCCGTCCGGGCGATAAACCCATCCGGGTCGGTCACCTTGATGGGGCGGTTAATCTCATCATATTCAGTGGTTGTCACTGACCACAGGGAGGCAAAGGTGGGGGGTACCGGAAAACAGTGTGAAACTGATACAAGACAATAGTGTATAAAGAGCTTTGAGAACGGGGATGCGATTAACCATTACTGACCTCCCAAATTGGCCGCTCTTTGTAGCTGGTCGGGCGACTGCCCGATCAAATGATCCGGGGGATCATTTGAAAGCGGAAAAGGGTGCGAGGATAAGGCATTGGATACAATGCCCTGAAGCACGCAATGGCTCTTAAAGCAACTTCCCCAAAAGCGCTCCCCAGACTGCGTTACCTTTTTGTTGAGATAAAACGCAGTCTGGATTCTTGTTTGGTCGCGCGTTCGAACCCAAGTTGATGGAAGGGAACCATCAACGATTACACTTTTTGTGAACGCGCTACAGCAGCCCCTCAAAAACCAAAAATGTGCCGGTTGACCAAGGTTGACCGGGTTGACCCAATAAAATCAACACCATAGCAAAACACGGTCAACCTCAACTTTTTGCCGCCAAACCAACAAATCCCAGCCACACCAAAAATAAGACGCAAACAAATCAATGCCTTACAACACACCGCAGGAAGTGCATAATGTCTGTTACCAAATCCTTCGCTCAACCGCCCTGGCGGGGAGCGCTAAACAAACATAAAAACAATAAACAAGGGGGTAATAAAGCAAACATTGGCTATACGATATTCTCTCTGCACCGCCAGTTTGAGGATAGTGGTTTAGGTGCTTACGTTCCGCTTAATGCAACATACTTGCCTTAAACTATGAAACGCATTCTGTAGTTTTAGCTGGAAATTCAAGTTGTTTCTTCGCTTCATATAACTCAAGTGGCAAATTGAAATCAGAGTATGAAAGGTATCTATCGGATTGCTCTCCGGGGCGGATATTTGTTTGGCAATTTCCAATACAATAACCATAGTTATAATCATTCATTGGATACCGAATTCCATCCACAATTATAAAAACATAACCACTTGGTGCGTCAATCTTCCCCAATTTGTTAGGCCATTGGCCAGGGTCTAAACAGACATCTTCTTTAGATGTATTTTTGTAAAAAAGGTCGATCCTCTTTGAGGCCGTGTTATCTCTATACGTATAATTTAGAGGCATGCTCTCATAAGCACTCGTTGCGCACGCGCTCAACCCTGCAAGTAATAAATATCGAGTCAGTTTTTTCATTCAGTAAGCCCAATCTACTATATGGTCAGGATTGATAAGTGCTTTCGGGGTGTTTTTTAGATCCCTATAAGCTCGTTTCTGAGCTTTACTTCCACGCCTGTAAGCACGTTTGCCATTAGGGCCGCGTTGATCTGATAAACCAACGGTATGGAAGGCCTCATGGGCAATAGTTGATTGTGCAAGACTACCACTTGATTTCCATACCGAATGATCTTTGTTGATGGTCACTGCATCCTTATTGGTTACAAAGGCAGCGACATCTTCACTTTTTCCACGTGCCGCGAATTCGTCACCGCTTAAAGCGTTTGCCGCATTTGCATCACCATTCAGGACTTCTGCGCCTTTCCGCAAAAGTTCTGCTTGTTGGCGAAGTTTGTCTCCACCTTCTTTACCCTTTTTATCCAATTTATCTGCTTTCTTATTTAGTTTGTCAGCGGCTTTGTTTAGTTTTTTACCTGCTGATTTTTGCGTTCTATCAAATTTTTTCCATTCTTTATCGGAAAATCCAGTTCCACGACGATATTCCCCGGTCGGATCAGTCGCATTAATCGAATCATTTCCGACATAGGCATAGAGGTTCTGCTGGTCCGCATACCCAATCGGGTCTACCTGTAAAAATCTCCCTGTTTCTGAGTCGTAATATCTGGCTTTATAGTAATATAGCCCCGTCTCGGCGTCCAGTCTTTGTCCGGTGAAGCGGAAGGGGAAGCCTGAATTGGTTCCACCTGATACTCCGTAAGGCGAGTAGGTGTATTTATCTTCTACATTACCACTGGCATTACTGGTCGCAATCACAGAGCCTTGTCGATTAAAATGTG
>CAYZLR010000219.1:0-2757 GCA_964479275.1 uncultured Caulobacterales bacterium
GCGCGTTACGTCAACGCTGACGACAAGAAATGGTTTTCAAAAACCATCATCGCGACTGGACCCCATGTCAGTATTTGGGTCAACGGCTATCAGGTAACCGACTGGACGGACAAGCGAAAACCTGATGCCAATCCGAGGAAGGGATTGCGATTGGAAAAGGGGACGATCATTTTCCAGGGCCATGACCCCACGACTGACGTTCTACTGAAGAACATCTGCGCCAAAGAAATCGCGCCTCGGCGTCCGAGCAAATAGGACAATTCCAAGTGTTTACCTGACACCTTAAGGCGGTCTCAATGGGGTATAATTAGCCATCAGCGTGCTACCTCGGCAGGTTCAACGCCTGCCCTCCGTATACTTTCGGGCAGTAGAATCATGAAAAATAGAAACGTATCAATGCGAAGGGCTTTTACGCTAGTAGAACTACTTGTCGTAATTGCCATCATTGGAATCCTAGTTGGAATGTTACTACCTGCAGTTCAGCAGGTTCGAGCGGCTGCCAGACGTACGGTTTGCCTTAACAATCTTAAGCAGATGGGGTTGGCAGTCCTCAATTATGAATCCACCAATCAAGTCTTTCCCCCGGGCGTGAACCTCAGCTGCTTTAAGGAAGACCCAGGACCTTCGAGAGCTTGGCTCTCACGCAATCCCAATCCGCGGATTATCAGTTCTTCGACCGCGACCCGCAACAACGCACAAGCGATCGCTTGGTCGATGTTTATATTGCCTTTCCTGGATCAGGAAGCTCTCCATGACAAGTTCAAAGCAGGAACCAACAACTTCACCCAAGAATGGCGAACTGTGACCGACAGCAATGGAGAGCGCCTAGTCTCCAAGATCTTGTCCACGTACATTTGTCCCTCGGACGCTAGTCCTGACGGAGATTTTAACCGGTTTTGGACTAAGGCCAGCGAAGAATCAAAAAGCCTCCACTCAAAATCAAACTACGTTGCCTGTATCGGCGGATCAACAATTCGATATTCGATTAACCCGTGGCCTGTGACCGCGTGTAATGATCCAAGAAATCCGTTCCGAGATGACGAGTGGGGGGTTTTCGGATACAACTCCCGAACTAGAAGTTCAGATCTCACAGATGGGTTTAGCAATGTTATCTTGATAAGTGAACGAGCCTCTCGTGACTGGTTTGAATCCGGGTACACAGGAAACCCTGCCAATGCCAGAACCAACTATGGAGCGATCTGGTCGGGCGTTCCTACCGGCGGCATCGCCGGGCAGGGAACGGCTCAAGTATTAGTCGCCCCGCTAGGCGCGCTTACCGCTAGGCTTGCTTCATGGGCGCCACGAAGTGGGGTTAATGGCTGGGACAACGGTTTGTCGTCAAGCTTTCACGCCGGTGGTGCGAACATCGTCCGCTGCGATGGCTCCACCCATTTCGTTAGCGAGGATGTGGCCTTTGAAAGTTTTGGACAGCTCGCCGTCATGGCCGATGGTGAACCGGTCAGTTTGGATTAATCCATGAGAAAAGTATTCTGCGCTTGGGTTCAAGTCAGCTTGATCGTGCTGATGTCGGTCGGTTGCGGCAACAGCGAATTTGCGCCCGTCAGTGGCACGGTCATCTTTGACGGCCAGCCGATCGAAAACGTCTTGGTGGTATTTACACCGCGGCCAGATGGCGGCAATCACGCTCCGGGTCCCTACTCGACGGGAACGACTGACTCGGAGGGACAGTTCGTCGTCAAAACCAAAAGCGGTGACCGAGGTGCCGTGCGTGGACCTCATAAAGTCGGATTTACCTGGGCTGACTACCCTTCAATTGAGTCGCAAGTTATCTCTGAGAAAATTGCAACCGCTTCCTTAAACGAGCTTTCAACGGCTGAAGTTAAAGCCCTGAAGAAACAGCTCAAAGAAGTCAAAGCGCGGATATCAAGCCGCCCCAGAATCAACCAAAAAGCCGAAATCTTGTTTGAAGTTCCTGAGGATGGGACAACGGACGCGAATTTCGATCTGTCCAAGACCGAGACAGCAAGTAGATAGTTGCACGACCAGCCCAAACGCATTGACGACTGGGACAGTTCTCCAACTTTTAACCCTACTTCAGCGATTGCAGTTTTCGCAGTTTCTTGGGCAGCGGGAAGCTAACATGCTCTTCGCGAACGATGACCGGTTCCACGGTCGCGCCATAACGGTCCTTCAACCATTGGATACATTCGTTGACAACGACTTCGGGAGCGCTGGCTCCGGCGGTCATGAAAACCGTCTCGACGCCTTCAAGCCACTTGGGATCCATGTCGGCAGCGCCGTCAATCAAATATGAATCGACGCCTTCGTCTTCGGCAAGCTCACGAAGCCGTTGGCTGTTGGAGCTGTTTTGGCTACCGAGCACGAAACAGACGTCAGCACCGGCGGCGATTTTCTTGACCGCCTCCTGACGATTCTGAGTCGCGTAGCATATGTCTTCTTTGGGTGGATTGACCAGATTGACAAATTTCTCGCGGAGCGCTTTGATGATACGATTCGCATCATCAACCGACAACGTGGTCTGAGTCAGATAAGCAACCTTCGCATCAGCCGCTACGTCGAGCTTGGCGACATCTTCTTCACACTCAACAAGGATCATCGCTTCGGGCGCCTCTCCCATCGTCCCGATGACTTCGTCGTGACCTTCATGTCCAATCAGAAAGATCGTGTAGCCTTCGCGGGCGTACTTGATCGCTTCGAGATGAACCTTGGTCACCAACGGGCAGGTGGCATCGATTGCATTGAGATTGCGAGACTGGGCAATCTGCCGGGTCTCAG
>CAYZLR010000220.1:0-2744 GCA_964479275.1 uncultured Caulobacterales bacterium
GTCAGTGTCCGCCGTTGCAGCTGCTTCTTCTTCAGACCCGGTCTCGGTGTGTTCATCGCGATCTAAGTCTCCGCGCCGTTTGCGTCGGCGCCGACGACGTTTGCGACCTGAGCTTTCTTCTTCGTCTCCTTGTGTGGTGTCACCGCGAGTTTCTTCGGAGTCAGCACCTTCTTCCTCCGGATTATCATCATCAAAGTCAGGAGAGAAATCTGGTTGAATAGCTTTGCTTCTAACTGGCAGATCGCGCGCAGGTCCACGTTTTTCGATCTCGTAAAGATCACCAGCTTTTTGACGATCAGCGGTGATTTCAATATTGAGCGCGTATTGGTTTTCGATCCGGTTTAACCAGTCACGCTTATGGTTGAGAATATAAAGCGCAACTTCTGTGGAAGCTCTTGCAGCGATAATGCCAGCGCGACCTGAGATGGCTTCGGCTTCAATAGCTCTCAAAATTCTCAATGCGGCCATTTCATGGGAACGAACGGCTCCGGATCCAGAGCAGGTTGGGCAAGCATTGGTGGTCCCGTCAATGATGCCGGACCGTCGTCGTTGGCGCGACATTTCAAGTAGCCCAAAAGAAGAAATTCTGCCAATCTGAATGCGGGCACGGTCAGTTTTCATTGCATCTTTAAGTTTGCGTTCAACTGATCGATTATTTTTCATTTCCTCCATATCGATGAAGTCAATGACAACAAGCCCGGCAAGGTCGCGCAGTTTACATTGCCGGGCAACTTCCACAGCAGCTTCCAGGTTAGTTTTCAAAGCGGTGGTTTCAATATTGCGCTCACGGGTTGCTTTGCCTGAGTTGACATCAACCGCAATTAAAGCTTCTGTCTGGTGGATCACCAGGTAGCCACCAGATCTCAGGCGAACGGTTGGTTGATACATTTGATCGAGTTGTTGTTCGACGTCGTGGCGCAGGAATAGAGGTGTTTCCTCTTTGTAGGGTTGAACGTTTTTAGCGTGTGATGGCATCAACATTTTCATGAAGCTCTTTGCTTCACGGTAACCGTCTTCACCTTCGACAAGAACCTTGGAAATATCTTTGTCATAGAGGTCACGAATAGCCCGCTTGATGAGGCTAGCCTCTTCATAGATCAGGCATGGTGCAACCGATTTTAATGTTAATTCCCTGATAGTGTCCCAGAGGCGTATAAGATAATCGAAGTCGCGTTTGATTTCTGTCTTGGTGCGCTTTGCGCCGGCTGTACGGATGATTAAACCCATGCCTTGTTTGACATCAAATTCATTGACGATCCGGCGAAGACGTTTGCGATCTGAAGCATTAGGAATTTTCCGGGATATGCCGCCACCGCGTGCAGTGTTAGGCATCAATACGCAATAGCGACCGGCTAGTGACATATAAGATGTCAGTGCTGCGCCTTTATTGCCACGTTCTTCCTTGACCACTTGAACGAGAAGAATCTGGCGCGGCTTGATAACCTCCTGAATTTTATAATTCCTCAGGATGCGACCATGTTTGCGGCGCGCCTCACGGTATTTTTCCAGTAGTGCAGCATATTGAGCGCGACGAGATATTTTTTCTTCGTCTTGTTCGTTATCATTATTGTCTTGGTTTTCGAGATCTTCTGCTGCAGCTTCAATACTATCTTCACTGCCAACTTCATCATCGTCACCGGAAACAAGCTCGGGCTCTTCAATATCGCTAGCGGCTTCAACTTCGACAATTTCGTTAACATCATCATCAGACTCAGAATTGAATTCTGCATCATCATTTATGTCATCTTGTTTAGAGCCAGGCGCCTCTTTGTCGCTTACGGTTTCATCAAGGCTGTTTTCTGCATCGCTGTTTTCTTCTTCGTCAACTTCTTCCTCTTCTTCCTCTTCATCTATGTCATCTTTAGGAGAGGAGGTGTCATCGTTATCGATGGGGACCGTTTTCTTCTTTTTTCTAACTTTAGCTTTAGGGGTTGGCGTTTCATCAGTTTCGGATTGTGTATCAATCTGATTATTATTTTCAGTGTTGGAGGTAGGGGTATCTGTATCTGTAGTGGAGACGTCTTTTTCTGCTGAACTGGCCTCTTGTGGGTCACTTTCTTTTGATGCGGCGTCTAGTGATTTTGTTTCATCTGATGTGGACTCAGTGTTTTTATCGCGCCCGCGTGTTTTCGACCTGCTTCGACGGCGTCTCTTGGGCCGTTCCTGCCTTTTTTCTTCTTCTGCATCGTTATTGAGAACATCACCATCAATGTCATCCTCATCATCGTCGTCCTGACTTTGAAACTGTTCAAGTTCTTTTGCCAGGTCCGCCATTTCCTGTTCTACTGCCTGCAGGGCTTCACGATCAGAAACCGGAATTTGGTAATAGTCTGGATGAATTTCGCTGAAGGCAAGAAAACCGTGGCGATTGCCGCCATATTCTACAAAAGCAGCCTGAAGTGATGGTTCGACTCGGGTGACCCGAGCGAGATAAATATTACCTCTTAGAGGTTTGCGGGAAGATGATTCAAAGTCAAAATCTTCAACTTTTTTTCCGTCGGTCACGGCGACACGAATCTCTTCGCTCTGTGCCGCATCGATTAGCATTTTCTTCGTCATGGATTAGGGCTCCACAGCCATTCCGGTGATTGCCGGGGCTGTTTAGGTTAATTTGCTGACGAAGCAATCGGCGCATAGTCCCGAACGTGCGCCAAGCGTGCATTTGCACAAGAGGCGTGGACAAAGAGTCAGATGAAGGTGCCAAAGCACGGCACCCCTCAAAAGGGCTGTCTTTCAGGAGCTCT
>CAYZLR010000221.1:0-2666 GCA_964479275.1 uncultured Caulobacterales bacterium
TCCGTATGATCTCAAGACGACTGGCTAAATATTAGTTTTGAATCGGACTCTTACATTCATCCCGATTCGGTAAAATACTAAATGAATATTCAATGAACTTCATATTTGGATAAGCAATTCAGCTGCTTATCCTTCAACAGATGACTGGAAAACACTTTAAAGATGCCCGCATGCGAATCGTAAATGGCGAGGCATTTCTTGTCGATGAAAAGGGGTTTGTGTTTCATGCGGAAAGCGGAGAGCTGGGACACATAGAGGATTGCACCGCATTTGCGGAGATGGTTTGGAGCCTTTGTCAAAGTTCAGAAGACGCCGAATTGATTTGATTCATTTGAGTCTATCAGTAGCATGAAGGGACTCTTTCCCCACCTTCATGTTCTACAAAGATACTGGCTCCGACATCAAAGACGTATTTTCTCTATATTCGTCAATCTACCGATGAGAAATCGGGCAAGCAGGTCCGATCAATGGGAGATCAGCAGCATGACTGTGAAGAGATGGCGAAATTTCTCGGTCTCAATATTGTTGAGATTTTCAAAGAGGATCAAAGCGCAAAGACACCGAATAACCGCCCTATCTTCAAGCGGATGATGAAGGAGTTATCTTACAAATCTTCCGACCGGCGCAGGGCAGATGGAGTTTTGGCCTGGCATCCTGATCGGCTGTCCAGAAACGCACTTGAGGCAGGTCAAATCCTGCAGATGCTTGATGATGAGCTTATCAAGAATATGTATTTTCCTGCCTATGCCTTTCATAATGATCCGTCTGGAAAAGAACATTTGTTTATCGAGTTCGCCAGGGCAAAGGGATACTCCGATCGCTTGTCTGTCGCCGTGATTCGAGGGGCAACCGGTAGAGAGAAGGAAGGCGCGTATGTTTATGGGAAAGCTAAATTTGGTTACAAGAAAAGGCGTGAAATTCCCGAAAACCCTAAACTTTGTAGTCTATTTCCGGAACCATGCCCGAATAATTACCCCGTAATCCAACGTATGTTTCGTTTGCGCCTGCAAGGATATGCGGTTGAAGAGATTATTGAGCTCGTTCGGCTTGAAGGTCTGAATCCAGTTGGCTTAAATATGTCAAAATCTCATATCAGCGACTGTCTAACCGACCCGTTCTACTACGGTCGATGGGTTATCAATGCTCGCAAGAAAAATGAGCGAGTTGTCGACCTTAGAAAGCTCACCCTATCAGATGGAACCAAATTCCAGCCCGTAGTGTCTGAAAAAGAGTTTTGGCAATGTCAGCGGTCTGCAGATGACCCTCTAAGCAGGCAACAAACTAAACGCCATGTGAACCCGCTTTACGGTGAAGTTTTGTGTAATCAGTGTGGCGGTAAAATGCGCCCAGCACGGCGCAAGATTAAAAAGGCTGCTGAGTGTCAAGATATTCAACTGGGATATGAATGCCAAACCAGGCTGAGCAATCAAGAGCGATGTCCACAATGCCGCGTGAAAGCTGAAATCATTTTTGATTATATTGCCTTATCTCTTAAGCATGTTAGCATAGAGAAGAAAGACTATCATCGGTTTTTGATTGGATTGGAGGCCTTTCTTCATAAAAAGAAAGAAGCGATGAGAATTCAACTAATGAAAACCTCCAAAAGGTTAAATGCGCTGGAAGCAGAAAAGAAGCAATTGCTTCACAGGAAGGCTATTCTGGCGGAAAGTGGTGATCTGGGAGATGAGGATCGTCAGTTTTTTACTAACGAATTAGCAAAATTAAATGATGAACTCAGCAAGGTTAGGCAAAAACATTCCGAATTAGGAAAGTCTGACTCCGAAAAAATCATAGCGTTTAAGGAATTTATTGAACGTTGCCAAATGCTGCACTGCGACTGGTCTAACGCGGATGATCAGAAGAAACGTAATATTTCCAAAAAAATTCTATTGAACCTAACCCTGAAAGACCCGGAAGTGCAGTCTGTGACTTGGAAAAAGCCATATGCAGAATGGATAAATGGGGCGAAAATCCGGGGTGGTGCACTACAGAAGAGTTCTATTGAACCTAGATTGAGGTGCTTGTGGAGGGCTTTTCATGCCGTTTCAGGGTGATGAAATAAAAGTAAAAAAATGATCAGTATCATTTATTTCATACTACTATCAGACATACCGTAGATTCATTGAACCAAAATAAAGAAAAGCATCAATTACGGTGGACCGTCCTTGATTTCGATTGAGCCAAGTTTGTGCCGCTTATGGGGCTGCTTTCATCAAAAACACCCTAAATGAAAATGTGGAACAGAGGCTCTGTACAAGAGGCTTAGTTTTCGGATTTAAATATACCGTTTTCGTATTGAAACTGACTGCCAGTAAGGCTTGATTACGATGAATCGATAGAGACTTTTATTGAACCTAGATTAAACCGCTTATGAAAAGCATTCCATAGCACTTGGTCCATCATCTGTAATTCTAAATAATGAGACGTATAGTGATTGATTCACAGTTTTCAGATATACCATTTATACCTTGAACCGAAAATCAATTAAAACTTGTTACGGTAGGGGCACCCTAGAGCCAAATTGAACCAAAACTTGCGGTCATTTAGTCGAGTTTTTTGGATTGCCTCGATACCAAAAATTAACTATCAGGCATTCGGGCTCTTTATTGCACCCTAAGAGTCCGATTCAAAACTAATATTTAGCCAGTCGTCTTGAGATCATACGG
>CAYZLR010000222.1:0-2608 GCA_964479275.1 uncultured Caulobacterales bacterium
TCGACCTCCCATAAAACATGAACTTCCCGTTAATCTTCTTCCACCATCAACCAGACCATCACTACCTGTGGCGCTTGCTGGTGCATCGTCTGTTTCCAGTTCAATGAAGCAGTTATAAAGTTCTAAAAACCAAAGGTACCAAGTCTGAACAAACATAATGCCATTCAAAACTTGAAACTTTGGATTTGGAGGAGGATTCAGTGCCATCTATATACCGTTTAAATATGCTTCGTTAATCTGAACAAACACCGGGTCAGTAATTCGTATGCGATAGACTCTATCCCTTGCTCTACCGAGTTTATTCCACTTCACACGCGTTGAATATTTACCAACCTTACCTAAATCTCTTCTTAATTCGCTTGACCATGTTCTTCCGCCGTTGTCCGAGTAAGTTAAAACTACTTGAGGGTCTTTCCCTTGTCCTGCTTGCGTTCCGACACCTATCTCCATGTCTAATTCGAACTGTGAATGCGTAATTAAACGTCTTTCCTCATCGTAATGTGGTGTAATACGCTCTCTAAGCACCTCATCACCATCATCATCATGAAAATCTAAACTCATTTCATAGATTTGGCTGGTTAATCTATCGCCAACTAGATGTTTTTGACCAAAGAACACATGACAAGAGCCTCTATGTTGTTCTTCTTTCCCTGTCATAGGGTTTAAATAGACTCTTTCATGCCAAGCGTTCGTCGAGACATCTAAAACAAGCGTCGTATCAAGCCCTCTAACCTGCAAGACGTAAAAAGCTGACCCTCTTTCGTGATAAACCCAAGAGAATGACTCTGTGAAGTCACTGCTTTCAGCAATCTTTCTTTCAATTGCTCTTGTTGATACTCTTACAGCATTATATCCGTTTGATCTCCAAACGATAGCGTCACCATTTTCATCTGTACCAAGCCAAAACAACGCATTATCAATTTCTTGAATCGTGTTTTGTGATGCACATCCTGTCTCAATGACCGCACCGGGTATTCTCTGAAAAGGAAATGTTGCGTTCCCCGTATTTTGAAATACCTCTGTTGATTTAGTACCAAATAACCATAAGTTAGAACTGTCCGATTTAACGCCGACCAACCTGTCAGGGTTACTTTCAACTGTTGTGTTTTCTAACGCGTCCCAATCCGTTCCGTCATTAATTCCAGAAATCCAGAACAATCCTGTATCTGCTTCCGTAACAATAAAATATCCATCTTGAAATGTTAAATCAGAAGGAACCGGAAAATCGGGGTCAGTTATTTGTGACCATGTATTTGTTGTCTTATTAAAGATGTAACCAAACGATCCATCCGTTACCATTACTTGCGTTGGGTTTTCTTCTATATCAACCTGACCTGTCGCGGTTAATAAACTGCCATGCAATTCCTGACTGCCATCAGTAAACACTTCAAAGAAATCAGAACCAGAAACAAAGAAACCCCTCCCTTGTGATTCAATACCGCCTCTAATACCGCCACCACCAACAAGATACTCTTGCTTTAAGCCCGGAGCATTTCTTAATGCCGCAACGGATTTAGATGAGCCTGACTCGCTTTGTATTGGAATAAGATTCACACAACGCTGATTGTCGAAACTGACAGCTTCCATTTGATAGGTGGCGCCAACAATAGGAACTACAGGCATTATGTGTACCAGCCCTCGCAGATATTACCGCTAGGGCGACTTCTATCTGCTGGAACATCCACACTACTTGTGAAAAACTCATTACGTTTGTTCTGCGCTTCTACGACATCTTTTGTATGATGCGCCAATCTCATTACATTAGCAGAAGGCTGTATTTCATATTCATCAGACAACCAAACAGCCAAGTTATAAACCAAAGCCGCTTTGTACTCTGCTGGCATATTAAATTCAGTATTTAGGCTTTCGAATTTCGCTAAAGGCTTAAAACTATGCAATGTCACCGATTGAACAGCAGACGGTGTTGGATATAAGTATAATCGCGCTAAAGGAAAGCCGGCATCATAATAGAAATACTGCGGGATACTCCCAATATTCTTTTGTGTAATCGCTCCATATTGTTGGTTATCCATTCTTTGTGCTGGATAATCCACTTCACCTGTCGATGTATAAACGTAGCTTAAATATAAAGGTCTTACGGTGCCAAAATCACCACCAGTTCCGATAGTATAAAACTCTTGAGCGCCCGATACAGAAAATGTTTCCTTTGACTCTGTGAAGATTAAATCTCCTTCAGCAGACCAAATAGAAAGCATATCGTTTAGTGCCTCTAAGGCATCTTGTGCCTCGTCATTATCAAGAGCACTCCCTTTACCAAGGACATGCAACTTTCTTAAAGAAGCTTCAATAATATCTCTTGCTGTTGTCATCTTTTCCCTCTCAATTTATCGAGAGCATCCCTCACGGGGTGCTCTCTGTAAATTAAGCAGTAATACGTGTTGCCCACTCTGGACGCACTTCATCGAAGGCGTATAGAACATCAAGACGTGTGATTACTTCACGAGTCTTAACGTCAAAGTCGCGAACCAAGTTCACTGTAATGCCGTCAACAGTCTCAGTTGCCACTAGATCAACACCGCTTGGTGCATATAGTGGAGCAGTAATCATCTTGAATGCAGAACTGTGCAACGCGATGTTTTGAGACGCT
>CAYZLR010000223.1:0-2582 GCA_964479275.1 uncultured Caulobacterales bacterium
AGGCGACTGCCTAAATAAGTGGCTCCTTGAGTCCGCAGACAAAAAGACCGCCTAGGGCAAAGGCGCCTGCGGTCTGCACCGCCTCGCCGAAAGCTGCGTTATCATTAGCCGCGTCGCCAAAAGGTGTCGGCGTCCCCGCGTCCCACGTTACGCTGCCGTCAATATTCGTGGCAAAGACAGGCCGCCCGAGGTGGTCAGATTGGAGGGAAGTCACGCTATGTAGCTGACTTTTAGTGAATACCAGCAAGTATTAAATCAATGATTTTGTTAGAAAATTTATATCCGATCATGAATCCCAAAACACAAAGCACCCAAGTCGTATAAAACTTTTCTGTAGTTGAAAACCCATCCATATGAGTCAATTTATCCAATAACAATCCACCAATAAGCCAGAAAAAAAAGCTGTTAATGATCCTGTTAAAAATCTAACTATACCTGCAAATATTATTTCCCCTCTTCTAGAAGTTTTATTAAATCAGGATGCTTTTTGTAGAGTGGCCGCATTATATCCATATGAATATCACCGCTAATTTTCATAATTTTTCTTGCAAAATGGTCAGACACATCATTTTCATTTGATGATAATTGTTCAATTAAGTTCCAAAGCATCTTATCAATGGAATGAATATTATTAAATAGGTCCCTATCGAAACTTTCATTCATAACTAACAACCATTCCTGTCAAGACATTTTCTAACCCAACGGTGAAAGTCCATTCCTCCTAAATCTTTCCTTTTAGAATTTGGCTTAGGAAGGACGAAATCTGAACATCCTTTAATACACTCGTCTTTTATACGCTTACAATCTTCTTCACTATTATTGTCATTAGCACAATCGTCATCTTACATATTTGCAAGATTTTGAAGCTCAAAATATATTGATGTGCCAATGACACCGGTTATAAATCCCGCACATGCTGCTCCGCCATGAGGCGTTCTACAAGCTGGATTTCGTAGTTGCGATGAAATAACCTGACTCGCTGTGCCAAATGTGCTCCCTGGGGCAAATGGAGCCAAACTGTTCAGTCCCTCTGGATCCACATATCCCACAGGATTTCCGCCGACATAGGCATAGCGGTTGAGGCCACCCGCGAGGCCAATGGGATCAGATTGTAGGTACCGTCCAAGGGTCGGAAATTCACTCGTGGCTCATTTTACTATCTTTATGGACGAGCTAGCTTTGCATTTATGATACTGCTCATCACATTCGAATATGGTAGGTTTTGATATATCTTTGTCTTCTGTTTCAACCCAACATGTTATTTCGGTATCTGAGTATGTTTGCCGATATTTTTGTAAAGGTCGCGGAATATCGGTTCCCTGATAATATTTTCCACCCTGGTGACGAGACGGATAAGATTGATAAAAAACTTTAATGGAATCATATTTATCAATTATCTCATTTAAACTAGGTGTAGGGCTGAGTATATTAATTTGATTTAGAAACGATGTGAGACAAACAGGCTCAGGTTTAACGCCATTTATTGAACACATTAGTCGATAAGATTCTATAGAGAAGCTAAGACATTTTTCACCAGAAAATGAGACAGGATTCAAATCATATAGTTCTAGATAACCTCCGTTACTTAACCAATATTGGGCTTGAACATTTAGTCGAGGGTATGAGCGTATTTGGTCATAACTTTGAAGTAATAAATAATCTGAAACTCCTTCAAAGCTTGAACCATGCTTGAACGCCCATTTAACATTATTTTTTCTCTGTGTTCCTCGGCCTTCCATTGCGTCAAAATCGAACAAAGTCGAAATATAAAAAAGCCCAGCAAAACAAACTCCACAAAATATAATAAAACTTAAAATAAACTTTTTTATATACATATCGAGTTTTTTCTCAAGGAAGTGGGATGTTAGAACAGCTAGGCACGGTTTTTTAATGGATCGTAAATATTCACTTGGTGATTGTGTATTAAGAAAAATATAGTCTGGCAATTTACGAAGTGAATATATCCCAGGCGGACGATGCGCTGGGAAAACAGCTGGAATGCTAATTCTACCGCCAAGGCGATGTACTTTTCCGGGGGTTGAAAAAATACCATTTCCACTAGCTGTAACTGTTCCGGTTAAGATTTTATGCCATTTATTATCCCGTAGGAAAAAATCAACATCATCATTAGGTTTTGGCTCTTCACCGCACCTACACTCAACGTCGTTACCAGTAAAACTAGGACTGTTAGGGTCGCTCGGCAAGTCTATTCCCATCCAGGTAACATTTGATCCTCTCAAGGGTACTAGCATCCCGTGTCCTTCTTCTCCCGGACGTACAATACCCTAAACCCGTCGAATCAACCAGTGAGACCGGATTTCCGCCGACATAGGCATAGCGGTTGAGGCCGCCTACCAGACCGATGGGATCGGATTGTAAGTAACGCCCGAGGGTCGGGTCATAGGTACGGTGATGGTTGTGGGAGAGCACAATGTCTGTGCCAGTTTCCGCGTCTTGATACTGACCGGGGAACACACGAGCGAAGCGACGTGCCGAGGCACGCGCGTCAAGACATCGATCCTGTGAATCGATTTTAGCAAGCGATGAGGAAAGAGCAAACGCGCCTGCCGTCTGTACCGACT
>CAYZLR010000224.1:0-1452 GCA_964479275.1 uncultured Caulobacterales bacterium
CACCTTGGCCCATGCATAGACCCACAACGCACAGCCAAACGCCCAAGCGGGCTGGCGCAACAGGGCGCGCCAAGGCTGTTCGCTATGACTTTGCGCAAGGACATATCCCATAAACTGATCCGTTGTATCGCGCGCTTCGATATAGACGACATCCGCACGATCATGCCAATGCCGCGCCAATGCCCGCACGGCGATCCCCGGCATCTGTGCTAATGGAAAGTCTGGATAGAACTGCGCCAAAACCGCCCCCATAGAGGATGGCTTTAAGGCGCAGGTGATGTCCAAACTTTGTTGCGTGGATTCGTCCATCAAAGATGATTACCGCGTATACCCGTTAGGATGCGCCTGATGCCACGCCCAGGCTGTGGCGATGGTGTCTTCGATGTTGCTGTATTTTGGCTCCCAGCCAAGCTGTGTCTTCAGCTTGGTCGGTTCGGCCACCAGACGTGGCGGGTCACCGGGGCGACGTTCTGTGATATCGCGCGCAATGCTTTGGCCCGTGACCTTTTCACAGGCTTCGATGATTTCCATCACGGATTGGCCATTGCCGGTGCCAATGTTGAAGACCTCGTTGGTGCCTTCTTTGGTGGCCTCAATCGCCAGCAAATGAGCCGAGGCCAGATCGCGGGTATGCACATAGTCCCGGATACAGGTGCCATCTGGTGTTGGATAATCCTGACCAAAGACCATGATCTTGTCGCGCTTGCCCAACGGCACTTCCAGCACCAAGGGGATCAGATGGTTTTCGGGGCGGTGATCTTCGCCGTGACGGCCATCCGCATCTGCACCAGACGCATTGAAGTAGCGCAGCAAGGTAAAGCCCATGCCATAGGCCTCTGCAAAATCACGGATCATCCATTCCACAGCCAGCTTCGTGCGGGCATAGGGCGAAAACGGATCCTGCGGTGTGGCCTCGGACATCGTTTCAGATTGGGTCATGCCATAGGTCGCACAGGTCGAGGAAAACAGCATCCGGTTCACATCAGCGGCGCGCATCGCATTCAACAGGCTTAAGGTCCCACCCACATTGTTGCGATAATGGTATTCGGGGTTCTCGACGCTTTCGCCCACATAAGTCGCAGCCGCGAAATGCATCACCGCATCTGCGCCAAAATCTTTCAGTGTTTTGGTCAGCAAATCCGTGTCTGCAATGTCCCCTTTGACAAAGGCATGACCATCGACCGCCTCTTCGTGGCCCATAACCAAATTGTCATAAGCCATGACCTCATGGCCTTGTTCGGCCACATAGCGCAGACAGGCGCTGCCGACATAACCTGCACCACCGGTGATCAGAATTTTCATGACTGTTCCTCGTTCAGAATAATCTTTGCCGCAGCGCTTAGATCTGCGACCTCATATGTGACTGCGCCTTTATCATGCGCATAAGACGCACCATAGCCCGTCTGTACCAAAATCGTGGCGCAACCCGCATTCTGCCCCGCCAGCATGTCA
>CAYZLR010000224.1:1462-2493 GCA_964479275.1 uncultured Caulobacterales bacterium
CCATCCATGACCTGGACAGATCCAGCTCCATCTCGGATGCGGCCTGCAGCAACATTCCCGGACCGGGTTTGCGCATTGGGTCTTCGATCACAGTGGAATCCTTGATGGTCGGGGCCAACGGGCAGAAATAGATCCCATCAATCTGGGCCCCCTGCTGCGCCAATTGGCGGTTCATCTCGGCATGCACGTCCTCGAGCCCCGCTTCGGTCAACTTACCCCGCCCGATCACAGATTGATTGGTGATGATCACCACGGGCCAACCTGCGGCGCGCAGCTGTGCAATCGCCTCTGCTGCGCCGGGGATCAGACGCACATCCGCAGGATCATTCAGGTGATGCACCAGTTCAATGATGGTGCCATCACGGTCTAAAAAGGCGGCTGGTGTCATGAAAACAGCCCCACCACATCCGTATTGGCTTGGGCAAGGCTGTCATGGGTGCCGATGTCGCGATGATACCCCTGGTGGGTAAATCCCTGCATGCGGCCCACGAATTTGGGAATGACATCAAATCCAAAGTCAAAGGCCCCCATATCCGCGATCTCGCGCCAGGCATCAGCGTCCAGCACATAAATTCCGGCATTGGCCAAATCGCTTTTGGGCATTTCGGGTTTTTCGACAAATTCAGTAATGCGCCCGTCACCATCCAGCGCCGCAATACCGCATTTTTCCGGATAGGGCGTGTGAAACAGCGCCATGGTCATTGGGTTTGAATGCGCATGATGGGCCGCCACCAGCGCCCCCAGGTCCATGTCTGACAGATTGTCTGCATAGATCACCACAACCGCATCCGCACCGTCTGCAAAGTCACGATTGGCTGTGACCGTACCAGCAGAGCCTAACAAGGTGGGTTCATAGGATTCCCGCAACATCACACGCCCCGTTTGATTGATCCCAGCCATATAGCTGCGCACAGGGTCTGGAAGATGGTGTGTGTTCAACAACGCCTCGGTGATGTGGGCGCGCTCTAACGCATCCACCCAATAGTCCAGGATCGGACGCCCACCCACGGGAATAAGACATTTAGGGGTTG
>CAYZLR010000225.1:0-2022 GCA_964479275.1 uncultured Caulobacterales bacterium
CCGTCCCGGGAGCGTGAGGAACTGCTTGGTTCCTTTAACCCCGAGCCGGTGCCCTTTCCCGAGGGGCAGACAGTTGTTGGGCTGTTCGAGTCAAGGGTGCTCGGGGACCCTGACAGTATTGCGGTACGGCATGGGGAGAATACGTTGACATATGGCGAGCTGAATTCCCTTTCGAACAGGCTGGCCCGGAAGCTAAAGGCCTGCGGGGCAGGAAGGGAGCAGCTGGTGGCCGTTATGCTTGAGCCCTGCCTGGAACTGTTTGTTGGGCTTCTTGCGGTCCTGAAGTCCGGTGGTGCATTTTTGCCGATAGACCCGGGCTACCCGAAGGACCGTATAGACTACCTGCTTTCCACGAGCGGGCAGAAGCTGTTGCTTTCCTCTGCGGCCTTGGTAGGCCAGGCAGGCCACGGAGGTGCCTATATTGACGTTTACGATGTTGACAGTTACCTTGGAGAGGGGACAAACATTGGCGTTTTGCCGTCTGGGGTAGACCTGTGCTATGTGGTCTATACCTCGGGGAGCACCGGTTTCCCGAAGGGCGTGATGGTTGAACACCGTTCACTGGTGAACCTCTGCCAGTGGCACAACAGGCGTTACGGGATATGTGCCGGTGACCGTTCTACCAAATATGCCGGGCTGGGCTTTGATGCGACCGTTTGGGAGGTTTTCCCCTACCTGATAGCCGGTGCCGCCGTGCATGTGGTCCCGCCTTGGATGCGCCTTGACCTTGTTGCGCTGAACGAATATTACCATGCGCATGGGATAACGGTGAGTTTTTTGCCCACCCATGCCTGTGAGCAGTTTTCGCAGCTGTCCAACGGTACGCTCCGTTACCTGCTGACCGGGGGGGACGAGCTGTCGAATGTAGGTGAGACCGGTTACAGGGTTGTCAATAACTATGGGCCAACGGAATGTACAGTTGTGGCCACGAGCTATGAGCTGCCTGACAGGCGAGGGGGTGTTATCCCTATCGGCACTCCGATAGACAACACGCGTATCTACCTTCTTGACGGGGGGCTGAACCTGGTCCCTAAGGGTTCCAGGGGAGAGCTTTATATAGGTGGTGCCGGTGTTGCCAGGGGCTACCTCAATGAGGAAGCGATGACCGCGGAACGGTTTATCGAGGACCCTTTCACTGCCGGTGGCAGGCTTTACCGTACCGGTGATATTGCCAGGTGGCTCCCCGGCGGGGAGCTGGAGTTCCTGGGCAGGTCCGACGACCAGGTGCAGTTACGTGGCTTCAGGATAGAGCTTGGCGAAGTGCGCCACCGGCTGCAGTCCCATGCTGATGTGGAGGAATGCCTTGTGCTGTCAAGGCAGCTCCAGGGTGACGACTGCCTGGTGGCGTACTACACGTCCGGTGAGCCGCTTGGGGCAGGGCTTTTGCGCAGCTATCTTCAGGGGCTTTTGCCTGACTACATGGTCCCATCGCACTATGTGCAGGTTGAAGGTTTCCAGCTGACCGCGAACGGCAAGGTAGACAGGGGGCGGCTGCCCTTGCCGGGAAGATTGCCTGCAGGTTCCTACCAGGGTGCATCGACAGGGATGGAGCATTACCTTGTGGGTGTGTGGTCCGAAGTGCTGAAGCTCCCGGCAGAAAGCATCAGTGTTGCCAGCAGTTTTTTTGACCTTGGCGGGCATTCATTGAGGGCGACGGTGCTTGTCAACAGGATAGCAGGGGAGCTGTCCGTGGAGCTGGGGCTCCGTGACGTCTTTGCCCACCAGGATATCCGCAGCCTTGGTTCGTACCTGGAGACGGCGGGCAATGCAGCTCAGGCCGCTATCGCCCCTGCGCCTTCCCGTCCGTACTACCCGCTGTCATCGGCCCAGCGGCGGATGTATGTGCTCCAGGAGTTTGACAGGGGCTCTGTTGCGTACAATATCCCTTCAGTTTACCATTTGAAGGGCGTGCTGTCCAAAGACCGGTTGGAATCATCGTTTTCTTCATTGATATCGCGCCACCAGGTATATAGGACGAGCTTTGGGCTGGAAGGGGATGAGGTGGTCCAGTATGTATCGGAG
>CAYZLR010000225.1:2032-2469 GCA_964479275.1 uncultured Caulobacterales bacterium
TATTACGATGGGGCCCTTTCCTCTGCAGGTTCCCTGATCAATGGCTTTGTACGCCCTTTTGACCTTGGGAAGGGGCCGTTGTTCCGGGCCGGGCTAATCAGCCTCGGTGCAGAAGAGCACCTGCTGCTGTTCGATATCCACCACATCATCCATGACGGGGCCTCGAACGGTATCCTGATAGAGGAGTTTGTATTATTGTACAATGGTTCCACGCTGCCTGCCCCGTCGCTACACTACAAGGACTATGCGGTCTGGCAGCAGTCGGGAATACAACAGGAATTGCTGTCTGCCGACAGGTCCTTCTGGCTGGAATTATATTCTGGCCAGGTTGCTTTGCTGGATTTACCGACAGATTATACACGTCCGCCTGTACGTGACCAGCATGGATCAGAATATAGTTTTGAGCTGGAAGACAGCTTGGCCGAAGGTTTACGTGG
>CAYZLR010000226.1:0-2445 GCA_964479275.1 uncultured Caulobacterales bacterium
TGTAATCGCTTCGAACCATCTTTCCGGAAAAGGAGATTGCCCGACATGTGTTGCAGGCAGGAATCAGTTTGATGAAATTTGCTTCAAAGGCAAAAATTATCGAGGACTTAGTCATATTGGAGAAGCGTTCGGATTATCTGGAAAAGCGTTAACTGCTTATATGAAGCGATTTCAAAAATATACTCTCGAAGAACGGAGATCTGAAGAGATCATTTCGAGAGTTCTTGAAGTAGCCCATTCTCCACGTGATCGTCAGATCGTTTGTCATGAAATAAAATATGCAAGCTTACAGGCATTCTATGACGCTACCAAACCCAAGGCGAAATACAACACAATAAAACGTTGGATTTTGGAAGAAGGCATTACACCTGAGGATGCAATTGCTTTACAGCCCAGTGTTCCAGATGGCAAAGGCATTATTTACCTCATAACGGGTCCCAAAAACTATATTGGCCTAACGACTATGTCCTTGAAACGACGCTGGCTTTCACATATTCGCTCTGCAAACAATGGAGGAACATCTCTATTGCATTCTGCGATATCTAAATATGGAGAGAAAAACTTCAAAATTTCTGCTCTGGCTAAAAATGTTGAATCCGAAAAACTCGCAGACTTGGAAACTAAATACATTGCCCAATACAGAACGTTGCATCCAAATGGATACAATATGGACTCAAGAGGGAAACGATCACGACCACGAGGCAAGAAAACAATGTACGACAACCACGTTTACTCCACTCAAACAGAAGCGGCAAAAGCAAAAGCAAAAAAAGAGGGGATTACATTCCATTGTGCAGTAGACCGGCTCATGCGAGGTAGTGACGTATCTCATGTCAAACTCTCTTGGAAAAAAGCTAGGGACATCCGGAAATTAGCAAAAACCGGTAAATACCCGCATTCCGAACTTGCGAAGAAATTTGGATGCGGAAGAGAAAACATTAGCTCAGTTGTTAGAGGTGTTACCTGGAAGGAATAAGGTGATGACCTATCCATTTGAGCTATTGTCGTTTTCTTTATGCTCGTTTTTTAGTGATTTGGCACTATTTAATTGGCTACAAACATTGAGCAGTCGGGAACATAGGTAACAAATTTGTTTGGGCACATGGGTAACACTATTTGCGCCTATTCGTTCTGCGTTTCAGTCTACCGTACACATCTTCAATGCGCAGTTTGTCTTCGTGGAATCTTCCGATTCGAACAGGTCCATAGTAGACATCCCAGCGCTTAAAATCGACTTCTTCAAATCCGATGTATTGACCTCGGAGTATGTTCGATACACAAACCCAGCTATTGTTCCAACGTATTCCACCATTGCCACTAATGTAGCGAACTTCAAATCTATTAGGATATTCGAAGGGTTTTAGCTTCTCTGGGAATTCTCTATTGGATGGTTCGTATTGCGATGCTGGCGTTTGTTGATCTAAAGCTTCATGCGGTCTATCGTAATTAAACTCTTTAACAAATGCGTTGAACTTACGTTGCTGTGCCGGGGAAGAATATGCGGCTGGCCTAGTTGCCTCAGCTTTTAAAGTTCGATGCATACGCTCGTGTCTGCCGTTTTGTTGTGGCTTACCAGGCTCAATGAGATCAGGCAATATTCCTAGTTGTATCCACCATGCTGATAGTTCGGACAAACGTGCGATTGCGGTGCTGGCAAATGGAATGCCATTATCCGAACGCATGTATTTTGGTAATCCGTACTCTCGGAAGACACGTGTATAGACAGGTTTTACGCCCACTTTTGCCACCGAAGGCAATGATTGACAAGCAAGTAAGAAGCGGCTGTCCTGATCCGTGATCGTTAGAGGATAGCAGTACTTACCATTGCCCATTCTAAACTGCCCTTTAAAATCACAGCACCAGATATCGTTGGGTTGATGGGCCTGTTTTTGAGACTTTCCTGGGTGGCCGGGGTATCGTCGTTTGCGACGCTTCTTAAATACGCCGTATGGCTCCAGCAATGTATAGACCGTAGAACGGACCGGGAGCTTCCACGATGGATGCTTGTCTTGAACCTTCTTTAGAAGCTTTCCAGCACCCCAAGTTGGATGTTTACGTCGCTCCTCAAGCAATGCGTCGATGATCTTCTGAGGCGTCTTATGTGGAATCTGGTGCGGCGCTCTCTTACGATCATCAAGTCCTGCTGGTCCATCGAGTAGATATCGATCAACCCATTTGTATCCAGTTTTTCGGCTGATACCGTAGCGTTCACAAAGCTCAGTAAATGAGAAGAGTTCTTTGAGGTAATCCGCAATGAATTGCGTTTTCTGATCCATGGTTAGAGTCTCGTTCCAGGGCATGAGTAGAGCTCCATTTAGCAAACTACTCATTATGGGTTTTGTTACCCATGTACCCGGACAAATCTGTAACCTATGTACCCGGACTGTACCCGTCGCAAACCTAACTTTACCATGCAGCTGACACTGGTCCCTGCCCCGCAACCTG
>CAYZLR010000227.1:0-2443 GCA_964479275.1 uncultured Caulobacterales bacterium
TCAATTCCTGATGCGCTGCGCTTGAACACAAAAACAGAAAAAACGGTATAGAATAATCAACCAGAGTTGTACCTATTGAATACGACTGACAGTCATATTCTTAAAAGCTTGATTGCAGAGCTCGGCTTTAGCGCGGACACCAAAAACATTGAGTTAGTGTTGGGGACTAAGTCACTATCAATCTCAGACTTGATGGCTGCATATACTGCGCAAGTTAATACAATGTACGGGAATATTCCCATTGCTCAGAAACCGCATTTCGTAGAAAGCGTTTCAAAAGGCCAAACTAACTTATCTAAATTTCTTAAAGTGAGTGATGGTAAATGGTTGCTTGATATATTGAGCGCTCCGTTAGAGCGCGGCGGTACAGCATATGGATTTGGTAAGGTTGCAAAGCGAAACGGCATCACTGTCATCACTGCAAAAACAGGTACCAGTGAAGCGAATGATACTGACGAACGCGGCAAACACATCATAGGGCATTTCGAAGACAGTTCAGGAAAACCTAAAATCTTTTTCATCGAAATAGCATCAGCGGATAGTAGCGCTCTCACTATCAGTGGTGGAATCCCAACATCTGATTTGGCCAACCTCCTCGCAGCTGCCACACGGTAAAGGAAATAAAATGACTGATGTTACGAAGAAAAACATAGATTATGTAAAGATTGCCGGGTTTGCAATTGCCGCCGCAAGCGCTGTAACATCCACGTTGGGAGCTCGGGCATTGTTAAATGCTAGTATGGGTTCCAATGGAGTCATGAGCAACCTTCTTGGCACAACCCTAGCCGCCGCATTTTGCTTTGTCATTCAGGGTCTAATTGTCACATTTATTCTTCGTCTTTCGACCCAAGATGCGCCCAAAAAAAAGAGGCGGGCAATGATCGCGCTTCTAATACTGACTTGGTCTCTGTCTATTGGCACAAGCTATGGTTCATACTGGAACTTACTTGCGAAGAACAATTTTGAGAAACGTATTACGGCCGAAAGTATAGAGCGTACAGAATCACCAATCCGGGAAACTATAGTCGCTTTTAACAACGCCGCCTCTTCTTTCAATTATGTTGCCAAACATGCTGAAACCATGGCTATATATGAGAATGACACAGGATTGAGCTGCGGGTATAGCGCCGGGGTCGGTAAAGGGCCAAGATGGAAGTTGCGCAATGACCAGAACACTGCCGCAAAATCTCAGGCATCTAAACTAACGTCCATCAATGACCGCCTCCAAGAGACTATTAAGGGACTTAACTCTTATAATGAAGAAGCCATGAGAGGAGCTTTTCTTAAAGCTAGAAGTCTGCTGAGCGATCCGGCTGTGCAAGAGGTAAAATCATGGATTCATAAGCAAGAGACCGGCTTTAAAGAGGGTTTCGTATCTGGGTCTGGAAGCAACTTTGATTGCTCGGATCAGGAGATGATGACCTTGCTTAAATCGGCGCGGATGGCATTTGTAAACTTACCCGATTTACCCGCCAAGCCCCCATCACCAATATCAATTACCTATGATGAAGCCATGCTAAAAAGCTATTTGCGTCTTATGGGGCCAATTGCTTCTGTTTTCGGTCACAAACCAGTTGGAGCCCAACGCGCTGTAGGGGAAGATTATGCCCCCCTTATGCTTCCGCTGATCTTAGAGATGATCATGAGCTTATTATTGTGGGTTGGGACGCCTGATATTGTTAGATCGCCCCGTGGGCCTTGGGGACGAAACGAAGTACCAGAATTCGCCAAGGACAAGGACAAGGGGTTTGGTGACGCTGAAGTATTGTGGTCGTCTTCTGATTTTAATTTAACGTCATTCGAAATGTTGAGAAAATATGTAGTAGAATTATCGCAGTTGAAAAAAACCGTTTTAGCGGTTCCTGTTATGGATGGCATTGATCGTAACAACGCGTTGAAAGTTCAAGCATTAATTCTTACCGCTCTTCCCAGAAGAGATCAGGCGTCATTCATGAACCCGTATTGCCGAGATTATTCATTCACCAAATTGCCAGCGACCTTCAAAAAACAATGCAAGTGGGACAAGAAGTACGCCAGTGATTTGTTTGAGGTCTCGGATCGTGTTTTTTCAGAACTAAAACGCTCTGCACTGTTATACGCGTCGCAAGACTTTTATTCGGCATCCAGTCAATCGGATAACACGAACGAAGAAACGGTACATTAGGTAAGAGATGCTGAAAGCGATAAAAAGAACATTCAAAGGATGGCAATTGGAATGGCCACGAAAAGCGGAACAGCCATCACGGATTTCTCACCAGTTTCCCACGTTGAAAACATTATTTACAATTCCAAAAGTGATAAGCCCTTATAGAAGCTAGGTTCAATCCAGTTAAGCTATATGTGAAGAGGTTCAATAATTCACTGTATCGGACAATGTCAGGAATTCTTTGAGCACTCCCTGTTTTAGAGATATCCCTTTCCACAGGCGGGTAAAACAAGGTTC
>CAYZLR010000228.1:0-2436 GCA_964479275.1 uncultured Caulobacterales bacterium
AATTCGATCAAACGCTCGTTGGCCATAGAAACGAAGTTGTTAACTTGATCCATGTTTTCTTTTACTGACTCAATCTCAGCTTTAACGCCAGCAATTCTTTTGGCTTCCGAGTAATTCTCTTGGTACAGTTCGCTGTTGATTCGAACAAAATCCTGCAAATCCGCAATTTCGTGGTCAAGTCGCCGAACATAAAGCTGGACAATTTGTTCAGGGTTGTATCCCTTCTCAACGACCTCTTCGATACTACCGTCTTCGATAGCAAGCTCTCGCTCGTACTCTTTCCATTGCTGGATCTCGTTCACCAACATCTTTACTTCGCGATGTCCTAGACCGTAGCGGGTCATCACACCTTTGAGTTGAATTTCTAACTCTCGGATCTTGATCTGAGCCGTGTTTTCAACCGTTTGAATGTTTGATCTTGACTTGTCCTTTTCTTCGCCTGTCGTCACAATCTTTTTGGCTTCTTTCAAATTCCAAAGGTAGGCTCGAACTTCAACAATTCCGCTATTGAGCGCTGCAAGTCCACGTTCCCGATCGGCGGCGTACTCATTGAGTTTGTTTTTCGCAGATTCCAAAAGTCGACCAATGTCTCGAACTTGGACTTCGTGAACGTTCATCCCCTGTTCGGTGATGATGCCAGCCCCTTTTTTTGTAAGGAGTACATCGTATTTTTTTCGCAATTCCTTGTACTCACCGTCAAACTTTTCGTGCATGGTCTTAAGAAGGGTCGCTACTTTTTGACTTTCTTCACTGTATTGCGCCTCCAGATCAGACTCGTATGTATCAATCAAGTTGTTCAGAATCGTCTGGGCATCGTCCGGACGAGAACTCTTAAATACCAGTTGATAGAGAATCGGCTCTTCGCGGTTTTGAATTACCTCCAGGTTTTTCTTGACATAGGGAATGATCTTGTCTTCGGAAAGTTGGTCAAAACACCGCAAGGTATTCAACTTGTTGTTTGAAAGACAACTATTGATGATATTGAATTGGTTGATCAGTTGATCATGACGTGCCCCTCCACCCATGTCCGGAACGTAGTCTCCCTCTCTTCGAACTCTAAAGAAGACTGACTTTTTAGGTTCGATCTTTACCCGAGCTTCACTCTTGAAGATCGTTTCACACTGGGCGTGGTACAACGCACCTAGACCCATACCGATAATCAAACCGAGAAAGATCAGCCACTTCCGGCGACTTACGATTCCCCAAAAATCGAATGAAGATTCTTCAACCGGTTCATGAGCTCCAAACGAATAAGGAGACGGCGGTCCAGGTTGATGAGGTAAAGTATCCACAAGATTCTCCAGTAGCATCAAAGTTGTTTCTCAGGTTATTCCATTAAAGGAAATTTCTGAGCCGTTGAATGTAATTATTCAAACGATATATAGTAGAGTATACGAGAAGTAGGATGAGAATTGTTCGTAGAATCATACTATATCAGTATCTTCGTCAAGCTCAAGGATCTTGTTCATTTCATTTGAGTTTTAACTCCCTTAAAACGTATTCCGTTCCCCTAACGTTTCAAAATATATGGCTTTGGAAGAGTTGGTGCTTTTGGTGAAAATATTGCCCCAAAAGACTACATAAAGTAAACGGCCCAAATAGGGTTTACGACGTAAGGAGTTCAACCAAATTGTGGTGTAAAAACAACTTAGGTGGACTTTGCCGGTCAAAGAGTCAAGGGGCTCCATTACGAAAAAAAGGACAGGTCTTTTGGGGATCCTGGTCAACCGGTGGTTCGCTACTCGAAAAGAGTTAGGTCGATTGTTAAATTCTTGTTATGAACAAGACACCAATGATGCGGCAGTACGATGAGGCCAAGAAAGCCTGTGGCGAAGCCCTGTTATTTTTCCGCATGGGTGACTTTTATGAGCTGTTCCACGACGACGCAAAAGTCGCTTCAAAAGTTCTCGGCTTGAATCTAACAAGCCGCGATAAATCCAACACGGTTCCGATGGCTGGATTTCCCCACCACCAACTTGATTCCTATCTTGGAAAGCTGATCAAACAGGGGTTTCGTGTTGCTGTATGTGATCAAGTCGAGGATCCAAAGACAGCAAAGGGACTGGTAAAGAGAGAAGTTTCTCAAATCGTATCCCCTGGTACGGTGACCGATCAGGCGCTCCTTGACCCTTCGGTTAGCAACTATCTTGTTTCTGTTTTGCCAGGAACTGAAAGCAAAAGAAAAAACAAAAAAGGTGCAGTCGCGGCGAAGAGGACACTGCCCGATGGTCCTGACTTCTTTGGAGTTGCGTGGGCAGAGATTTCAACCGGTCGTTTTTATACAACCGTTGTACCACCGGATCAATTAAGCCATTTGTTAACACGGCTCAACGCCGCAGAAATACTGGTTCCCGATTCAACCGAGCTGGAATGTGGTGAAGCACTTTCGGCGATGTTTACCAATCGCCCTTCCTGGTGTTTTGGAATCGAGACTTC
>CAYZLR010000229.1:0-2434 GCA_964479275.1 uncultured Caulobacterales bacterium
TTGAACCTTAGCGGAGGAGGAGGGATTCGAACCCCCGATAGACTCTCGCCTATGCCGGTTTTCAAGACCGGTGCATTCAACCGCTCTGCCACTCCTCCGTTAAATCTTTAGACTGATTTTGATTTTGCGAGCGCAAAGATAGGATTCTTTATTGATAATAGAAAGTATTTAAACTAGAAAAAATAAAATATTTTAGACTCTTTATTTTAATGCGATGTTAAATATTCATGCTTCACTATCATTACTTAAAGGCAAGAAAAACAGAATTTACTTTGGATAATGATTTTTAAGTATTTCAGACTCGGCAATCACGATGGCGGTTGCTCGTCAAAAACATTGAAAACTACCCCGATGGTTGGCTAGTTTAAAGGGCAAAATAAAGCTAGTGATTAGTCAATGTTGAAATGACGTATTAAGTTTGAGTGAATTTTGAAACTAGACAAGGCATGAAGAAGTGTAAGCTTCTGAACCACGAAGTGGGTGGGATGCTTACAGGCATAGCCGTAACTATCTGCACTGGCTTTTGCTAGTAGCAAAAAGAGCTATAGCAAAAAAGTATTTTTAATAGTAGCAAACACGGTTTGTGTACCGCTTGTATGAAGGAGTGTAAGCTCCTGAACCTCCGAAAAATCGGAGTAAACTGTGAAACGGGTGGGCTGCTGATGCTAGTTTTAAAAGTCGTCAAAATTACCTGTCAATTTTATCTTGACTAACCACTAGAGATTAAGAAAATTATAATTAGAAGGGGAAAGAATAGATTTGACGAAAAATATTGATATGACCGATAAAAAACTTATTTTACTAGTTTAATGCACTTTTCCTTGTCACAAATAATTTTTTTTTGACTTTTTTTTCTCAAATAAAATACTTCTCAAATTGAAGGAAAAATATACCTGTACAGATAAGAAAAAAGCAGGGCACTTTTAATGTATAATAGATAGTAATAAGCTTTAATTGCCTGTATATTAATTAATAAGGGTGGACAACAGAGATAGGTGAAAATGAGCAAGGAAAAAAGAGCTGGTAATTTATTTCTTATTTGTGACTGGGATTAGTGACTTTTAAGATTGTTTTAGCGTCGAATGAATAAAAAAAAAACTATGTGTTAAGTTTCATTATTCATTTTTTTTATTTTACTTTGTATCAAAGCTACGTATAAATTCTACTCCCAAAACTATTTCTTCCTCAAGATCAGTAATTAATTCAACTACTCCTCATTATTTTTTTCAACCGATTATGTATTAGATTTTTTTAATCATGCTCTAGTCTTGATGTGATACCCTTTAATGGTATTTCTTGTCACGGTAGGAATGTTGTAGTTAGATTACTCTCTTATATTTTTTACTCCTAGAATCTACTTCAATGAGGCTACTCAAATTTAAAATTAATCGCTTATGCAAGATTCTTCTAGGTCGCGGGCGAAAGTATTAGCTAAGAAAAATTTTTTTTCCTCCTAAATTGAGTAATTAATTCACACCTTTTTATTTTATCTTAATTCAAAAACTGTGCCAGTCTTTTTTTTACTGGATTTTAAGTTTATTTTTTGTTTCAATCTTATTTTTTTTCTTTTAAAAGTTTGTTCAATCCTTTTTAAACTATCTCTAGTTTAAATTGGATTTGAGTAAACTAGTTTTTTCTTTAACTTTAAAAACGAACACTAATGATTTATGGATTTTTACTCTTTGTAACATTGGTTATCGCCAGGTTGCTTCTTGTCCATGATGTTGGGAAGAAGTTGGGGATTTCCATGTTACTAACTGCGGCGCTGATGTGCTTCATATCTACTGATATGTCGGCTCAGCTTAAGCTAGGAGGAGATGTCACAAACATCGATGATGGGTCTATATTGGAGCTAGAAGCTACTGATAAGGCTTTCGTGCCACCTAGAATGACGTCTGCAGAAAGGGATGGTATTCCAACGCCATTGACAGGGGCCATTATATATAACACAACCCTACAATGTCTACAGGTAAATAAAGGGACACCCGAAAACCCAGTTTGGGTTTGTGTTGAAGGCCAAGTTGGACCTGTTGGACCCATGGGAGCTCAAGGACCTCAAGGTGTCGCAGGACCTCAAGGACTTCAAGGCTTACAAGGTAAAATAGGAGAACAAGGGCCTGAAGGTAAAATTGGACCTCAAGGTACAATGGGACCTGAAGGACCCCAAGGTCCTCAAGGTACTAAAGGAGCAACTGGTGAGGTAGGACCTATGGGCCCTGTTGGACCTATGGGCCCAGAGGGCCCTCAAGGTGTTTCTGGTGCACAAGGCCCTCAAGGCTTGCAAGGTAAAACTGGACCGCAAGGACCTGTTGGACTTACTGGTGCACAAGGCCCAGTAGGTGCTACAGGCGCGACAGGCGCAAAAGGAGATACTGGCCCACAAGGTCCTCAAGGACCAACAGGCGCGACGGGAGCGACAGGTGCAGCAGGAACA
>CAYZLR010000230.1:0-2406 GCA_964479275.1 uncultured Caulobacterales bacterium
TGCCAAAGCCGATAGCTGTGTTTTTCAGGCAGGAGGTGCCCTGCAACCCCAACTCCGAGATGTGAATCAGGATGGGTATCCTGATTTGTTACTCCAAGGAAAAAAACTACAATTATACAGTCGCTCTGGCAAACGGTTTAGTGTACGCTATCCTTACCGACGCGATCCCCTATGCTATTACTTTTTGTACGAACCAGCCAAGGAGCTGTTTATTTTTGAGCCTAGTTTTAAATAATAGTACTTCGTGGATTTTTTACTTTTTTTACCAAAAAAGCTAAAAAACACCTTTTATATAATTGATTACCAACTCCTTACTGTTTCTGCTTTATTTTTATACTAATTTAATAATCAATTAAATACGATTTCCAACGAAGTAAGGAAATAAAACAACCACGGTTATAAAAATTTTGAAAGGTGCATCTTCGTCATGGAAAATGCACTTTTTTTGTATGATTTTTTACATACAAGTATTAATTTTTATGTAAATTTGCAACCATTCCCTCCCCTCCACCTTGACCCCACAACAAGCATAGGAGGATTCCAGCCATGGATTTTTCTAACCACACAAACACAGTAATTTATGCTTAAATTACGACCCACCACACTATGCCTAGCATTGAGCAGCCTTTTGATTGGCACCTCCGCTTGCGCTCAATTCCAAATCCACCCCGATTCCTCTTTTTACACCTTCCTCGATTCCTTCTACACGTACCATCAAGATGATAGCACGGAGGGCGGACTCTACAACCGAGTGCGCCGCGATGTGATGACTTGGGGCACACGCCTCGCCCCCAATGGCAACATGAGCACGGCCACCCAAGCCCTGATGAATTATGCCAATGCCTACAAAAATATTGGCGGTCTTGCCAGTGCCACAGGAATAGTATTGCCTTCTGTTTATAGCCCTAGTGTTGCTTGGCGCGAATTGGGCCCTTTGACCACACCCAGCGGCAGCAGTGCAGGCAAAGGCATGGGGCAAATTCATCGCATAGCCTTTCATCCGCAATACAATGGACGGAGCAATCAAACCCTGTATGCAGGTTCTCATTTTGGAGGGCTGTATCGCTCGGATAATGGGGGCGATAATTGGTACAATTATCACACAGACAAAGGACTAGCACTCACTTCGGTTAGTGGCATTGCTGTTTCTGATGATAAGGTGTTTGTTTGTACAGGCAGTGGCGATTATGGTTACTCCGACTATGGCCTTCAAGGGAATTATGAACCCCTGAGAGGTGGCCTAAACAACAGCAGTTTGCTTCATACCCAAGGCGTGTATTACAATATGGTTGGTACGACAACTTGGCAACCTATGAATGGCAACAGGGTGATGCTGATAGACAGCAGCACTAGAAACAGCCTGTTAGAGGTCTTCCAAAATGGGGGCACGATGCGAAATCTTGTCGTCCATCCCAACAATGACAATTTGCTGTTTATCGCCACGAGTGAGGGCATTTTTAGAACGAGCAATCGAGGGCAGACTTGGCAGCAAGTATTGGTGGGGGCAGCGAATCCAGCAGGGGGGTATTTTTTAGATACCGAATGGCGAGGCATTCATTTTCATCCCACCAATCCGAATATGGTATACGCCAGTGGCCGAGAAGTGTATCGGTCGGTAGATGGAGGGCTGACTTGGACGAGTTTAGCCCTTGCACCTACTATTTCGTGTGGCATCAAGCGCATCAACATCACCACCACCCCAGCCAACCCCGATAAGCTCTATGCTTTTGTCATCGATGACAGCACCTTTTGTAGTGGGGTGTATTTGTATGAAAATAATGCGTGGACGCTCTTTGGGGCATATCCCACCAAAAGTGCCGAATGGGCTGCCATTGCCGTTCCCCCAACCAAGGACAGCATTGTACATATTGGACGCATTACCGCCAAGGGCTTTCGCCCAAACAGCACAGGCACAGGCTTGGTTGATTTTTCGTTTGCACAGTTGCACGATGATATTCATGCCTTGGTCTATCCGCCACACAGCGATAGTGTATTATACATCGGCACCCACGGAGGCGTAGAAACATGGAATAGATTTACGGGAGCACAGGAAACCAAATACACTGGTTTGGGTGTGGCTACGGTCTGGTCATTTGATGATTGGGAAGGAGATGACAAGGTTTGGATAACTGCCCACCAAGATAATGGAATTGTTCATACCAATAACAATGGTCAATCATGGGATGCAGGGAGTGCGAAGGCTGATGGTTATGGAGCTAGGATAGATGACCACACGGGCACTTTTTATCTAAAATACAATGACTATAAAGGCTTATATCGTTTAGGAGGAAATTATCCTAATTCCCTTAATCCAGAAGTAAGAACACCAGGTGGAGGCATTAACACAATCATTCCCCTAGACAACGGAAATGTAGGTACCCCAGCCCGTATTCCCAACACTTTTCC
>CAYZLR010000231.1:0-2351 GCA_964479275.1 uncultured Caulobacterales bacterium
ACTAGACGAAGCCACCTCCGCCCTCGACACAGAAAGCGAAGCCAAAGTCCAGTCTGCTCTCGACCAGCTCAGCCAAGGCCGCACCACCCTCGTTATTGCCCATCGCCTCAGCACGATTAAGAATGCGGATATGATCTATGTAATTGAAGATGGGAGCGTGAGTGAAAGTGGGACCGACGCGAAGTTACGCAAAGCCAAAGGGGTCTATGCGGGGATGTTGAGGAAAGTGTAAGTTAGGCTAGGTAAACATGAGTTTTTAACGACATGATTTTCTCAAAACATAAACATCCCTTGCGCTGTTCACTCTATCTAAATGAAGATTTTTATAGTTTTGCTACGCAATCTGGAAAAGATGCTATAGTTTTAGATCCCGCATTTGAGACCATTTTACTTTTGAGAGACTGCGAAAATGTTCAACTCGGAGAAGCGCTGTTGACCTGTTTGCAAAAAAGTCGAGCCCCGTTATACCGAAATGCCCCGGTGCTATATAAATATCGCGAAGTCGCGAAGAAGCATGATGCGTGGTGTAAAAAAATTATCCAAGATTTCGGATATAAGACAAAACGAAATATGTTCTCAAACCTGCGAAATTTTAGTTTTGAAGTTGAACAAAATCACAATCCTCTAAAATCCATCTCTGTAAAAAAATATGGAGGCCTAGACAAAAATTATGGCTGGAATGACGTACGACCCATTAAATCCGACTTAACGCTTGGACATGACCTTGAAGACATCGGAAAATTTATTTCTCAGTTAAACTAAGCCCCCTATTCCCGCTTCAAAATCTCCGTAATCAGATTGCCGCTCCATTGCGCCATGAAACGAGATTGCCCGTCCTTTGGATATTACTCATGTTTAACTCAGTCTAGGAACGACAGATCACGCCCATCGAGGACTTTGAAATAATCTGCGAAATTATTTTTGATGACCTGCATCTTTCCCCAAATAAGGAAGAGATGCGTTTGAAGATTTAAAAACAAAAGCACCATCAAATGCTTCATTATTGCCAGTTAGTAAAACCAATGAAGCGTTATCCGATAAATCTACAAGGTTTCTTCGGTAGGTCTTCGTTTTGTGAATTTTACAACCGCCAGAATTGGGTCGACAGTTCCACTCGGTCCCCCCGCCCGAAACAAAGGCGAAACCCATATAGGTTTCATCAAGGTCAATTTTATCAAAGAACTGTAGGTGGTTTCTTGTGTGAACTTTACCGCTTAATGTAATAATATTCTTGAAATCATTTTTATAACTTTTGATTTGGAAAGCCTCCTTAAAGTACCAATTATCAATGTCTGTTTCATCAGTACTTTCTAAAATGAACGCTTCATATTTTGATCTCGTTTCCGCGCTCGGATAAACACTTCCGAGGGCAATATTTAACCCTTGCTCCCTAAATTGTAATATCTCCAAGATTGCAATCATCATGGCTTCACTGGTTCTCCCATCATGCCCATCAAACCAATGATTATCTTCTTCAAGAATCAGTTTTTGCGCTTCGGCGACAGACAGGCTTTCTCCTGAAAGATCGGAAAGGATTTCCGGTATCACCAGTTCTAATAAAACGATGGTTGGTTCGCCGGTATCACGTGCGATTCTGCAGGCAAAATTCGCAACAAATGCAGGGGCCTCAGACGTCCCATGAGTTTCACCAAATAAATAAATAGCACCTGAATCCAAATTAAGGTTTATAGGCGTAAGATCTTGTTGATACGAACAGTTTTGTTCGGCATTTCCGTGCTCAGTGCGCTTGGAACACCCTAAAGCGATGGGCAAAACTAGTAAGAATAATAAAATACGATACATCTTAAAATTTCCGTGTTGAAACGTCCCTAAAAACTCACTGTTTTCCGGCTGATCGCATTGGAAACATGATCTCCGGTCCGTACCAGCCTTACCATCCCCCTTGAACAAAGTTTTAGCTGCTCTTGGCAAGTCATATCATGACCAGTTAAGACCCGCAAATAACCCTCGAAAAAATAGTCTAACATTTCAGTCTTACCTTGGCGGACATGGAGTTTTTGAGGGTCATTTCGCGGGCCAGCGCGTCCTCAATCAAACTACCGATCTGATTTATGTCATTGAAGAAGGAGCCGTGTCCGAGAGCCGGACCGACGCGACATTGCGCAAGGCCAAAGGGGTCTATGCGACAATGTAGGGGAAATAGTTAGACCGGGCAGTCCCTCATTTACGTCGTCTCAGTGCATTTTGATAAAATGCACATAGTTTATCCCTAGGACCTCCTGGGTCTCACATATATAAACCGAACTCGCGCCGCCCCCGCCCGATCCCGAACCACCCAGGAGATTCCGGGTACAAGACCCGGAATGACGAAGATTGTGGGTTTGGGGTCA
>CAYZLR010000232.1:0-2331 GCA_964479275.1 uncultured Caulobacterales bacterium
CATTGCGAGGTGCCCCATAGCGCAGTCATGGACCGTCTTGCGGTCCAGTTTCGCGATCCTTTGGTGGCACTTGCATCCGCGCGCGTCCCGCTTTTTGAAAGCTGTCGATCTTGGGAAAAGGGGGTTCTTTCACGGGTGCAGCTTGTGATGCTGCTGATCTTGGGGGCTTTGGTCTTGTGGGTGGTGAAACCTGCGATCCTTTTTACATTCTTGTTCCTATGGGCTGCGATCACACTCTTTGTTTCGATTGTCTTAAAGTCCGCTTGTGCCATTCGACATCTCAGCGCCAAAAACAGACCACCAGCCGATCTGATTTCCCCAATTCAACTGCCTAAAATATCGCTTTTGGTGCCGCTTTATGATGAACCTGAAATGGCGGGCTTGCTGTTGGAACGCCTCCACAAGCTTGAGTATCCGCGACAACAGCTTGAGATTTTGGTTCTCGTGGAGGAAAACGATACGCGCACTCAAGCCTCGTTTGACATGCATTACCTGCCCGCTTGGGTCCGTGTCTTGGTCGTGCCGCACGGAACACCGCGCACAAAACCGCGGGCTATGAATTACGCCATAGATTTTTGCCAGGGCGACATCATTGGGGTGTTGGACGCAGAAGACGCCCCTGATCCGCACCAGCTTTTGGTTGTTGCTCAGGAATTCCATAACGCACCAAATGACCTTGCCTGCCTGCAAGGCGTTTTAGATTACTACAACCCCAAGCAAAATTGGATATCTCGCTGCTTTACGATTGAATATGCCACATGGTTTCGTTTGATGTTGCCGGGCATGTCGCGTCTTGGCTGGGCCATACCTTTAGGTGGCACAACGCTTTACATGAAGCGCGACGTCCTTGAGGAACTGGGCGGTTGGGACGCCCATAACGTCACAGAGGACGCAGATTTAGGTTTTCGGATGGTGCGCCACGGGTATCGCACCAAAATGATCCCAACAACAACCGATGAAGAGGCGAACTGCCATTTCTGGCCATGGATCAAGCAACGTTCGCGCTGGCTCAAGGGATATATGTCCACCTATCTGGTTCAGATGCGCGACCCGGCTATGTTGATGCGACAGCTGGGTTGGTGGAAATTCATTGGTTTTCAAATGCATTTTGTCACGGCCCTCTCGCAGTTTTTGCTAGGGCCCTTTTTATGGTCTTTTTGGTTGGTTCTTTTGGGATTTTCACATCCCATAGATCCTTACCTGCCGACCCATGCCACGTTTTACCTTGGGCAGATCTTTTTGGTGGCAGAGCTTTTGAACCTTGTCCTCTACAGCATTGCAGTCTCAAGACCCAAACATCGACACCTACTGATATGGTCGCCCGTCATGCATATTTATATGATGATGGGAACGTTCGCCGCCTATAAAGCCCTTTATGAACTCATATTGCGCCCCTTCTTTTGGGACAAAACAAAGCACGGGATTTCAAAGCCCAATCGACAGGGCAAGCGACAAAATGGCGCTACTGATTAATCTTTAAACGCGTCACAAAGGCTTGTGATATGTGATCCATCAAAGCCTTGCGTGCGGCATCTTGATCACCTGCCTCAATCGCCGAAACGATGGCTTTATGTTCGGCCAAGGCGTCCACATCGCGCCCCTTAAACGCAAGCGATGTGGTGGCCATCAACGCCATGGACCTGTGAACCAAATCCAGCTGCTGCACCAAATACCTGTTATGAGAGGCCAAATGCACCTGTTTATGGAACTGCTTGTTTGACCGCGCCAAAGCTTCGGGTTTGCCCAAAAGCTCTTCGTCATTGACGGTCATTTCTTTTAGCACGGTGATTTCCTCATCCGTGGCATGGCGCGCCGCCAAACACGCGGCCAATCCTTCTAGCTCTGCACGCACGACATAAAGCTCTGACATCTGGTTGTGATCTAGTGATGACACAATCAAGCTTCGCCCGCTGCGCGTCAGCAAGGTTTGCGTTTCGAGGCGCTGCAACGCTTCACGGATCGGGGTGCGTGACACATGAAATTGCTCTGCCAAATCATTTTCGACCATGCGGTCTCCAGGCTTAAAATCGCCACTGTCGATTGCATCCAAAATCAACTCATACGCATCACTTTGTGCAGATTTCATCATGTGCCTCAGCTTGTTTTTAACCGCACCAGAATGCGTGTAAAAGCCAGCAACAATCAAGCCCATTTTATGTGGCAGTGATTGCGCATAAACCATCTGCCCCATATGGTGCTGACTATGGAACCACTTGATTTTTCACATGTAAACACATGGGTCTTTGATTTAGATAATACGCTTTATCCTGCCCATATCCGCCTGTTTGATCAAATTGAAGTTCGCATGACGGATTATGTGATGTCCCTTTT
>CAYZLR010000233.1:0-2327 GCA_964479275.1 uncultured Caulobacterales bacterium
GAATCACGATTTGCCCTAAATCTGGAGACTTTTTCAGCAGCCTGTTAAAGCATTTTGCGTGTCTGTCGGAACCGGTTGAACTGCGATAAATGCGAAAAAAGAAAGACTTAAAGTCCCTCGGCGATTCAATTTGAAGTGGAGGTGCCTTAAGACTCGTTTATGTAAACTTATCAGATAAACGAGCTTTAGTTTTTTTCTAGGCTCTAAGACTGAATATCAAAAGCGGTAACATTTTTGTGCACAAACGCCGATAAAATTAGGCGTTATTCATAATCTTTTTTTCATAATCTTTAACATCTCTTTTTAACTCCGGTAAGAGGAGATAAAGTGCGATAATATTCGGGATGCACATCCCAAATAGCATTGCATCAATGAAATCAACAATAGCGGATAATTGAATTGCAGCACCTGTAGATAGCGCCAAGCACAGGAGGAGTTTAAAAACCACATCAACTCGGCGGGTTGTACCAAATAGATAGGCGGCGGCTTCTGCGCCATAATACGCCCAGGCCACCAACGTAGAAAATGCAAATAGAATGACGGAGATCAGTAATATTATAGGGTACCAACTATACATGCTTTCGAATGCAGCTGAGGTAATCACGATGCCGGTCAAATTCTCAGCGCCAACAAAGGGTTCATAAGCACCGGTCATAATGATGACGAGCGCAGTTACAGCGCATACGATTACGGTGTCTATAAACGGCTCCAGCAAAGCGACATACCCTTCTGTGAGCGGATTATCCGTGCGTACCGCTGCATGAGCAATGGCCGCCGATCCCACACCGGCTTCGCTTGAATAAGTCGCTCGTTGAATGCCGATTATCAAAGCACCAACAAGTCCGCCGCCTGCTGCCTCCAGCCCAAATGCGCTTTTGAAGATAAGCGCGATCGCAGATGGCAGGGCGCCAATATTGGCAATAATTATTGTTAAGCCAGCCCCTAAATAGATTGCCCCCATTACGGGGACCAAAATTGATGTAACGCGGCCGATCGTCTTAATGCCTGAAATAATGACGATAGCGACACCGCCGGCCATCAACACACCAAAAATCAATGGCGCAGAGTGGCCGGTTACACTAGCAAATAGGGCATGCGCTTGATTGACTTGGAAAACGCTAATAGAGGCCCCCATTGTCATTACCGCAAAAAATATTGCAAAGCCTTTTCCGATAAATTTATTTAACGAGCCAGGACGACGAGCAAAAACGTCTTCGATATAATACATTGGGCCGCCGCGAACTGTTCCCTTTTCATCAGTACGCCGATATTTGACGGCAAGAGCGCATTCCGCAAATTTGGAACTCATGCCGAGTAAGCCTGCTAGCATCATCCAAAACATGGCGCCAGGCCCGCCTAATACAATTGCAATGGGAACAGAGGCAATATTACCCAAGCCAACCGTGCCCGAAAGTGCAGAGGTCAAGGCCTGAAAATGGGATATTTCCCCTGCAGTTTGTGCTGATGTTGGGGCCCGGTTAAAGGTAAGATGAAGCGCGTGACGAAATCCTCGTAAATTGATAAACCTCAAAGAGAGTGTTAGTATTAAGGCTGCACCGATTAACCATATCACCACAAAGGGAAGGCGCACGCCCGCTATAGTGATGGCATAGAAGATGATATCATTTACAAATGCGCTTACAGGTGAAACGGCATCATTAATTGACTGTGCTATATTGCTCATAAGATCCTGGTTTGGTTGTTGTGCAGCGATAACGCATCCCTTACGATGAAGTAAGGTGGAGCATATGTCTATTAGTGATAAATCTCTTTTATCATTTTTTAACGTTGAAAGCCTCACTCTTGAGGTGAAATGTTACTGTGATTTCGCGTCAAAGAAGAATTATGTTCATGAAAATTTGAACATCAATTTTGTTAAAAATACTATAAAAAACAACATTCGAGTGTTGACCGAGAGAAAGCGACTGTGTAACTAAACCATTCTAAGATTTTGATCAGGGCAAATTAATTTATGGTAAGTTAGCTCAGGGTGAGCTTATTATCTTTAAATTATATTTTACAAAATGTTTAGTCTCTAGCGGCTATGTTTTAGATTGAAGTCAATAAGTTTTTGCATAAGCGACTTTATTGAGAAAGTTTCGCTGGTTGCAATATCAGAATCGTCGGCATCTCCCCCGCCGACGATATCCCAGGTAACGCCGCTTCTTCGGAGGCGGCGTTACTTTATTCTATAATGTGTTGAATTGATAAGTTGATCGGCGCGCATTGCTGATTGCTCAATGAGGCGTCCCTTGATGGTGAGCTGCTATAAGAGACCTCTGCATAACTATCGTCAAATTGACCAAATTAGTTAATACAGTGCTTTA
>CAYZLR010000234.1:0-2326 GCA_964479275.1 uncultured Caulobacterales bacterium
TGCTCTCTCTTGGGCAATCTGCAAAAAGTGATGCCTCAACCATTCTCCCCCAAAGCGCGATCACTTTTCATGCTGCCCGCTCCAGAGGCAAAGATCAGGACCAAGGGCGATAATTATCCACTGAAACAATGAATGCTGAAATTTATGAAAGGAACTGCCAATGACAAAAGAATTTATGACAATAAATGAAGGTGAATTATTGCCTATACACCGTGTGCGCCGTGTAATGCCTGCAACTGAAAAAGACATTAAGTCACTAAGCGACCTAGAGGGTGTGATTGATCCATCGAAGTTCAACAGCAAAGTTGATATTGCCAAACAAGGCGAATTTTTCGTGACCCAGACACTGAAAGACTTCAAGAACCAAGGTGTCAACTTTATCCAAGTCAGTGACAGAGCCTATGTGCCGACTGAAAACGTCGTGAAAGCAAGAGACTTGAACCAGCAAGACCGTACAGACTTTGAACGCCGGACAACACGCCCGATGCCTGATGCTTTCAAATCGCGCCTTGATACCACAGCAGGCACAGTCCTCGCTGATGTCTCAGCACGAGAAGTACTCGGGCGTATGTCTAAGCCTTTTATTCCGCCAAAACAAAAACCGTTTGGGAAGCCTGATACGTCAATAGATAAAGGCGCAGATAATGATGCAGGGAGATAGTGTTTTAACGGGTATACATTTTTCAAATCATGTATAAAGTTACAATATAATTTGGATTAGACTTAAGGTTCTACTATGGGGTCTGCTAAACGTTTTATGATGGAGCAAGAAGAAATTGAGGCACATGGTGCTTTGATTGAATTTACATGTCCGATTGACGGCTGTAATTTTGAAGTTTCTGAATATGTTAATGTTCCTGACATAAATATCACAGCAGAAAAACAATCCGATATTTCGCAATCAGATATGACTGAAGTTATTTGTGGCAATTGTGACAAAACATTTGAGGCTACAATTACGAATGATGGAGCTACACTTGAATCTTACCTAAATGATCACCCGGATGTTCATGTGGAGACTGAACCCCCATCTTGGTTCGACAGACCTGATGATGACTATGATTATTGGTACTATGAAACTGCAGATGATCCAGTTTCCATCTACTATGAAGCATGCAGAGAGCTAGATGATTTCATTCAAAGTCAATGCGTTGATACTTTTGTTAGCCTGCAAAATAGAATGGCATTTACGCAAGCTTGGTCGATATTTGAGACCTATCTTGCAGATCAGTTAGCAACCCACTTGATGAATGACCGTAATGCCCTCATTCGGTTTTCTAGAGGTGATGAAGCTGTGAAGAATTTAAAATTTGACGCTTCAAATATGATTGAAAATAATTTGACAGTGGAAGCAGAGGTAATTCGATCAATAAAAAGCCGATTGTATCACCAATTTGATAAAAAAGGAGTCAAATGTAGAAAGTCGAAGGGCGTTCCGAAATGGTTTCAAATTGGACTTCAAGTAGAAATTGAAAGTGATGTTGTAAACTTAGATAGGCTACGATATTTTGCTTCACTTCGCCATGACTGCGTCCACAGAAATGGTAAAAATCATAAAGGACAGTTGTGTGAGGATATTCAAAAAAGGAGTGTTTTGGAGTTACGAGCATTGATGAATAATATCGTAGAAAATATAGCCAACAAACTTACCGAAAATTATTCAGCCGATTTTTTTTAGTCTAAATTTATAATATGAATTCGTATGGAATTTTTCTCTTAGACCTTGATTTTAATATTTAAGATTTGAAATCACCGTTTCAATATGCCGTCGAAACCTAGTTTCTGACATTTTTTGGTGTCGCGCATCATAAGTATCGGGATTTTTATTATATAAAGATCGAGTGCTGAAGAATACGAAACAACCTGATGAGCAACGGAATATTGCCCTAGTACTTTCTGGTAAAGGATCAGTATCGTATGAATCATCATAGTAGACGTCAGCTCTTTCATATTCACCCGGGGATAATTCGGTTAATTGTTCCAAGTAGCAGTTCCCTTCATTTGGAAAAACCTGATCTATAGGAGCAGCCTCTAAACGAAAATAGTTCCAGTCCATTGCAGTTCCAAAACTCTCGAATGATAATTTTTTTGGTTTTAGAATAATATCAAGTCCGGCTTGCATTTCTATGAAGCCTTTTTCATATCCATGTTTCGCAGATGTTAGAGTATCGCCTCCCCCATCAGGAATAAACATGTGATTTAATGAACTGTTTTTGCCAATTAGCTTTAAAACGGATATTATTTGATTAATATCTGTCCATACAACTGATTGCAGCTGAAAAACTTCAGTTTTCATGGTTTGAATAGCAGGGCTGACGAAACCCCG
>CAYZLR010000235.1:0-2318 GCA_964479275.1 uncultured Caulobacterales bacterium
CGCTTTATTGCGCACCTGATCCCGATGGCCGCGTGGGAGACGCGATTGGTTGAACTCGGCGTGGAACACCGGAAAGCAAGCCATATCTGCACCGCGACCCGCGAGGTTGCTGATGGCAACTCCATTCTTGAACGTGCAAGAGATGACGGCGAGCCGGGAGGCACAGCGGGCAGGCCGATACTGGCGGTGTTGGCGGGGGCTGATGTGGTGGAAGCGGGTGCTGCCGTGGTCCGGTATTTCGGCGGTACGAAGCTCGGCACTGGTGGCCTCGCGCGGGCTTATGGCGGATCAGCGGCAGAGGCGCTTGCGGTTGCTAAACTGGTCGAATGGCACCGCATCGGGACGCAGACCTTAAAAGCCAGCTTTGCCGAGGCCAGCACGCTGGAGCAACTGATTACGTCGCTCCCGCTGACTGTCACCGACCGCACCCATACAGAGGATGGCACGGTGGTGGTTGTGAAAGGGCCGGAGATTGCGTTGAAAGACCCTGCCTTGGCTATATGGATTAAGGCGGGGTCTGCTAGACTGTCTTAGTTTGCTTTCGAATGTGGCGGCGTGAGTGATTTCAACACAATCCCGACGCCACCAAACGCCAGCACCAATATCACAATCAGATCGAAGGCCGACATATTACGCAGGCTGAAATTAACGGAGGCAATGACCCCGAAAATCAGCGCGACGATTGACCCGATGGCAAGCGCCCATCCGATCATGTTGCGGCTGTCATAGAATACCATACCGACGCCGAACAGAAAGGGGATCATGATCATGCCGCTGGTGATTCCGACACCGCCAAAAGAATAAAGGCTGTGGCCCAATCCCCAATGCGCGCGAATGACGATGGAACTGAGCAGCAGATAAAAGCCCCCAACCATCATGATGATCCCGAGCAGGAACAATAGAGTCCCTCCCGGTGTCCCGCCTGCTCCGCGCATTGGCATAGGGTATTCCTTCTTCGCTAAGGTATCAATTCAGTGTAGCACATAGGCGGAGCGAGTTAGGATTTGATTAACCAAGCTTTCGCGGAGCGAAAGCGTCTGCCGTTCCCATACGCATAAACCTCACAGCGGCAGATGGTTGGCGTAGCCAAGCATTGAGAGCAGAGTGCTGTTTTCCGCGAAGCGGTCAGTCTTGAAGAAAGGGAGCCGCCCTTCGCGGCGATACGCGTCGACCGCCCCCCCGGGCGGCGCGTATAGCGCTAGCGAAGCGCCACGTATCAGCACCACCCGCGGTTGTCGCTTAGGTTTGATGGGTTAGAATTTGTCGCTTCGGGCAATCTCTTACTGCGTGGGAGTTGCTCCAAACTCAAGCGACCGACCGGGCGGATATAGCGGCCACGAAGTGGACGCGCCCGCCGTGGGGCGGTCGGGCGCGTGTCGGTGCTACGCACCTCGATTCAGTAAGGATTAATCGACATCGCTAAATTCGACACGGGCAACCAATTCATTCATTGCATACGAAACAAATTGGCTTCCGAGTTCAGTAAGGACGTATAGTTTTTCGCGATCAAAAGATGATTTTAAATATGGTGAGGCTTGCCCTTTTCTTGTCGACACTCTCTTTTCCCGAAGAAAGTTGCCGTGACGGTCGGTAGGCCGTTGTTGCCTAATAACACGTCCTTGGCTCAGCTCATCAATTAGTAGACGATAGAGATCGGCATCTGCCGAGTCTTCTCGTGCAGGATCACGACCGATTTTTTGCCAAATATCGTATCGAGATATTGGAGAGTGTTCCCAAACAATACCCACGACCTGAAAGTGGAAATCTGAGTATTTATTTACCCAATCTATAAAAAGTCTCACAACGTCATCTGAGACAAGGCGAGTTGCTGCAGCATTTGAAAGAAGATTTCTCACCCTGCGCCGTTTGTGTTCAGTGTCGATATTCGACCAATTGCGGAACGTCTTTTTGACCAGACCTTGAAAATCTTCTGACTCAACCCGCGCTTTGATTTCTTCGTTCTGAACATCTAGCCGAGCCATAATGTCGAGTATAGTTTCTGCTTTTTCGCCTAGTTCTTCTTCCAGTTGCTGAAGCCACTGTTCCAGAACTCTGTTGACAGTTTCCTGCTCGCTTTCGCTCCACACGCCTGCGGCGGCACTGAATACCCCACCAATTAAAGGGATTGCACCAGCACTGTTGAGCAGCGCTCGACCGACTTTCCTTCTAGAAGATGGTGTAGGAAGTTGGTTTTTCGGAATGGCGGGTGTTTTGGTCATATTGCTACTTTAAGAAGATATATTCGATTAATCAATTCTCTCGTGAGACTTGACCTTCGTGTGGCTACGCCACACCGTCTACAACCGCTCCTTCTTACT
>CAYZLR010000236.1:0-2291 GCA_964479275.1 uncultured Caulobacterales bacterium
TATACGCCAATATATCTATATGGCGATCCAAGTGGGAATAAGGCTTCTCACAAGATGGCTGGTTCAGATTTTGAATTTATAAAGAACACTCTTCATAGACTAGGTTACAAAAATGTAGCAATAAGGGCTTTAAAAGCTCCTCTTTTAGTTAGAACATCCGCAGATAATATAAACCGTTCGTTAAACGAGGGCTACTTAAGAGTCTGTGATAGGTGCGATATAGTTCAAAAGTCTTTTGCTCGTACTGTTTGGAAGAATGGGCATAGGAATTTAATCGATAAACCAGCCGAAGAGGATTGGTCGCATGGTGGTGATGCAGTCAGATATTTTAATGATGCTTTATGACAGCAAGCGAAAAGCATTATCACTACGATGACAGATATAACCACACCAGAAAACGGCAAAGTTGCCTTAGATTTCTTTAAACACGTTGAATACTACTATTACGAGGGTACTTGGCGAACTATTCAAGACTTACTAGACGGTCATAAGAGATGTTTAGTAGACCATAAATACCTTTGGTTTCATCCAAGTGAGCAAGCAAGTAGAGCCTGTGATGATAATGATAGAGACTGGGCGCAGCAGGATAGACGCTTAAGAGAAACAAGAACTCAATACGTGAACTATATGAAGATGGTTCAGCAACGCTTTGTTACTCTAATAATGAAAGGTGGTTTAAATCTTAGTGAGGTTCAAGATGTCTTCGGTGATTATGCTGATAATATTGATGGTAATGATAAAAATGTTACTGAGTTTGCCCTTAATGTAGCTGAGGATGTTATATCTTACGGTGTTGGTTATATCTTTACTGATACTCAAACAATAGAGGCTAGAAGCGTTAAGGAAGCAAGAGAATTAAACTCTCGTCCATACTGGATTAAGATTCATCCTATTGACCTAAAAGATTGGCAGATTGGTACTGATGGTCGTTATTCAGCATTTAGATATGAGTATGACCTAACGGTACAAAGAGAAAGACTATCTGATGAGCCTAAGCTTTATAAGTACAATACAGTTTGTGCAATGCAGGAAGGTTCATACACAATTACTACCTATGTAGCTTCTAAGCGTACAACACACTTTAATCAACAAGGTGTATCAAGTGCTAATACTGGTGGTGATTACACTCCTATTAACTATCATCCTGAGTGTAGTGATAAGTATGACGGTGAATTGGCATGGGTAGAGGTAGAATCAACACTAGTAGATAACATTGATGAAGTCCCTTTAGCTACTAATAGAATACAAGAATCATTCCTAAAAGATGTAATTCCTTTAGCTCTTAAGATTTATAATAAGCAGTCAGACCTTGATAATATTCTTTATAATCAGGGATACGATAAGCTATTTGTAATAGGAGATTTAAGCTCAATTACACCAGTTGAAGGCTCAGAAACAGATACAACATCACAACAGATTAAACTATCAACTTCTAACATGCTTAATCTTCCAGAGGGTTCAGTAGTAGAGAAGATAGATCCTACTAATCCAGAAGCATTATTCAAGTCTATTGAGCTTGATATTGTTGAAATGATGAAGATAGCTTTTAACATCTCTCGTATGATTAAGGCTGATTCAGGAGTAGCAGAGGGTAAGGATGCTAAGCGTGAAGCCAAAGAGGACTTGCTTACTCGTATTGAATCAAAGCGTACTGAGGTAATTAGCATTTTAAATACTGGCACAAAGCACTTCGCTCGTCATCAAGGTAAAAATACAGATGGTAAGATTTCTTTTAATGAAGCTGTAACAGAGCAAGATTTAGATGAGTTAATAAATTTCATAAGATCTACTACTGATATTATTAATTTATATCCTAAGTGGCGAAAAGCAGCCCATTCTAAACTTGCTATTAAAGGTAATTATCCTGATGAAGAGGAAGTCTTAGAGGAAATTCAATCACTAGACCCAGAAGCAAGAGAGCTTGAGCGACAAGAGAAGTTCGCTAATCAGCTTGAATCAGTAGCCAACATTAAACAACCTAAGAAGCCTAAAGCAAATGAGAAGTCAAGAGCAAATACAGGAAGCAAACAAGCAAAATAGACGCTTCATACGTGAGCTTCAAAGAGAAGATGAGCGTATCGATGCGTTAATAGCTTTGATTGAGTCAGCTACAGAGGGCTACTTTAGAGACTTGTATAATGACTTTAGAGATGCAGAGACTGAGGCTGATAGGCAAGCAATTCTATCTGAAATGGCATCTGATAATCTTAGCACTGAACTACAAGACCAGATAGATGACATCATGGTTACTTACTTAGCTGAACTTAGAAATCTAAGAGGACGCTTTGAGA
>CAYZLR010000237.1:0-2276 GCA_964479275.1 uncultured Caulobacterales bacterium
TGAAAACTGTAACCAATGAAATTGTCACCGCAGAAGAACTCGGCGGGGCCAAAACTCATACAACCAAATCATCCGTGGCCGATGGGGCCTTTGATAATGATATGGAGGCGCTGGCGGAAATCCGGCGTCTTTTCGATTTCCTACCGCTTAATAACCGCACAGGCTCTCCGAGCCGCCCGTTCTTTGATGAACATGACCGTATCGACAATAGTCTCGATACGATTGTGCCGGATAATCCGAACTTGCCTTATGATATGAAGGAACTCGTCGAGAAGGTCGCCGATGAAGGTGATTTTTTCGAGATACAGCGCGATTTTGCCAAAAACATTCTTTGTGGTTTCATTCGCTTAGAAGGCCAAACTGTAGGCGTGATAGCCAATCAGCCGATGGTGCTGGCGGGATGTCTGGATAGTGATGCCTCGCGTAAAGCTGCGCGTCATGTGCGTTTCTGTGATGCTTTTGAAATTCCGATCCTGACATTTGTTGATGTGCCGGGCTTCTTGCCGGGAACGTCGCAAGAATTTGGCGGTGTGATTAAGCATGGCGCGAAACTGCTCTATGCTTACGGTGAGGCAACCGTGCCCAAAGTCACTGTCATTACCCGCAAAGCCTATGGCGGGGCCTATTGCGTCATGGCGCCCAAACATTTGCGCGGCGATATCAACTATGCCTGGCCGACTGCGCAAATCGCGGTGATGGGGGCCAAAGGCGCAACCGAAATCCTGCACCGCAAAGACCTCGGCGACGCGGATAAAACTGCGGCCCATATCGCTGATTACGAAGAAAAATTCCTCTCCCCGTTTCGCGCCGCAGAACTTGGCTATATTGATGAAGTGATACAGCCGCACAGCACAAGAAAACGCGTCAATAGAGCCTTTGCGCTGCTCAAGGATAAGCAACTCCAGAACCCGTGGAAGAAGCATGGGAATTTACCGCTTTAGGCATGCCCACGATATTACGATGGAAGGGTTATAAGTTTTTCTTTTTCTCACTTGAAGAAGACAGGCCGCATATTCATGTGACAAAGCAAAATGGACAAGCCAAAGTTTGGTTGGATAATTTTACAGTTGCTAAATCACAAGGGTTTTCACAAAAAGACCTAAATGTGATACAAAGGAAAGTAGAAGCGGAGCATGCCGCGTTTTTGGAAAGATGGAATGACTATTTCATTGGTTGAAATTGACGAAGATAGTTTGCAGATAGAGACAGTCTCTTTTGACGCAAATATGTTCCACTTCCACTTGAAAGATGGCCGTATGCTAAGTGCGCCGCTTTGGTGGTATCCACGATTGTTAAAAGCTTCAACTGAACAGCGCGCAGCATGGGAAATACTGCCCTTTGGGGATGGTATTGAGTGGGATGAAATTGACGAACATATTAGTGTCAAAGGGGTGCTTATGGGCATCCCCTCACCGGGAGCGGTTGAACCACATATGCGTGTCGCTGAATAAATATATGCGATCTTTATTTTTAACAGATTGGGCTTTTGCCATGCGTCAGGATAAGCAACTCCAGAACTTGTGGAAGAAGCATGGGAACTTGTCGTTGTGAGTGATGAGGGTATTATCCCTTTCACGGCCGGTGGTGTTGAGTTTATTAAAATGAATGAGTTTGCAGTTCGATATCACTTAGTTCAGATTGAGAACCACATTGAAGAATTTCACTCTACATATGATGATCTTCATAGGCTATCGAAAGTAGGAGAAGGTCAAGTACCTGATGGTGTAGATGTTTGGGATTTAGTTTGTCGATGTGCTGAGGCTCTAACAGGTATTGCTAATGTGCTTGCGCCTCAAATTCGCGGGTCAAAAGAGTCAGAATTGCATAAGTTCACAAAGTTTCGAGCTGAAACGGTATCAGGACTTTTAGGAGTGAATTTAGATCATCGAAAATTGCTAGTCGACTTACGTAATAGATTTCATCATGAGGATGAAGATTTCGATCAATGGTATTTTAACTCAATGGTTAAGGGCATTACTCCTTCAAAAGTAACACGGCGAAAATTGATGTGGGGTGAGAGTCCGTTGTGCTTAGATGATGAAGCTGTTGCGTCTGGTTATGACGTAAGTTCAGGATTTGTATATTTTTTTGAAAAACGTTTTAACCTCCACAAATTTATGAGTTGGGTTAAAGAGCTTAAGAGTTTGGTAGCACCTGCACACGAAAAACTCACTAAGATTTCTGGTTCAAGGACAGAGGTAACAACACTATGACCATCTCTAAAATACTTATAGCTAACCGCGGGGAAATCGCCTGCCGCGTCATTAAAACTGCCC
>CAYZLR010000238.1:0-2271 GCA_964479275.1 uncultured Caulobacterales bacterium
ATCAGATTTACCCATGACAATAAAAATCTTACTGCGCTCATACATAGCCCCCGTAATGAACCATTTTCGGCCATTTAAGACCCACTCATCGCCGTCGCGTATAATGCTCAGCTCAACATTTGTGGCATCGGAAGAGGCAACTTGCGGTTCGGTCATGGCATAGCAAGACTTAATCTCGCCGGCCAACAAAGGGGTTAGCCATTTATCCTGCTGCGCTTTAGTTGCATATTTCATGAAGACTTCCATATTGCCAGTATCCGGCGCGTTGCAGTTAAACACTTCCGGAGACCATATCACGCGTCCCATCATTTCAGCCAAAGGGGCATAATCATAATTGCTCAGTCCTCCATGATCACAATATTTTGCATATTCTTCGGGGACAAAAAGGTTCCAAAGACCCTCTGCTTTGGCTTTTTTCTTAAGACTATCCATGAGCGCAAGCGGAGCAAATCGGTTTTCAGCATTGTGCAATTCTGAGGCATAGGCCTTTTCATTGGGATAGATATGCTCATCCATAAAAGCGCTGAGCTTGGCGAGTAAGTCTTGCGACTTTTTGGAATGTTGGTTTTGCATGGATGTATTTACTTCCTTGAATTTGATTATCGTTCTTGGTGCATCTCAGATGACATTATTTTTGCATGTTATAGCTATCTGTGTCGGGTTTTTAAACGGAAGCTTGCTATCGCCCCTGAAAACTTGGTGTCCGCTTTTCAGCAAATGCAGCTAGACCTTCGATCATATCAGCAGACCGTAGATGTTGACGGAAAATAAGCTGTTCACTGCGAAGTGCATCTTCTCTCGTTTGTCCTTGAGTGTCTTGAGCGACAAATTTCATACGGCGGAGGGCGAGGGGACTTTTGGCTGAGATGTGATCGGCGAGAGCTTGCGTCGTCTCTTCCAACTTATCATGTGGGGCAACCTCATTGACGAATCCATAATGCTTCATTTCTTGAGCCGAAAGTGTCTTTCCAGTGAATAACAAAAATTTGGCAACATTAAGAGGAATAACACGTGGTAGGATCGCCGCACCTCCCGCCCCAGGATATACTCCAAAATTGGCGTGAGCGTCTCCAATTTTTGCCTTCTCCGAAGCCACAACGAGATCGCAACACATAGCTATCTCGAGTCCACCAGCCATGGTGTAACCGTTGAGAGCGGCAATGATCGGTTTGGGAAAATTTCGCAGGCGGCCAAATACTTTCCAAACGCGGTCATAAAAATCTGGCTCTCCAGGTGCTAAGAGGTCATTCCCTGTCGTCGACTTCAGATCAGCTCCTGTACAAAAAGCTCGCCCTTTTCCAGATATTACGAGGCATCTAATATCGTCATTGCTTTCAGCCGCTTCTAGAAAATCATCCAACCCCTCAACAATCGCATGATTTAGTGCATTCATTTCCTTTGGCCTGTTTAAAATGAACCAGGCGGTTTGATTTTCTGTTTTTAAGATAAAATCAGTCATGGGCAGGTCCTCATTCTTTTGGTAATATTTTATCCAAATTAATTCTTGAAAAATAGTTCCATATAAGACTACTATCTAATGAAAAAATTGTGTCAAAGCTACAATAATCCATATAAAAATCGACACGAGAAAAAATTTTACGAGAAGTTTATGACAAACTCAGGACATATTATTTTTGATCAGCAGGAGGAGGTCATATTTGGCCAGCCTGCGGCAATAGCGTTGAGTGAAATTGTTGCTCGCAAAGGTGTTTCCCGCGTTTTCTTGATGGTTAGTGGCTCCCTCAATCGTAATACGGATGAGATTGAAAAAATCCGTGCGGCATTGGGAAAACGATATGTCGGTACATTTGATGCCATGCCGGCTCATACGTCGCGGCAAGCGGTCATAGCGGCCGCCAGCCAAGCAAGGGATATTAAGGCAGATTTAATCGTTACAATTGGTGGTGGCTCTATCACGGATGGAGCCAAAGCGGTTCAACTGTGTTTGGCCAACGATGTCACTACGATAGAAGATATTGACATGTTCCGCTCTGTTCCTGGACCAGACGGAAAACCGAACCCGCCAAATATTAAACCCCCGAGAATAAGACAAGTCAGTGTGCCCACAACTCTTTCGGGCGGGGAATATACTGCCATAACAGGAATAACCAATGAAGAGACTAAAACCAAAGAGCTTTACCGGCATCCATTGATAATTCCCCAAATCGTTATTCTGGATCCAGCGGTTACCCTCCACACGCCTGAATGGTTATGGTTATCAACCGGAATCCGTGCCGTTGATAATTGTGTTGAAGGCGTGTGTTCCAACAA
>CAYZLR010000239.1:0-2248 GCA_964479275.1 uncultured Caulobacterales bacterium
AACGCAGCCGGTGCAATGAACGCGGACATGTTGTAGCCAATGCGGGTGATCATGTTTGCTATGGTCCCAACGGTTTCCCCTAGGACTTCATTACCAAGACCACTTAGCGCGCCGGCTGACATCATCAGCGCCATAGCCGAGATTAGGAAAGTGCGAGTTTCTGCAGCAGAAACATTCAAAAAGCCAACTACCAATCCTAGTACGATTAAGCCGACTGAAAGCATTGGATGGTTGAAACCCAGGCCAGCTAAAATACAAATAGCAACACCTGCCATAAACAGCATACGACCGATTCCGATATTACCCATTATTTTTCTCCTCTTATTGTGAATGTTGTAACGCCCATAATGTTAGTGCTTTTGTTTTATTCTTTATGAGCTTTTTCATTATGGTAAAGGCTGGTCTACGAAACAAGTCAAAAACTGGTCTATTGGCCTTGATGTTGGTGGGTTTTATGTGTAACGCAAGCCGAAGGTGTGGTGACTTGTCGGTGCTTTTTTCGTCTAAATTTAGAGTTAGTGCGCCAACACGCTTACTTTTTTAATATACTGTTCGCTGCACAACTAAAAACCTACACATAGTGGCTGGGGGATTACATGGAAAGAGTTTGGCTTAATTCATACGCGGATTATGTGCCGCATGATATCCCAGCCCTTGAGTACGGCTCGCTGGTTGATTTAATCCAATCGAGTTTTGCCGAGTACGCTAGTGAACCGGCTGTGCATTGCATGGGCACCACTTTAAGTTATCACCAGTTAGACCAAGCATCGAAAAGTTTTGCGGCCTACTTGCGCCACGATTTGAATCTTGCAGCCGGAGAGCGGGTAGCCATCATGTTACCCAACATTATGCAGTACTCGATCGCGTTGTTTGGCATATTACGCGCTGGTCTGGTGGTGGTTAACGCTAACCCTTTGTACACCAGTCGTGAACTCAATCATCAGCTTGCTGACTCGGGAGCCAAAGCACTACTGGTGTTAGAGAATTTTGCGCATGTTGCTGAAAAAGCAATCAAAGATACTGCCGTCGAAAAAGTCATTACCACCGGGGTGGGGGATGTGTTGTCCTTCCCTAAGTCTGTCATCGTCAATGGCGTTCTTAAATACCTGAAAAAGCAAGTGCCCGCGTATCAGATCAACGGCGCGACCACCCTTAAGAAAGTATTGGCTAATAGCAAGGTTGACCAGTACCAAGATGCCAAGCCAGACATTGAGGATATTGCATTTCTACAATACACCGGTGGTACCACAGGTGTCTCTAAGGGCGTGATGTTAACGCACCGCAATATTTTATCGGCAATTTTGCAAGGGTCGCTGTGGACGGAGAACTCTCGCGAAACTTTTAAAGTCGTGGTCGCTGCATTGCCTTACTATCATATCTTTGCTTTAACGGCTAACGCCTTGTCGGGCATGAGTCATGGTGCGCTGAATGTCATGATACCCAATCCGCGTGATCTGCCCGCCTTTGTTAAAGAGCTCAATAATTGGGAGTTCAGCTATTTCCCGGCGGTCAATACGCTGTTTCGGGGCTTGTTAAACACCCCGGGTTTTGCTGATCTGGATTTTAGTCATCTGCGGTTTTCTATTGGTGGTGGCATGGCGGTGACTAAAGATGTCGCGGAACAGTGGCGTGAGGTTACCGGTTGCGAGGTGCTTGAGGCTTATGGCCTCACCGAAACATCCCCTGGTGTGACCGCCAATGTCGTTGGTGCGAAGTGGCGTGGTTCGATTGGGTTACCGGTGAGTTCCACCGACGTTAAAATTATTGATGACAATGATCAAGAGCTACCTATCGGTGGTGAAGGTGAGTTGTGCATCAAAGGCCCGCAAGTTATGAAAGGCTATTGGCAACGTCCTGAAGCGACCGCGGAATCATTTACCGCAGACGGGTTTTTTAAAAGTGGTGACTTCGCGACTATTGATGAAGACGGCTACATCACCATTTTAGACCGTAAAAAGGACATGATTAATGTTTCCGGCTTTAACGTCTATCCAAATGAGATTGAAGAAGTGCTTAGCGATCATCCTGACATATTAGAAGCAGCCGCTATTGGTATTCCGGATGAGAAGTCCGGCGAAGCCGTGAAGTTGGTGGTGGTTAAAAAGAATGCAAGTTTAACCGAGCAGGACGTGCAGGACTTTTGTCGAGAGAACTTAACGGCTTATAAATGCCCCCGGGTCATCGCGTTTACGGATGAATTGCCTAAATCTAACGTTGGTAAGATTCTGCGGCGGGAGCTACGAGAAGC
>CAYZLR010000240.1:0-2248 GCA_964479275.1 uncultured Caulobacterales bacterium
TGCTGCTCGCGGTGCGGGAAAAGGCTCCATCTCAAACCCTGACATTTATCTATGGTGGCACTGCAACAAGTTCTCATATCGTGCGACTAAAAGGTTCGCTGTCACAAGAGGCTTTGGAAACGATCAAGAACCAAGCACTTCAAGAACTGCCCGGAACGAAACCACCCGTCGATGGTGTTCCAAGCAACGACCAAGAAGTTGAATTTGTATTCAAATGGATCAAGGCTGTTTTAGAAGACGAATTCCAACCAATGGCTATCCAACTGACAAAATTCTTTAACGAGCATCTAAGCGAGTTCGAGCAAAAAGAACTTGATCGCTTTCCTAAAGAAGAACGAACAAAAAAACTCCAACAGCAGTTCCAAGAGTTTTCTAGTCGAAATGACCAGCCTGGTCGATAGAGCGTCAAAAGCCGCCGTTCAATCATGCACTGACAAGTATCAAGCACCTTTCCGCACCTCAAACGTAGGCAAACGATTGGCATTGATTCCTTGCAGACCTGTGTCTCAGATGCAGTAAACAAAACTCGTTTGTTCTTATGTGAAGCGAGCGCATGCTATGAGTACGTAAACAATAAACGCAAAATACCCACATCGAAACAAGTTGGTTAGACGTGACAAAAAACGGTGCAAGCAAGATGTTCACTTTAAAGTCCCAAAGAACCATTGTCCTCCCAAGCCAGAAATCTCCCAACCTTTGCGTCGATCGATGGTAACTTGGCTTACTGAATTGGAATTAATTTCGATGCGGTTCATTCCAAGAAAAAAGCAACTTGATTAAGACCAGACTTCCAGTTTTTATTGTATTGCTATGATGTTTATGTGGCGTGATAACTTTTAGTTGCTGCGCATTTCCTCGATGCCGAGTGTGATTGAATATGAATGAAGACGTTATGAGAGCTTTGCAGAAGCCCGTCAACTTCTTGGGTGTTTCGTTTGTCGTGTGGGCAATGATGATAGGATCGAACGCTGTCGCGCAACAAATCCAAATAGGGAGTGAAACCGTTCTTATCCGGACGACCTCGATTTGGGATCACGCCGATGCAACCGATGTTGCCAGCGGAGCAGTACAGGAAGGCACGGTTACGGATATGGTACCGCTAACTGACGGTACGGGTCGCTTTTTGCTTGCAACGCTGGGTGGGACAGTTCACGTTCTAAACTCTGCTGGAGAAATCTTGACTGAAGGCAGTCCATTGCTTGAGCCCGCACAAACTGGCAATACGATTGGTTTCAACCTGCGCTATGGGCTAAACAGTTTGGCCGTCCACCCAGACTTCGGCAACTTGGGCACGTTTGGTTTTGGAAAAGCCTTCGGTGTTGTTTCACAAGCGGCTAATTCGGCAACACCAGACTTTACGCCAACGGGGATCAATGCCAACACCCATCAAAGCGTTGTCTATGAATATGACTTGAGCTCTATTGTTGGTAATGCAAATGCAAATAGCGTTGCTGGCAGTTTCTCAAACCGCGAAATTGTGCGAATTCAACAGGACGGTGGATCTCACAATGCGTTTGATCTGGTTGCACGCAGCAACGGTGAGCTGTATTTGAGCGTCGGTGACGGCACGGCGAACTCGCTTTCTGATACTGCTTATCGCTTGCAGTACGCCCAGAACCTTGACGAAGTTTATGGAAAAATCATTCGATTCAACCCTGATCCAGCGGCATTTACCGTTGCCAACGGTTTAGGAAGAGTCAGCGACAATGGCAACTATTCTATTCCCAATAGCAATCCGCACTTTGATGGTGTCGGGGGCAATGTTGATGAGATCTATGCCAATGGAGTTCGCAGTCCGTTTCGCCTAACGCTTGATCCAAACGATGAAGATGTGCTGTGGGTTGGTGACGTCGGTGAAGGTTCTCGCGAAGACATTAGCCGCGTGACTCGTGGGGCCAATCTTGGTTGGGGAGCGCGAGAAGGCACAAACAACGTTTCGACGTTCGGTCAAAACGGATTCGTTCTCAAAGGTAACACGACGTTGACTCAGCCTGAATTTGAATACTCCCATGCCAACCGCCCTAGTCAGCCCGGCGTTTCTGGAGGTGGAGTTGCGGTCATGGGTGGATTTATCTACCGCGGTAGCTTATTGAAAGGTTTACAAGGAAAGTACATTGGTGCGGAGCTGGGCAATTACTTTCTCAGCGGCAACATTTCGAGATTGTTCTTCGGCACGCCTGATGGTGATGATTTCAACGCGCCGAGTCAGCCAGCTGCATTTGTTTTGGATCCAGCTGGTGATACTTTC
>CAYZLR010000241.1:0-122 GCA_964479275.1 uncultured Caulobacterales bacterium
ACTTATGTATCCATAATTTATCCTGATTTTAAAGCAGAGCTTATTCTTATTGTGAGCATCAAAAATACTTTTGTAATTTTTAATATGAAAATTAAAGTTTTTAAAAAAAAACGTTTATAATA
>CAYZLR010000241.1:222-2243 GCA_964479275.1 uncultured Caulobacterales bacterium
AAAAAAAAAAAAGGATAATTGATTAAAAAAGTAACAAAACTGAGAAATTTTGATTCTTTTACTTTTTTTCAAAAATCTGTATTTTCATTTCACTTTTTACGATTATTTCTGCACTTTTCGATAAATTATGCTAAAAAAAAAAAAAGGATAATTGATTAAAAAAGTAACAAAACTGAGAAATTTTGATTTTTTTAAATTTTTTCAAAAATCTGTATTTTCATTTCACTTTTTACGATTATTACAGCACTTTTCGATAAATTATGCTAAAAAATAAAAAAAAAAGTAAAACAAAAAAATTAACAAATTGCAAAAATAACTAATTTTAATTATATAAACATTTATTTTTCAAAAATCTGTAAAAGCATTTTTACTTCAAATACAATTATTGTGAGAGAAGTGAATCCTTTTCCTTTTCTTATTGTTTTACCCTTGTTCTTTTGTCTTTTTATCGACTCTCGGGTGTGTTCTATTGTTTCATCGCTTATGTTATTCTGCTTAACAAAAAAAGCAGGGGGAAGAATTGAGAGTAATATCTCAAGAGCAGAGACAGACTTAGTGATGCAAAGAGACAGGTACTACTTACTTTGTATGCAAATGAAACCTTCTTTAAAAAAGAAAGTATCCCGCAAAGAATAGATTACACGAACCAAAGATAACACTGGAAGAGCGCGTAAGATTTTCTTGGCACTCTCTTACTTGTCCAGCTTGATGTTACATATTGTAACTTTATTATTTTGCGATAGTTTTCTTATTCTATAGAATAAGCACGAACAGACATTCATGTCTTACAATGTAATAATTTGATTTAGTGAATTGCTGTCAACTTATTACCCGACACGAATATATGTAGAATTCTTGAGGCTACTATTATATGTATAAATTTTCATTTTTAAAATCTTTATTTTATCAGTAAAAAAACTATTACTTATGTATCCATAATTTATCCTGATTTTAAAGCAGAGCTTATTCTTATTGTGAACATTTTTGTATTATAAAAAATACTTTTATAACTATGTGTTTACATAAAAGTAGCAAATATTGAAATTAATAAAAAAGTGATATGATACAAATTTTTATAATGAATATGAAAGTTAGAGTTAAAAAAAAACATGTATAGTCCAAAAAATTAACAAATCATAAAAACAACTAATTTTAATTCTATTTTAAAGTTCAAAATTTTGTAAAAAAACAAAAAATCTAAAAAAAATTTGTGAAACAAAGAAAAAACAAAAAATCCAAAAAAAAATTTTTACAAATTAAGATTTTCAATTTTGAAAATTCGGGGAACATATTCTCTCTTAGACAAGAATGTTTGTGGTTTTATCGCTTTGACGTTTCTTATTGTTTTATCCTTGCTCTTTTGTGTTTCTATCGATTCTCGGGTGTGTTCTACTGTTTCATCGCTTATGTTATTCTGCTTAACAAAAAAAGCAGGGGGAAGAATTGAGAGTAATATCTCAAGAGCAGAGACAGACTTAGTGATGCAAAGAGACAGGTACTACTTACTTTGTATGCAAATGAAACCTTCTTTAAAAAAGAAAGTATCCCGCAAAGAATAGATTACACGAACCAAAGATAACACTGGAAGAGCGCGTAAGATTTTCTTGGCACTCTCTTACTTGTCCAGCTTGATGTTACATATTGTAACTTTATTATTTTGCGATAGTTTTCTTATTCTATAGAATAAGCACGAACAGACATTCATGTCTTACAATGTAATAATTTGATTTAGTGAATTGCTGTCAACTTATTACCCGACACGAATATATGTAGAATTCTTGAGGCTACTATTATATGTATAAATTTTCATTTTTAAAATCTTTATTTTATCAGTAAAAAAACTATTACTTATGTATCCATAATTTATCCTGATTTTAAAGCAGAGCTTATTCTTATTGTGAGCATCAAAAATACTTTTGTAATTTTTAATATGAAAATTAAAGTTTTTAAAAAAAAACGTTTATAATAAAAAAAAAAAAAGGATAATTGATTAAAAAAGTAACAAAACTGAGAAATTTTGA
>CAYZLR010000242.1:0-2239 GCA_964479275.1 uncultured Caulobacterales bacterium
CATAAATTCGCCGGCAATGAGTATGTTTTCCAGCATATGAGTGGGCCGCACTCAAACCTGCCCTCCTTTATGATCAATTTTCACAAGGTCGAAGACCATAGTGATGCTTGGGCTTATATTGCGCGGTTGAATGACTTTCCGCGTTACCTTGGGCAATATGAACAAAAAGCTCGCGCCCAAGCAGATAACGGTGTTGTGCTCCCTAAATTTGTTTATGCGAAAATCAGTGAGGCCGCGCGCAATGTAATTTCAGGCGCACCCTTTGAAGAGAGCGAAACGGATAGTCCTCTCTGGGCAGATATCAAATCCAAAATAGACAAGGCCACAGGGTCTGAGGCAGAAAAGGGAAAGCTAAAAGATGAAGCCAAAACGGCTCTACTCACATCAGTTCAACCCGCCTATCTTAACCTACTGAATATGTTCGCAGAGCATGAGAAAGGTGCCACAAAAGATGATGGCGCTTGGAAACTGCCAAATGCGGATGACTATTACGCCGCCCGTCTGCGCCATTACACAACAACGGATATGACGGCTGAGGAGATTCACGAAACCGGCCTGAAAGAAGTCGCGCGTATTCAAGACGAAATGCGCGAGATTATGAAGCAGGTCAAATTTGAGGGTACACTAAAAGAATTCTTCGGTTTTCTACGCAGCGATCCGCAATTTGTCTTCCCGAATGACGACATAGGTCGCGAGAGCTACATATCCGAAGCTACTGAAATCATTGATGATATGAAAGGCCGACTCGACAGCCTTTTTATCACGAAGCCCAAAGCAGATATCATCGTCAAACGCGTGGAACCGTTCCGCGAGGCCACAGCCTTTGGCGCCTTTTACAACCAACCGGCCATAGATGGTTCGCGCCCCGGCACCTATTACATCAACCTTAAAGACGTTGCTGATCAACCTAAATATCTTATGCAGGCTCTCGCCTATCATGAAGGCATTCCGGGTCACCACATGCAAATCGCCATCGCCATGGAACTGGAAGGCTTGCCTAAATTCAGAACGCTGGGCGGTCATACCAGCTATATTGAAGGCTGGGCGCTTTATTCAGAGGCCTTGCCCAAAGAACTGGGTGTGTACACGGACCCATATAAAGATTTTGGACGTCTCTCTATGGAGATATTCCGCGCCGCGCGGCTCGTGGTTGACACGGGTATTCACACAAAGAAATGGACACGCGAACAAGCCGTTCAATATTACCTTGATAACATCCCTAACCCCGAAGGTGATGTTCGCGCCGAAATTGACCGCTATATTGTTTGGCCGGGCCAAGCGACAGCTTACAAAATCGGGATGCTAAAAATTCAGGACCTTCGTCAAGACGCGGAAACGCGGCTTGGAGAGAAGTTCGACATACGCGAATTCCACGACGTTGTTCTCGCCAATGGTTCAGTCCCTTTGAAAATCCTCGAAGAGTTGGTAAATGACTGGATAAAGTCCAAACAAAAAAATTCACCACGATAAAAATACAAGGATAATATTATGCGCAAATATCTTCTTATTGGCTTTTCAGCCCTCGCTTTGACGGCCTGTCAAGGCTCAGAGCAAGCTGCAGAAACAGTTACGGCGACCAATGCCCCTTCAGTGGTTGAAGCCGCTAAGAAAATGCAAAACGCAGATGCAACTGTGAAGCTCAATGCGTGGTTTGAAGATAAATTTATGGAACGCGCCCGCCGTTACCCACAAAGACTCGCAGGACTCGGCATTAAAGAACGAATGGATGAGTGGAATGACCCCAGCCGGGCTTTCGCCCTCGAAGAACTGGACCGCGTCGCGCAAGATATGAAAGAACTGAAATCAGCGTTTAATCCGGATGACCTTGATGAAACCGGAAAGCTCTCTTACCGCTTATTCCTAGAAAACAGCCAAAACACTCTGGACGGCGCAAAATGGTGCTATCATGGCTATTCTTTGACCCAGATGTTTGGCCCACATGCCGGCGTTCCAACATTTCTTATCAATGAGCACCCTATCGACACAGTGGAAGATGCTCAAAATTATATAAAACGCCTCGAAGGCGTTGAAGACTATCTAGGTGAAGTTGTCAAAAATTCCAGCGCCAGCGCCGAAAAAGGCATTATGCCGCCAAAATTCGTTTATGACCATGTCATCAGAACCGCAGAAAATATTGTTAGCGGGGCGCCATTTGATGACAGCGATAAACTCAACCTCATGCTCGAAAACTTTAAAACCAAGGTCGAGAAACTAGGATTATCAGACAAAGAAACCGAGG
>CAYZLR010000243.1:0-2237 GCA_964479275.1 uncultured Caulobacterales bacterium
GTCTCTGTCCATCCACACGAATGCAATCTTGTTAGGCATCCCATTGTCATCTTTGCTGATGAAGTGCCAAACGATCGCCACGGTCTTGCAGCTCCAGAGCACATAGATAGGCTTGTGGGCGTTGAAGCTGTTGTGTTTGCTGCAGCTGGTGTGGTGTCGATGGCGACTTACATTGGGAGACCGGCGTTACTTGCAATGAAGTAACTCCTGTCTCTGTCCATCCACACGAATGCAATCTTGTTAGGCATCCCATTGTCATCTTTGCTGATGAAGTGCCAAACGATCGCCACGGTCTTGCAGCTCCAGAGCACATAGATTGGCTTGTGGGCGTTGACGCTGTTGTGTTTGCTGCAGTTGGTGTGGTGTCGATGGCGTATTGCAATGTGTTGTGCGTTGCCAACACCAGTGAAGGCCCCGTCTGTACCGTGACGGCATGCCATGAAAATTTTGTAGTCAACTTTTTGTAGAGCATAATTCATCCCCAAGGCGAAGAGATTAAAGGGTGCCCATATGTACCCTGGGGTTATAAAACATGGAGAATCCGTTTTTGTACTCTAAATGATCCAGATGTGGGTGCAATTGTGCGGGTCTATAGGGCATAAAACCCACCTTATTTGAGGAATTTACCTCAGCTGAGGTGGATGGTAGACTAGACACTAGTGTCTAGTCTACCGGGCTTTTTCCTCATTTGAGGTGCAGTTTTTTCCTCAAATAAGGAATATCGTCTGTATGTAGGCTCTGGTACAAATTCTACGTCGGCAAAGCCAAAAAAGTGCCGTTCACCATGGTATTTGCCCAATACAAGCGGCGAAAATAGATAACAACCAACCTTACTACCATAGGAATGTTAACTACCACTATGGCATTGAGAGACATGTATTGGAAAGCACAAGTGTCCTGTTTGTGTGTGGCAAATCCAAGTATCTTTTCCGGTGCCCATGTCACAACACGTGTTAACACGTGTACTTGGTTTTCATTTTACAACCGCCGCAGCTGCCCCTGCTTTGCCTGTTTGTGAGCAGTCCATCCTTAGTTTTTCTTCTCTTCCTTGTTGGGGTGAGGTGTGCATGAACGCAGCTCTACTTCAACCAGGACTGCGACTGTTGCGATCGACATCTTCTTCTGGTATGCGCCGAGAGTTGCTATGAGCCGATGAATCACATGTGCTGTCGATGAGTTCTTCTGCCAAGTATGCATAGAACTGACCTTGAGCCTCGTTTCCCATTGCTGTAATCTAGCTGTTTGCAAGAACCACGCACATGGCAAGTCCACCCGTTCTGACCAGTCCTTATTGGTCTCGAGCTTCTTCCAATCTGCAGTGTGTGTATTGCTGGTGTCGGTTGTGCTGGTCAAATCAAACCACATGTTCTAAATCAAACCACATGTTCTATAGTAGATTTAAACTGTGGTCCACCATTTACAGAGTCGCATCTGACCTGCTGCAGTCGACGGCGTTCATAGGGCGTGCCGTTGTCAATGGAGGCAACGCTTGCAATGATGTACCTCCGGTCTCTGTCCATCCAAACGAATGCAATCTTGTTACAAGGCATCCCGTTATCATCTTTGCTGATGAGCGCCGCACGATCACCATTCCAGTGCAGCTAGATAGGCTTGCGGGTACCGCTTCTTGGTTGTCTCCATCACACCGATGAATCGAAGTCCCATCCTCTTCACCTCTTCTACAGAACCGACAGATGCAAAGTAAGAGTCCGAACAAAGTAAGAGTCCGAACAAACTATTCAGTCAGAATGAGCCCAGGGTTGGACCAGGTGTTTGAGAACCTGAGTTCCGTGTAGTGTAGCACATCAGCTTCGTCGTGATGGTTTGCTCCTTCTTCACTATGCTGTTGAGTCTTAACCAACCTAAGCCTCGTCATGATGGGAGAGTTGCCAAACTTCACATCCGTTTTCAGGATTGCGGTCAATGGAGACTTACATTGGGAGACCGGCATTACTTGCAATGAAGTACCTCCGGTCTCTGTCCATCCACACGAATGCAATCTTGTTAGGCATCCCATTGTCATCTTTGCTGATGAAGTGCCAAACGATCGCCACGGTCTTGCAGCTCCAGAGCACATAGATAGGCTTGTGGGCGTTGAAGCTGTTGTGTTTGCTGCAGCTGGTGTGGTGTCGATGGCGACTTACATTGGGAGACCGGCGTTACTTGCAATGAAGTAACTCCTGTCTCTGTCCATCCACACGAATGCAATCTTGTTAGGCATCCCATTGTCATCTTTG
>CAYZLR010000244.1:0-2234 GCA_964479275.1 uncultured Caulobacterales bacterium
AAAGAGATGGGGCTTTTAAGGTAGGGCAATAAATTGATATTGGTTATTTGTCAATATCATTACCAAACCATGAATGATGCACGATAAATTCGTCAAATCCGTTGCCAAAAAATTTGTTAATGTCTTATTATTTTTTTAAAAATAGATTATATCTATTGCTAATCTTTATGAGCAGTTCCTTTTCAGTAGGTCTCGCTCAAACCAACCCCAACCAGCCCAACATCCTATTAATTATAGCAGATGACTTGGGCGTAGATGTATCCCACGGCTACCAAAATAATACTCGAATGCCCGTTACGCCTCATTTAGATGAGTTAAGAGCATCCGGGCTTACCTTTATGAATGCTTGGGCAGCACCAAAATGTACCCCAACAAGAGCAGCCATCATGAGTGGGAAATATGGAATCAAAACAGATGTATTGGGTACGCCAGGAAATTTAAATGCTAGCCATACTTCCATATTTAGTGCTTTGGCAACTCAAACTAGTGACGCTTATGCGGATGCGGTGATTGGTAAATGGCATCTTTCCCAACCAGTTGATTATAATCATCCCAGAGAATTGGGCATTGACCATTATGAAGGGGCTTTTAGTTCCCAAGTGGCGGATTATTTTAATTGGGAAAAAGTGCATACTGATGGAACGACTTCCATGATAACGGAATATGCTACGACACATATAACCAACGATGCCATCGAATGGGTCAACAACCAATCTCAGCCTTGGTTTCTTTGGCTGGCGCACGTATCTCCCCATAGCCCCTTTCATACACCTCCCGACTCCATGATTACTAGTTCTACTAATGGTTCTAATAAGCAGAACTATATTACGATGATTGAAGCCCTAGATTTTGAAATCGGTCGATTGATGGATAATATTCCAAGTGCAGTCTTAGAGAATACGGTGATTATTTATATGGGGGATAATGGGACACCAGGAGGGGTTATCCAAAATTTTATATCCTCACGAGCTAAAGGGTCTATTTATCAAGGAGGGGCACATGTCCCCCTAATTGTCTCAGGAAAAGGCGTAAGTAGAACCAATGAGACGGAAAATGCTTTAGTCCATGCGGCTGATATTTATGCTACTATTCTAGAAATTACAGGAGCAGATTTGGCAGGTGGTGTGAATAATAGCCACAGCTTTAAACATTTATTATCTAGCACTACTGGGTCAACTAGAGCCTATAATTATACAGAAATTGATAATGATTGGTCCATTAGGGATAACCAATATAAACTATTAGAATTTGAAGACGGCACACAGGAATTTTACGATTTGATTGCGGATACACTAGAGACAACTAATCTTATCAGCAGTTTAACTTCCGCACAAGAAACTATCAAGACGGACTTAGCAACAGAGGCAGAACAAATAAGAACTAGCTGGTCTTGCAGAGACTCTATTCAAAATGGAGCGGAAACGGGGATTGATTGTGGTGGTTCCATTTGTACTGGTTGTGATGGTTCGCCTGCACCTACTTATTGTACAGCAGATTCCTTAATAGCTACTGCTGAAATGACCGCAGATAGAACTATTTATGCCGAAAAATATATTGAAACCGCTTATCCACTAACTGGTGATAATGGCGTTTTTCAAGCTGGCGAAAGTATTGTACTAAAGGCAGGGTTTGAGTATGTAGGTACTAATGGTACTTTAGAAATCAAAATTGCTAGTTGTGAAGAAACGGGCATTGATGATGCCAGTTGCGCCAATAGTAATGAGACTAGCTTTACTAATATAGGTTGTTGTGCTACGCCTGAAGTAACGAGCACCTATTCCGAAACGGTAAGTAATGATATTCGCTCTATTAGTTCGAATAATTTTCCAGACCATCAATATTGCTTTAATCAAAATAGAGAACCTAGCCCCATTGATAAGAGCTTTCAATTAGATGCAACTCCTGTCAAAGCGAATGCTGTAACTTCGGTGGTTACTAGCGAAGGACGACCCAATATAGAATTTGGCGTGGCGCTCAACGGCGTAATTATTGCTCCTGCGCCTGCCACCCCTTTTATTTTTGAAAATACCTCAACAGGGGAATATAATTGGGATTGGGTTTTTGAACCCACCAATAATCAAGGTAGTGGAAATGATAAAGTAGGATTGGATTGTGCCTCTGCACATACTGGTCCTCAAGGTTATCACTACCATGGTAATCCTTTTGAATATGTTGAGCATTTATCATCGGGAATCAGTACTACCACTACCCCACCTGCTAACCCAATTCAAATT
>CAYZLR010000245.1:0-2230 GCA_964479275.1 uncultured Caulobacterales bacterium
GCTTGATGTTGTGGTTATTCCAACCCACAAGGCCATGATTCGCGATGATGCCAACGACCAAGTGTTTTTGTCGACCCCAGAAAAGTACGACGCTATCGTTGACGATATTATTGAAAGGACCGGCAACGGTCAGCCGGTATTGGTGGGTACTGCGTCTATCGAATCATCCGAGCTAGTATCGGCCGAGCTGGATAAAAACAAAATTGCGCACAACGTATTGAACGCCAAGCAGCATGAGCGTGAGGCTGACATAATTGCCCAAGCGGGTTCGCCGGGTGCGGTAACCATTGCAACCAACATGGCTGGTCGAGGTACTGACATTGTGCTAGGTGGCAGTTGGGAGGCAGAAGTCGACGCGCTTGATAACCCGACAGATGCGCAAACAGAAGCCATAAAGGCGGAGTGGGCCAAGCGTCATGAGGCTGTGTTGCAGGCCGGTGGTCTGCACATTATTGGTACGGAGCGCCATGAATCACGGCGCATCGATAACCAGCTAAGAGGGCGCTCAGGACGTCAGGGTGATCCTGGCTCGTCGCGGTTCTATTTGTCACTCGAAGATGATCTCATGCGAATTTTTGCGTCGGATCGTATGCGCGGGCTAATGCAGTCGATGGGTATGGAGAAGGGCGAAGCGATTGAAGCTCGAATGGTGAGTAACGCCATAGAGAAGTCGCAGCGCAAGGTCGAAGAGCGCAATTTCGATGTCCGCAAAAACTTGCTTGACTACGATGATGTTGCCAACGATCAGCGACAGGTGGTTTACCAGCAGCGCCGCGACCTGATGGAAGCGGAAGAAATAGCCGAGACAATTCAAGGTTTACGCGAAGAGATTCTTGCAGATGTAGTTAGCGAATACATTCCACCCATGAGCATCGAGGAACAGTGGGATGTGCCGGGCCTCGAGCAGGCACTGCAGACTGAGTTCAATTCGCGCCAGCCGGTCGCCGCTTGGTTGGATGCGGATGATAACCTGGATGACGATAAACTGCGTGATAAGTGTTTGGCACAAATACTCGAAGAGTATGACGCAAAGGCACAGCGCTGGCAGGCAGCGGGGGTAGATATTCGCCTGGTTGAGAAGCAGCTTATGTTGCAGGTACTCGACCAACGCTGGAAAGAACATCTGGGCATGATGGATCATTTGCGTCAGGGCATTCATTTGCGTGCCTATGCGCAAAAGCAACCGAAGCAAGAGTACAAGCGCGAAAGCTTCGAGTTGTTCCAGGAGTTTCTCTACAACGTAAAACGCGATGTGGTGAAACTGTTATCACGGGTGGAGCTTGAAACACCTGAAGAAGTGCAGCGTGCTGAAGAAGAACGCCGTGCAGCCGCACAACGGCAGATGGACTTCACTCATGCCGAGGCGGCGGGAGCGTTGTCTGGTGGCGCAGCCCAGGCTTCTGCGCAGCCCGGAGCGACCGGGCCAGGTCGCCCCGTACCGGGCCAGGGCGCACCTGAAACTGCGCCCCCCGCCACCTTTGTGCGTCAGGGTGAAAAAATCGGCCGCAACGATCCATGTCCCTGCGGCTCGGGTAAAAAATATAAGCAGTGCCACGGTAAATTGGCCTGATGGCAGTCAATCTGGCTGAGCCAGGCGAGCTTTTGTCTGTTGCTGGTGTAACGCTGGCTGCTGCCTCTGCAGAGGTGAAGCGCTCAGCTGCGCCTGGCGCAGGCGAAGCTGGGTTGCGCGACGACCTTGCGCTAATTGTACTTGCCGAGGGCAGCACCGTAGCTGGTGTTTTTACCCAGTCTGGCTTTGCCGCGCCGCCTGTGCGGCTTTGTCGCGAGAATCTGGCCGCAGGACATGGCAATCGTGTGTTTATGGTGAATAGTGGCAATGCAAATGCCGCAACCGGCGAGCGCGGGATGGCGGATGCGAAGGCGCTTGCGAGTTTGGTTGCCGGCGCAGTGGGCGTTGAACCTGTAGAGGTCTTACCGTTTTCCACGGGTGTGATTGGCGAGTTTTTACCCTGTGAGCGGATGTCGAAAGGCTTTGAATTGTGCGCGCAAAACCTGCAGGCAGATAACTGGCTTGCAGCGGCAAAAGCGATAATGACAACTGACACGCTGCCAAAGGCGGTGAGCAAAACAATTCAGCTCAACGGCGATGTGGTTACGATCAGCGGCATGTCAAAAGGCGCGGGCATGATGCGCCCGGACATGGCAACCATGCTGGCGTTTATGGCGTGCGATGCGAACGTGGAAGCACAGTTGCTGCAAACGCTGGTTC
>CAYZLR010000246.1:0-2216 GCA_964479275.1 uncultured Caulobacterales bacterium
AGGCTATTTTCACGGCGCATCGAGTGGAACCGATCCATTGGTTTGTTATATTGGAAAAACCATTTTAATAAAAGGAAATGGAGAAATCATCATTTTAGAAAATTGGAAGAAACAGCAAACGGATTATCAACTTTTTCTATTAGATACCAATCATCCGCGTAAAGCAGAACCACTTATCAAATGGTTTTTAAATCAAAATGAAAAACCTGGTTTCCAATCAAATATCCGACCTCAATTATTGACGATAAACAAACAAGCCATCGATGCTTTTTTGTTAAATGATTATGAAAACCTTTGGCCAATTATGGAAAAGATGAGTCAATTACAATTTGATCATTTGCCTGGTTTGATTCCTGATTTTTTAAAAGAGACTTGGCAAATAGGTTTGGATTCTGACCTTTTTAAATTGAAAATTTGTGGGGCAGGTGGTGGTGGTTTTATGATTGGGGTTACGAGGGATTTGGATCGGGTTAGAAACGAGATAGACTTTGAAGTTTATGAAATTTAAAAACAGTATATTTGAATTATGAAAACAAACCTTTCCATCGTTTTAATTCTTCTTTTAGCAGTACAACTTGGTATTGCGAAGACGCCCAAGCTCTCTATTTCTTTTGAAAAAAAAGTGAATGTGTTTACCGTAGGTGAACCAATGATTATCAATTGTAAATTTGAAAATCGTACTTCTGATACACTTGAATTTGAACATAGTTTTGGTTTGGCTTCTTGGGAGATTTATAAAGTTTGGAAGCGGATGCCAACCATCAGTGCCCGTGCGCTTGAGTCCTATGAGGAAAGAATATACCCTGAAGAAAACAGGCGGTTTTTACATGATCCAACAGCTTCTCGGCAATTTGATGCTGGAATATACTTCATCAGAGCATTTATGAGTGATAAAAAAGGGGATATATACAAATCAAATCGTATTAGTTTTATAGTAAAGAAAGGAAATCGGTCTGCAGCTAAAGTAGCTAAAGAATGTTATAACGGAAAGACCAATGAAATACAAATTCAGAGAAGTTTGGATTTTATAGAAAAGTACAAAAAATCTCATCTCCGGGATGATATTGTTTTTCACGTGGCCAAAATTTTTGAAAAAGAAAGAAGATATGAAAAGGCGATAGAAGTTTTAAAAGAATTTGAGCAAACAGATTTTGAAACATCTATTCGTCAGAGGAATGGGGCATTTTCAAGGATTGCAAGGAACTATAAAACATTAGGTGAATACGATAAAGCGATGTCTTACTATAAAAAATCAACTTATCGTTATAGCCCTGAAAAACATTATAAGACATCGATTGATCGTAAAATTTTCTATCTACAAAGAACTATTGACGAAAAAAAGAAACAACCATATTGGATTTCAATTGAGAAGAGTAGATTTGAAATGGGAGAACCCATTAAAATTAATAGTGAGTTTAGAAATCTTACGTCTGATACGCTTCATTTTTTGGAGCCTAATGTTAATACTGTTTCTTGGGAGATTTCTAAAGATAGAGAAGAAATCAAGCCAATTACAATCATTTGTGGCTCCTTAATTGATTCCCCAATTATAAGTCTTCAACCTAATGGTTCAAAGAAAATTTCAGGAGCTCCTACTGATAAATATATGCTTAACCCTGGGAGTTATTCAGTTAACCGTATATTATCTGATACTTCTGGTAAGATCTACAGATCAAATAAATTATCCTTCAAAATAAGAGAACCTAAAGAGGAAATGCTCAATGATTTAAAAGATGTAAGGAATGCAGGTTCTCTCAAACAAATAATAAAAACCGGTACGCATTTTCTTGAAAAATATAAACAATCGCATTTAAGAGATGAAGTTATTCTTGAAACGGGTTTTGCTCTTTCTAAAGATGGCCAATATCAAAAAGCGATCAGTTTATTCAAAGAGTTTGATAACCCTGAATTTTCTACAACTCAAAACGAAAGAAATAAGGCTTTTGGAAGGATAAGCTCGATCTATAAACAGCTAAAAGAATATGAAAAAGCCATATCTTATCTTAAGAAGATAACACCACCTAATCTTTTTAATAAAAGTGATATTGAAGAAATAATGCTTAAGATTAAAAATCAATAATTAATGTGAAAAGAAACATCCTAATCCTCCTAACCCCAATCGCATTCATGATCCTCGTGAATGAAACATCAACGCCACCAACAAAACCAAGTACCGAAAAATGCAGTTGGAAATGCCACGACGACGCCGCATTCTG
>CAYZLR010000247.1:0-2208 GCA_964479275.1 uncultured Caulobacterales bacterium
ACCCAATTGTGCATAAGCAGCAGGAGTCACAAAATTTGTCGCCCCAGGGCCAAGTGTTGCTAAGCAAACACCAGTTTTACCTGTTAATCGTCCGTATGTGGCTGCCATAAAACCTGCGCCTTGTTCGTGGCGTGTAAGTATCAGTTTGATAGAAGAATTACGTAGGGAGTCTAGAAAATCTAAATTCTCTTCTCCTGGCACGCCGAAAATGTATTCAACTCCTTCGTTCTCTAATGCTTGGACCATCAGGTCAGAGGCTTTGATATGTGTCATGTCACTTACTCCGGATAAAATTATGATTTATATTCAGGTAACGTAGTTGGTATTGGATATATTTCGTCCATTGGGCGTGAAACTGCCCCTTGTTGAACAATACGGCAATGATATCGTTTCAATTCACGTACGTGGGAAACACCGCATGAATGCGCGATAAGGCCAGAGCCATAGTTTATTTTCTTTGCAAAATTCATCACGCGAACAGATTTTTCAGCAGGATCTAAGCCGCGTTGTAGGCTTGGTTTATGGGTTGTAATTCCTGTGGGGCAAGTGTTTTTGTTGCATTTCAATGCTTGAATGCATCCGAGCGCAAACATAAACCCACGTGCTGAAACAACAAAATCAGCGCCCGTACAAAATGCCCAAGCTACTTCGGCAGGGGTGACCAATTTACCAGATGTCATAACGCGAATACGGTCACGTAGGCCGTATTTAATAAGGATATCTACGACCATTGGCAAAGATTCACGAATGCTAAGACCAACACTGTCCATAAGTGGCATTGGCGCAGCACCAGTTCCGCCATCACCTGAATCTACTGTAATAAAATCTGGTGCACTTTCTATGCCGCGGTTATGAATTTCTTTGCAGAGCGTTTCAAGCCAACCGTATGAACCAACCACTGCTTTAAAACCCACAGGTTTGCCAGACACATCACGAAGATGGTTGATGTAATCGAGCAATTCTTCTGCGCTATCTATTTCAGGGTGTCTATTGGGTGATATAGAGGATTCTCCAACTGGGATACCTCTGATTTTAGCGATCTCTGGCGTAACCTTTGCAGCAGGTAAGATACCTCCTTTGCCCGGTTTTGCGCCTTGGCTCATTTTTAGTTCTATCATTTTAACTTCGTCATGCGCAGCAATTGCACGTAACTTATCGTCATTTAAACTGCCATCTTCATTTCGGACACCATATTTTGCCGTACCGACCTGAAAGACGATGTCACATCCCCCAGATAGATGATGCTCAGATAACCCACCTTCGCCTGTATTATACCAACATCCTGCAAGCTTAGCACCAGCCGATAAAGCTTGAACTGCAGGCTTTGAGATTGCACCAAAGCTCATTCCAGAAATGTTGATAACAGATTTTGCAGCATATGGATTACGTGAGTAGGGGCCAATAACAACTGCAGGTGCTTCTTTGACATCCTCATCTAATTTAGGAAATGCACAATTTACAAATACTGGTGTTCCTGGAACAGTTAGTAATTTGCTAGAGCCAAAAGCAATTGTATTATCACGCCCCACTGAAGACTTTTCAATCCAGTTGCGTTCAGCACGATTAAAGGGCATTTCTTCGCGGTCTTGTGCGAAAAAATATTGCCTGAAGAACTCACCTAATTCACTGAAAATATGCCTAAAGCGCCCCACAACAGGGTAGTTTTTTCTGACAGCATCTTTAGATTGTGAACGATCAATGACAAATAGAACAACAACAATTGCTGCAATTAATCCCAGTAAAAATATGAATATCACTGCAAGTACATTTACAACAGGATAGACGCCAACAATTATATCATTCATTCGAATACCATCTTATATTTTTGTTTAATCATATTATTTGAAAAATTCTTTCAAGCTGGGAAGTATATTCGCAACTTGAAAGACAGGATCTGAGTTTATAGTTATGTGTTTGATTTAAAACGAGAACTTAAAAGGTTATCGATAGAAAGTGCGCCAGCACCTTTTACAACCAAAACAAGGAACAAAAAGACCCAGAATAATCTTTGATCCATGATAAGGCTGCCTGAAGGACCATCAAACCAAGCACCAAGATCTTTTCCAGCAACGCCATGGCCAGTTACATCAACATATGATTGTACAATCGTGAAACCGATCATTCCAAGTGCAGCTAATCTGGTGAATAAACCCAAAACGATTAATAGAGGCAGGATAAATTCTGCCCACGTCCCAGCCACAGCCACAA
>CAYZLR010000248.1:0-2185 GCA_964479275.1 uncultured Caulobacterales bacterium
TTCATGAAAGACTGGACCCTCGGAACAAGTCCGAGGGTGACAGTACTTCCCCCCCATGATCTGGGACCGAGACGGCAAGAACTGGCCCAACCGCACCCTCAGCCACTTCAAAGCCATAGGCAAAATCCGCTGGCACATCCAAGAAGTAGGGACTGGACCCACAATCCTGCTCCTCCACGGCACCGGCGCATCGACTCATAGTTGGCGTCACATCATCGAGCCTCTGGCAAAAACCCACCATGTCATCGCTCTAGACCTCCCCGGCCAAGGCTTCACCTTCGCGAGCGACCCGGAGTTATGCAGTCTCAAAGGCATGAGCACCGCAATCACCGAACTGCTCGCCGCGATGGACGCATCACCCACAATCATCATCGGCCATTCCGCAGGCGCGGCAATCGCCTATCAACTCGCGCTCGACCTGCCCAGCGCTCCAAACCGCATCGTCTCGATCAATGGCGCGCTAGAGCCGTTCCCCGGTGTCGCTGGCGCGATCATGCCTTTCTCCGCAAAGCTGATGAATTTCGGAGCCATCGGCGCAAATCTCGTCTCCCTCACCATGTCTTCCGAAAGCGCCGTCCGCCGATTGATCGAAGCCACCGGCAGCAAGATCGACGCAGAGGGCATCGCCTGCTACCGATGCCTCGTAGCAGACACGGCCCATGTAGACGCCACCATCGCCATGATGGCCCGTTGGGAGCTTGAGCCGCTGATCGCCCGAACCAACGAGATCACGTCGCCCAGCCTGCTCATCACCGGGGGTCGAGACCGCGCCGTCGATCCGAAAACCTCTGACCGCTGGGTAAAGCGTCTGAAAGACACCGAAAGCATCCGCATCCCCGATTGTGGTCATCTTCTGCACGAAGAAGAAGGCGGCGCATATTTTCTGGCCCATCTGAACAAGGTTTTGGGGTAAGGAACGGTCAGCGAAGCGGATTGATCGATCCCTGTCCTTAAGGATTTGACCGGAGCCACTTATGACCTTCCTCGACCGCGTAAAGTCAAAAGACGCCGTGATTGGCATCATCGGCCTCGGCTATGTCGGTGTCCCTCTGGCGCTGCGGTTCTCGCAGATGGGTTTCCGCATCTTGGGCTTTGACATCGACGCCGCTCGCGTCGAACGCCTCAATCAAGGCATCGAGACCATCAAGCACATCTCCTCCGATGCCGTCGCCACCATGCGCGCGTCAGGCTTTGAGGCCACCACCGATATGTCTCGCATTGCCGAAGCAGACACGGCGATCATCTGCGTCCCAACCCCGCTCAACAAATATCGCGAGCCGGACCTCAGTTTTGTCACAGGCACCATGGAGTCCATCGCCCCGCACCTGCGCGCGGGTCAACTCATCAGCTTAGAGAGCACCACATGGCCCGGCACCACCGAAGAAATCCTGCGCCCTTGCATCGAAGCACGCGGCCTTACCATCGGCACGAACATTCACCTCGTCTACAGTCCCGAGCGCGAAGACCCCGGCAACCCCGATTTCACCACTGACACGATCCCCAAAGTCGTCGGCGGCTCGACCCCAGCTTGCCTGGAAGCAGGCCTCGCGCTCTATGGTGAGATCATCAACACCGTCGTCCCAGTCTCCTCCACCCAAGCCTCCGAGATGGTGAAGCTGCTGGAGAATATCCACCGCGCCGTCAATATCGGCCTCGTCAACGAGATGAAGATCACCGCCGACCGCATGGGTCTTGATATTTTCGAGATCATCGACGCCGCCGCCACCAAGCCTTTCGGCTTTACCGCCTACTATCCCGGCCCCGGCATCGGCGGTCATTGTATCCCGGTCGATCCGTTCTATCTGACATGGAAAGCGCGCGAGTACGGCGTCCACACCAAATTCATCGAGCTGGCAGGCGAGGTCAACGCCGCCATGCCACAATTCGTCCTCGACAAGCTAATCCGCGCCCTGAACGAGCGCGGCAAATCTCTCAAAGGCGCTAGAATCCTCGCCATCGGCATCGCTTACAAACCCGACGTAGACGACATGCGCGAAAGCCCCGCCGTCGAAGTCATGGAACTGCTGCGCGAATGGGGAGCCGAGATCACTTATTCAGACCCATGGGTGCCGACTTTCCCGCGCATGAGAAAACACAAATTCGACCTCACCTCCGTCGATCTCACCCCCGAAACCCTCGCCAGCCAAGACGCTGCCCTCGTCCTCACTCACCACAGCGATGTCGA
>CAYZLR010000249.1:0-2183 GCA_964479275.1 uncultured Caulobacterales bacterium
TTGATTGAAGTGTAAAAGTTCATTCGCTGAAAGCCTCCAAAGTGTGATGGTGATAACCACCTGTTGTTTCACTTATACCGCATCCATTTGCCAGTGACAGATGAACACTCGCCTACTCACGCAGGTTTGTTCTGTTGTGTTGGTTTTATAGGTACGAGTAAAATATGACCAATTGTTGCAAGAAACATGATTTCACCCTTTTACCAGCCAGACAATGAAAACGCCCAGCCCCACAGCAAACAAGCCGCAGGTCCTGAGCGTTTGATCAGGCATCCTGGCCAATTCATTGACCATATTACGCATAGCACTCGGGAAAGCTGCGTAAACCAAGCCTTCAATTACAAACACCAGCCCTACGGCAATTATGAATTCACTCATTCCTTTGCACTACGAGCCTTTACTGGCCCGTAGTCGTAGAGCGTGAAGAGCCGTTCGGGTTCTGAAAATAACGGAAGAAATCCGAATTTGGCGACAAAACCATCGTTGTACCGTTTTCTTGCAATGCCTCGCTATAAGCAGTCATCGACCGGTAAAACTCGAAGAACTCGGCATCACGACCGAATGCATCAGCAAAGATCGCGTTGCGCTCCCCCTCACCTTCACCTCGAAGAATTTCACCATCGCGCTGAGCAGCAGCTTTGATTTCAACAACCTGACGGTCCGCGCGGGCTTTGATACGGCGGGCAGCTTCCTGACCACGAGCACGAAGACGCTCGGCTTCGGCAAGACGCTCAGAACGCATCCGTGCAAAAGTCTGGTCAGAAACTTCTGCCGTTAAATCAGTGCGACGGATCCGTACATCCTCGATTTCAAGGCCAAGTGATGTAGCATCAGGGCGAAGCTGATCGCGCACTTCACGCATCATTGCGAGGCGTTCTTCAGAAAGCGCAGCTTCAAAACCACGAAGACCGTAAACCCGACGCAATGCAGCATCGAGGCGTGTGCGAAGACGTTGTTCAGCAAGAGTAAGATTTCCCGAAACCTGCTGACGGAACTTAATACCATCAGCGACACGGTATGTCAGAAATGCATCCACCTCGTAGAATTTACCGCCAGAGACCTGAACACGAATGTCCTCGAGGTCGAAACGCAGAAGACGATCTTCAATGATCTGGACTGTGTCGAGACCAAACGCTGCAAATGGAGCTTTAAAATAGAGGCCAGGCTCTGTTTCAACATTCTGAATTTCCCCAAAACGCAGCACAATTGCCTGATCGCGTTCATTCACCACAAAGAGTGAGTTGTATATCAGGTACGCAATAACCGCACCGATCGCAAAAATAATAGGCATCCGATTAGACATTATTGTGCTCCCTGTGACTGGGTTGCGCGCTTGTTGATTTCCGGTAATGGCAGATAAGGCACAACGCCCTGCCCGTTTCCTTGTTCAACAATCACCTTGTTTGAGTCGCCCAGAACCTTCTCCATTGTTTCAAGGAAAAGGCGTTTACGGGTGACCTCCGGTGCTTTCGCATATTCATCATAGACCGAGATAAAGCGTTGCGCCTCACCTTTGGCCTCTTCAACAACGCGGTTCTTATAAGCTGCGGCATCTTCGAGAATTTGAGCTGCTTCACCGCGAGCTGCACCCAATATCCGGTTCGAGTATTGGTTAGCTTCCTCAATAAACTGGTCTTCGTTTTGTTCAGCACGCTGAACTTCATCAAATGCATCAGCCACTTCACCTGGCGGTGGAGCAACATCCTCAATGTTAACAGCATTAATGTTCAAACCAGCGCCATAGCTATCAAGTGTTGCCTGAGTAATCGCGCGAACTTCGTCCGCAATACCTGCACGCGCATCACGGAAAATATCCTGGGCTGGGCGTTTGCCGACCACTTCACGCATCGCACTTTCGGCAACCTGGCGAACCATGCCCTCTGGTTCTTTCACGTTAAACAGGAAATCATTAGGTGACGTCACCTGATATAGGACAGAGAAAGCTACATCAACGATGTTCTGGTCACCTGAAAGCATCATACCCGCAGTATTTGAAGTGCTGCCTGTCGAGCCAATGTTAATCTGGTTTTCCGCTGTGTTAGCCAGTTCGTAGGTCTCTATCGGCCAAAGATGGAAGTGAAGTCCCGCAGATGATATCTCATCCTTGGGCTTGCCAAAACGCAGTTCGACGCCCAACTGGTCTTCCTGAACCGTATAGAAGGCCTGCGTAAGATAAAGGCCAA
>CAYZLR010000250.1:0-2176 GCA_964479275.1 uncultured Caulobacterales bacterium
AGTCCTTCTAGGATAAATATTTCACGGGCTGCTTTTACATCGACTCGTCCGAAGTGAACGCGCCGTCTCGCAAGTTCGAGCCCACCACTCATAACGATTTCTTCCGCATAGACAGCCCCCTGCCCTTTATCCCATTTAGCTGAGTGATAGCGCAGTGCGCAGAGATGCGGGGCGACTTCTTCCACCCAGAGTGGGTCTAACTTAGACACACGGCGTGCCCAAAGACGGGAGGTTTCGACTAACTCCATGGCGAGTAACCATGATTGCTTCCGTGCACCAAAGAGCCCAGAACCAGGGAAGATTGCAAACTCTCTCCCACCTGCGGCAATGTATGTTTTCTTCTCAGGAATCCATCTACCGAACTGACGGGGTGCTCCTGCGAGAATAGATTTATGGATGGCATCCATATGAGCCCACTCTTGCTCTTTCACGGAAACTGGGCGCGGCTTCCAATCTAACAATTCTTTCGCTGATCGCGAAATTTCCATCACTAGGTTATCCCATTCAATCACACGGCGGAAATTCAGAAAACGTTCTTTGCATAGCTTACGAAGTGGGCCTTTTTTTAATCGACGCCCATCGCGTGTTGTCTGAATTGTCGCCCAGACTTTTAAAATACTCAAAAAATCTGAGTCCACATGATGAAACATCTGTTGTGCACGGTCGGCGGCATCCTTCTTCTCAGCAGGCCTCTCGCGTGGATCCATCAAACTAAACGCAGCGACCAATACAACCATCTCCGAAATACAACGCTCTTGCAGGGAATACAGAAGCATACGCCCTAGACGCGGATCCACGGGTAATCGGCTAAGCTGCCAGCCAATCTCTGTCAGGTAACTATCCTTAGTCATCGCGCCGATCTCACGCAGAGTACGGTAGCCTTCACTGATAAGACGTGGCGATGGTGGATCAACTAAAGGAAAATCCTCTATATCAGGGAGGTCGAGAGACTTCATCCGTAGGATCACACCAGCCAGTGAACTCCGTCGAATTTCTGGATCAGTAAATTCCGGACGTTCATTGAAGTCCTCTTCATCATAGAGACGCACACAGATCCCTTCTGTAACACGGCCGCATCGCCCTTTCCTCTGACGAGCTGAGGCCTGAGACACAGGCTCTATCTGTAACCTCTGAACTTGCCGACCAGGACTATAGCGACTCACACGCGCCACTCCACTATCTACTACATATATAATACCTGGTATAGTCAAAGAAGTTTCAGCCACATTCGTCGCTAAAACGATTCGCCGTGTATAACCCGATGGTTGAAAAATCTTCTGCTGATCCGCCATGCCGAGCCGAGCAAAAAGTGGCAAAATATCTGTTCCTGGATAGTCACGACCATTCAGTACTTCCGCACACTCTCGAATCTCTCGCTCACCAGGAAGGAATACTAGAACATCTCCCTGTCTATCCACTGATGATATCCACTCCACAGCTCGCGCGACGTGCCCCGTAAGGTCTTCATTTCTCTGCTCAGGCAGATAATGCGTCTCTACCGGAAAAGTTCTCCCCTCTACTTCCAGTAACGGAACCTCTTCATCACGGCCCTTTGAATAAAAATTCTGAAACCCTCCGGCATCCAAAGTCGCGGAGGAAATAATGACCCGAAGATCTTTCCGCCGGTCTAACAAATTCCGTAAAAGCCCGAGAAGAAAATCAATATTCAGGCTCCGTTCATGGGCCTCGTCTATGATAACGGTGTGATACTCCTGCAAGTCAGGATCCCCCTGCGTCTCAGCCAGTAATATCCCATCTGTCATGAACTTCAGTTGAGTATCTCGGGACGTCTCATCTGTGAAACGAACCTTATAGCCAACTTCTTTTCCCAGCGGAAGTTTTAGCTCTTCAGCGACTCGCTTTGACACTGATGATGCGGCTATCCGGCGTGGTTGTGTACAAGCGACTTTGCCCTTCAACTCTAACTCCTGAGCAAGCTGTAGAGCCATTTTCGGCAACTGAGTCGTCTTACCAGAACCCGTCTCACCCACGACGACGACAACCTGATGATCCCGCATGGCCGCCATAATATCGTCCCGCCGGGATGCCACCGGTAGGTCAGGATAGGTGATCTTTATATGCCCATCTGCCACAGTGCGCAGACCCTTGCCCGATCCGCAGAGTCAGAGTCGAGGTCGGGGATGAGGCCGCCGAGGACCTCGGCGTAGACGGCTAC
>CAYZLR010000251.1:0-2168 GCA_964479275.1 uncultured Caulobacterales bacterium
TTGATAGGCTTTTATCACAGTTATATCAAAAGCATTACTTGTTTGTCCATTACAGAAATACTGTAATCCGCCAAATGGATTACTATTATCCGCGCTGCTATTCCCATGCGCCAAATTAGCAATCGTCAGATTCGTGAACGTATTATTCTTAATCTCATTAAACCCACTGCCCAAATCATCGATCCAAAAACCAATACTCAAACGATTAGAAGGCGTACCAACTGCCTGTACAAAATCATTCTGCTGCGCCACAAAATCCCCTTGGCGAAGGATACTCAAACCATAAGGCTGCGCGCCTGTAAAACGGTTGTCATAGCCCCCAATCTCAAAGCTGTTGCGTAACAATTTCAAACCACCACTAGCCCGAACAATCACACCACGATTATTATTGGTAAAATCTGTCTGATCCACCACATTGGAGAATTGTGTTGGTGTGCTGCCGAGTACAATGCCCCTAGAAATACCCTCAAAGCTGTTTCGTTGAAAATTGCCCCCTGTTTGCCATGCCGTGAGCTGTACGCTGGCCGAGAGCGTCAAGATGCCGTAAGCATCATCTTGTTTTTGGCTTCGGGTATCTCGAAAGTTACAACCTCTTAGGCGCAAGCCGCCTACATCCCAAGCCGATAGATGCCCCAGAAAGTCTTGGCGAATGGCATCATTCACCTCAAAAGTACAGCCATTGAATTCGCTCAAATAGCGATTATTGGATTGGTATTTCATAAACTCCGCACTGCGCCAGTTGTTCAAGAATTGGGTATTGCCAGCCCATACCATGCCCCCTGTGCCGCCTGTGGTGCTACTGGCATTTGGGTAATCGCCCACTTTCCAGAGGCGCACGGCCTCTTTGGCGTGTTCTATGGTCGAATTGGTGACGTAGAGCAATCCTTGATTGGAAAAATTTTGGCTGTTTTGGGTAGTGCCCCACACCTCTATGCCCTGCCATGTTTGACCGCATAGGTTGGTGATCGTGCTGCTGTCTACTAGCAATTGTGCGCCCTGTTCTACTATGATTAGGCCATCTTTGGGCATGTTGAGGGTTATGTTTTGGAGGGTGAGGGTCGCGCCTGCCTTGATGCGAATGTCTCTGGACATGTTTTTGTCCTTGTTCCACGTTTCGCTCGTATCTACACTTCTAAAACTTCGGTAGTGGAGGCTGTTTTCTGTGGGGAGCAAGTCCGCTTCCCAAACGCCTCTGCCGAAGGTGGCCGCACGAAGCTTGCCCACACAATAGTTGATTTTTAACTCCGTTACCCGAACATTGGGGAAGGTTGCGCCATAGCGCAACCAATTGCCTTGCCCTTCGCGTACATACACCCCTGCATCCGTGGCAATGTACAAACGGTCATTGGTGCCACGCTGGTACACTAGGCCATTGATCGGCAGATTGAGCGTAGCAAGCGAGCCGTCTGCATCATCCCAACTCACCCAGCTATCGCCTGCATCATCAGAATAATACACTTTGTAGGCATTGCCATAGCCCGACAAACTGATCCAAACTCTGCGCCCATTCAAGGGGTCTACCGCTATGCCCGTGATGGGATTGGGGTCGCCTGTGCTGCTGTTGGGGTCTACGGGGATGTTGGCGGTTTTAATATCAAAACAAGTATCACAGCCCATGCTGTTGGCCTCATTCACATAAAAATCACAACGCCTGTTGAAGTTGTTATCGCCCAACGTTGCTAAGTAGGTATAATTCGTGCTGTCGTCTTCGGAGAAGGCCATTTCTAGGATTCTTCGATTCCAATCGGTAGCTTGATGCTTTTTGAGGTCGGATTTTAAGGGCATGGCATGATTCAAATAGGCTCCTGCTGGGATCATTCTGCAAAGGCTGTCTCTGCGATAGTAAGGAAAATTGAGCGCATTGGGTTGATATACCCATGGTTCTACTCCAACCACTACACCGCCTTCATCTACACAGCTTTTGCCTTGTATCTGACCAATGGATAAGTTGATAGGATTTCCTATTCTATTCAAATAGAGTTTGTTGGCTTTTAATACAGAATCTATGGTTGGTAAGTTCTCCAATCCTCTGTATTCGTATTGTTCTAATCTTCGATGATATAATTCCGAAAACCCTAAATACGCTTGCTCATTTTTGGGGTGATTCACCATTGGAAAAGTGTTGGGAATACGGGCTGGGGTACCTACATTTCCGTTGTCTAGGGGAA
>CAYZLR010000252.1:0-1576 GCA_964479275.1 uncultured Caulobacterales bacterium
GGCTTTGAAATTAGGAGTGACTTCATCGCTGACTTCGTTCTGGCCGCTGGTGGATTTCGCTTTTTGAAAAGGCTCAACGAAAGGTCGAGAATCAGCATTATCGTTCCCGTAAGATCTTAATGTACAACGAAAAAATGCAGGCGAAGTCTCATCAAGAGATGGGGCTGGATCCGATTCTGGATGTGTATGACTAGTGGTTTACCACCATTAATCGTTTGTGCAGCGGTTGGGATTAGCGATTGAACAGGGTTTGCGGGATCGCGGTTGCCGCAACATCCTGTTTTGCGCAGTTTCAATTTCGATTTAGCGTCGTATACTTACACGAACTGTCGATTCTCATTTAGATCGCCTTTTGAGCCGCGTTGGCTCTGGGGCGGTGGCTCAGACAGTCTGCCCGCACAGTTAGATGCACTACCACGTTCTGGTTAAATAAATGTCGACAGGCGAATCACGTCAAAGCTTTTCAGCCGAGGAAGTTAAGGCTGAAGTACGTCAAACGATTCAGCAACTTAGTGCGCTTACTCGTGAAGACACGACGTTTGACGAATTCTGCGAAACCGTACTGACCAAAGTCGTCAAACTCACGGGTGCTCATGGAGCGCTGCTTTGGCAGTCAAATGCAAATGGTCCGCCGCGGATTACTCACAAAGCGGGTCGCCAAAATTTCTCGTTGGAAGTAGACGAGACGAAACACACTGACGCAGTTGGCGAAGTTATTTCGCGGCAGCGCGCACTTGCCATTCCTTCGACAGCGATTCGCCGAGACGGTGCGGATGCTGCTGGCGATGTCAACACGAACAATTGTTTGCTTTTATTTTCGCCAGTCTTCAATCGTGAGAAAGCATGTTGCGGTTCGCTGGAATTGTTGCAGCGAGCCGACATCAATGAAAACGCCAAAGAAGGATACCTGAAATTCTTGGCCAGGATTTCAGAGTTGTTTCCGCGGTGGCACGAAAGCCACGAACTGACCCGATTGACCCAAAGCGCCGACCAAATGTCGACGACGCTGGATTTCGTTTCCGAAGTCCATGACTCGATCGACTACAAAGAAACAGCTTTCGCAATCGCCAACGAAGCACGACGTCTGTTGGGCTGCGACCGAGTCAGTTTTGCTCATTGGAATGGAAGTCGTTGCAAAGTTACGGCGATCAGCAGTCAGGATCGTTTTGATAATCGGTCGAACGTGGTCCGGCTGCTGGGGCGCGTGGCGACTTCCAGCGTAGCGATCGACCGTCAATTCTGGATCACCGAAGGGACGGAAGGGTTGGCACCAGAAGTTGCTCGTCGAATCAATGAGTACATGGACGAATCGCACTGCCGAACGCTGGGTGTGATTCCACTGACCAAGAAACCTGAAAAGCGTGGTGACGCTCAAATGCGTCCCGGTAGACACAAGAAACCGAAGAAGCTTGGTGCGTTGATCATTGAGTACTTCGACGCGGAAGTGCCGCAGGAACGCATTGCCGACCAATGCAACTTAATCGTGAATCACTCGCAGATCGCAGCTAACAACGCACAGATGCACAGTGAAATCTTCATGATGCCGCTGTTGATGTATGGCATTGCGGCGATTTCA
>CAYZLR010000252.1:1586-2158 GCA_964479275.1 uncultured Caulobacterales bacterium
TCCGAGATCACTTCGCCAAAACGATTACGGGTTTGATTGCACTCGGATTGTTTACGCTGTTTCTGATTTTTTATCAGGCTCCATTCAATATGAAAGTCGAAGGCGTGATGCATCCCGCCGAGCGGCGTCATGTCAACGCGATCGCTGACGGGAATGTGACGGCTGTGCACGTCGGGCATGGAGATGATGTCACGGCTGGTCAGCTGTTGATCGAACTAGAAAATCCTGATCTCGATATCAGCCTGCAGGAAACCGTCGGTCAGATTGCGGTCATCGAGGCGCGGATCCTGGAGACGCGTCGCCGACTTGGGCGTCCGCAAGATCTTGAGACTGGCGAAGAGATGACATTGAACGGTGATTTGAAGTTGTTCCAACAGCAACTGCAAAATCAGATTGATAAAAGTAAATTGTTAGAATTGAAAAAGGCAGGCTTGGAGATACGCAGCCCAATCGACGGTAAAGTTGTGACTTGGGATTTACGTCGCCGGCTCAAAGATCTGACGGTTCGATCCAATCAACAAGTCATCTCGGTGGCTAACTTTGAAGGTGATTGGCAGACGGAGCTGCGAATT
>CAYZLR010000253.1:0-2155 GCA_964479275.1 uncultured Caulobacterales bacterium
ATGAAATTCACCAAACTCGCAAGCGTCGTACTCTTTCCCGAACCGGTCGGACCAGTCACCAGGATCAAGCCACGTGGGCGCATGACCAACTTGGTAAAGATGTCTGGAACGCCAAGCACTTCTGGAGGCAGCATCTCGTTCGGGATCAGCCGCAAGACCATCGCGATGTCGCCACGCTGCTTGAAAATCGAAACTCGGAAACGGGCTTTGTCACCATAAGCGAATCCAAAGTCAGAACTCCCAGCTTCTTGAAGCTCGCGCTGACACCGCTCGGGCGCGATACTCTTCATCAACGCAACCGTGTCGTCAGACTCAAGCGTTTTGGTCTCGAGCCTACGAAGCCGTCCATGCAGACGGAACACTGGAGGTTGTCCCGTGGTAATGTGAATATCACTGGCGCCTTGCTTAACACAAGCTTCCAGCAGTTTGTCAATTAGAACCGTTGCCATTAAGGCCCTCTTATTAGTAGTTCGTCTCGTAAATCAATTGAATCGTTTCGATGGGAATCAAACGAACGTCGAATTCCAATTAAGCCAAAGGAAGGGCTATTTTGAAAGCGACTACAAGTGGGAGAAGAGGCGGGAGTGGATGGGTCAATCCTTCTCCAGAGAAGAACGATCGGCACCCCTATTGTTGGCAAAGGGCGGCCTGAGGTCCAAAAATTATCCCAAACCGGGCGTTTCTGAGCCGAAAACCTCAAACAAACCACCCAAATTGACTACTTCATGGCCGCCGCAAGCTCATTCCCCAGGTCCTGCTCAGTCCGCTTAGCAACCCGATAAACCTCATCAAACGTCGTGAAACCTTTGCAAACCTTGGCCATTCCGTCTTGATACAACGTCTTCATCCCAACACTCATGCAGTACTTGCGAATCTCCTGCGTGGAGGTGTTAGCGAAGATCATTTCTCGGACTTTTGAGTCGACCATCAGCATTTCGTAGATGCCAACGCGGCCGCGAAAGCCTGATTGCTGACAGCTATTACAGCCTTTTCCTCGCATAAAGGTAGCATTTTCGACTTGCTCGGCCGTCAGGCCAGCCTCTTTGATATCGGATTCGGAGGGCGTATGGCGCCCCCGACACTTAGGGCAAATCGTCCTGACCAGACGCTGGGCCAAGATCGCCACGACGGAGCTGGCAACCAAATATCCGGGCACGCCCATGTCGATCATACGTGTAATAGCAGTGGGCGCATCGTTCGTATGCAATGTACTGAAAACCAAGTGTCCAGTCAGACTGGCTTGGATTCCCATAGATACCGTCTCAGCGTCTCGCATTTCACCGACCAGAATGACGTTGGGTGCCTGACGTAACATTGAGCGAATAATGCGTGCGAAATCCAACCCAATCTTGTGCTTCACCTCCACCTGATTGATCCCTGGAAGGTAATACTCGACCGGGTCCTCGGCGGTGATGATCTTGCGGTCGGGACGGTTCAATCCGTTCATTGCAGCGTAAAGCGTCGTAGTCTTCCCAGACCCCGTAGGCCCTGTAACCAGAACAATCCCGTTTGGACGGCGGATGAGCTGATTGAAGACCTTGTAGTTCTCCTCGGAGAATCCAAGCTGCCGAATGCCGATCTTGATGTTGTCTTTATCAAGCAATCGAAGGACGCAAGATTGACCGTTATTGGTCGGAATGATCGAAACTCGGAGATCGAGCTCTTTTTCGCCCGCACTGACTTTGATCCGGCCGTCCTGCTCTCGTCGCTTTTCGGCGATATCGATGCCGGCAAGAATCTTGATACGGGAGATGATCGCACCCAACTGGCGTTTGGGAAGCCGGTCTCGCTCGTGCAATACGCCGTCAATTCGATAGCGGATCCGGACTCGATCCTCAAAAGGCTCGACGTGAATATCGGAAGCCCTGAGTTGGACGGCTTCCTGGATCATCAATCCAACGAGCCGAACGATCGGTGCGCTTCCTTCGCCAGCGTCATCGGCTCCACCGGGGTCGTCGGCGTCGCTGACTGTCTCGGTAAAGTCGATCGCGGTGTCGGTGAATTCCTGAAGGATGGAGTCAGCCGATTCACCTTCGACTTGCCCGTACATCCTGTTGATCGCCAGCGCGATGCTGGATCTTGTTGCCAACGCGACGGTCACGTCACGATTGAGGATGAACCTGAGTTTTTCAACGGTATCAACATCACCCGGCTG
>CAYZLR010000254.1:0-2154 GCA_964479275.1 uncultured Caulobacterales bacterium
GCGTTAAAACCTCACTGAGTTTTTGCGTCACCGTCATTTTTGGAAAAACTCAATGTTCGAGCCATCAGGCGTTTTAATCCAAAGCGAGCTTTGATTATCAAGGTCGATGGAAACATCACGGTCAATAAGCTCCGTCCGCACCCTTTCAATATCATTGACAGCAAAAGATAAGCCGTAAATTCCCGTATAGTCTTTCGTGCAACGCGGCGAGACATCTTGACCGGGCATATTTTCAATATCAATCATTTCAACCCGTCCCCATTCAAGCCCTTTTTTCGGGGTCATTATGCCCGTTTTATAAGGCGTTTTTGGGGTTAACTCAACGGGAATACCCAAAGGCATCACGCTGGGTTCAGACGGTGCAAAAGGCGGGCCGTAATAGAAACTATCAAAGCCTAATTTTTGCTGAAAGAAATTATAACTCATATCTCTGTCTTCTACCATTTGCATTATATTAAAGGGTTGAGAGAGACGTTCAAACGCCGGAAAATCCTCTGGCAATGCCGTTGTTAACCGCTCATAAAGCTGAACGCGTACGCCGCTCTTATGGGTCAAAACAATGATATTAAGTTTGGAAGGGCCAAATTCAAAATATGCGATATCTGTTAAGGGTGTCCACCCTAGAGCTTTCGCATCATCAATGATGGAGGGAATATCTTTTGCGCGCATCATGATAGAAAAATAACAGCCCTTATCCCATGCATGGCTACCGAGCGGGCGTATGGGGCTAATGGCGTCTTTGTTTTCGATAAGGTGGATATAGCCGGCCTCTGAACCCTGTGCTTTCAATATCCACTGAAACTTAGATTTTGAAACTGTTTCATACCCCCCAATCTCTGTAAATAAAGGCGCTATAGTGCCAAGCTCTTTTTCGATAACAATAACGCTTTGCCAGGGCTGCGCCGTAATGGTCTCTGGCTTGGTACGCTTTGAAAGGTCAGTCCATTCCGTCATAGATTTTACGGTTTTGGGCGCATCGTCTGCTCCCGCGCAAGCCGTTAAAAAAACGAAAATCAAAGCCCAGAAAAATATTCTCACCGCAGGGTCACCCCCACATCATCTACGCTGTTTTGCGGAGCGCTCTCTATCTGGGTATCCATGATGGCATTCCAGCGGTTTAAAAATCCAAACATGGAAATTACGGCGACGATCTCAATGATTTGCGCTTCGGAAAAATGGCGCTTCAAATCATCAAACATAGCGTCAGTTACCTCGCAAGGGCTCATAGCGCCGGCTTGCGCGACACTTAAAGCAGCCCGTTCGGCCTCACTAAAAAGCGGAGAGGTTTCATACGCCCACGCGGCTTTTATCTTCGCCGCATCAACCCCATTATTAACAGCGCCATGGGCCGTATGACTCTGGCAATATTGACAGCCCGCCGCCGTGCTGGCGATATAACCAATCAGGCGCTTAAGCCCGCTTGAAACTTGCCCCGGCGCATAAATAGCCCCGCACATCATACCAATGCCTTTAAGGATTGCGGGATTACGCGCCATGATAAGGCCATCATTAGGCGTAAAGCCCATCATATCCTGCGCCATATCAAACATAGACTTAGCATCATCGGGAATTTGCGTATCATTTAGCGGAGCAAGACGGCTCATGGCTTTAGCTCCTGCGTATGCTCGCCAAATTCCGGCAAATCAAAAGAGAGTTGAGCTGGCTCATTTTGAAACCGGATCGGATTTTGAATATGAGACTTACCAGACGGGTCTTTGATCACAGGCGCGCCTTGTTCCGTCAGGGCGTTATGAAGCGTGCGGATTGTCGACCAACAACACTCAATATCTTCAAAAATGGACTCCCATTCCGTTTGTGGTTTTGTTTTAAACATCTCGCTGAGAAAGTCTTTAACCGCGTCCTGTTGGCCTACAGGTTTTTTCATTTCATCAATCAAGTCAGGCCGTCCAAAAGCCGTCAGAACATTTTTCACAAATTTAGGTTCACTCCCGCCGAGCACGATATGGCCGCCGTCTTGGGTGCCGTAAATATTGACAAAAGCATTACCGCCAAAACTGCGCATCTCGCCGCGGTCAGGCTGTCGATCTTGCGCAAAAATAGCGCCCGTGACATTAGGCACCCACGAAAGCAAACTATCATACATGGAGATATCTAAATAATCCCCCTGTCCTGTTTGTTCCCGCCGATAAAGCG
>CAYZLR010000255.1:0-2144 GCA_964479275.1 uncultured Caulobacterales bacterium
ACCATCCGTACCCGCATGCTGACCACCCGCACGGGCCGGAAAGCATGAAAAAGAAGTAACATCTTTTGACCGCGTTTGAGTATATCAAAGATCCAGCAGAAATTTACCGTCAGTCTTTCGCTACTGTTGATCGTGAAGCAAAGCTTGATGACTTGCCGGACGAGATGCGTTCAATCGCAACTCGGCTCATTCATTCCTGTGGGATGATTGATGTGCTTGACGATCTTGGATTTTCTGAAAATGTTGTTTCAGCTGGTCGCAACGCTTTGCAAAGTGGCTGCAATATTTATTGTGATGTGGAGATGGTGAAGGCGGGAATCATCGAGAAGTTTTTGCCGGAAAATACAAACCTTATTTGCACACTCAATGACCAGCGTACGCCAGATCATGCAACAAAGATTGGTAATACGCGCTCAGCTGCCGCAGTTGATTTTTGGGATAATTTAGAAGGTTCTATCGTTGTGATTGGCAATGCGCCGACGGCTCTATTTCGTCTTTTGGAACGGGTAGGTGAGGGTGCGCCGAAACCAGCATTGGTGATTGGAATTCCGGTAGGATTTATCGGCGCTGCTGAGTCAAAACAGGCACTTAGTGAAAACAGTTCAGGTGTTGAATTCATTACGGTTCACGGGCGGCGGGGTGGTTCTGCCATGGCGAGTTCGGTTGTGAATGCGCTGACAATTGGAGCTGGCACATGACGTCTCCTTGGCTCGACATTATTGGTATTGGTGAAGATGGTGTTGATGGCTTGTCAGGTATAGCGCTTGAGAAGTTGGCGGAGGCTGAAGTGATAGTTGGTGGTGATCGTCATCACAAACTTGCACCGAATGAAAATGCAAAGCGTATTGCATGGCCGTCGCCGTTTGACGCCATGATTAGCGAAATTAAATCACATCAAGGCAGGCGCATTGTTGTGCTGGTTACAGGTGATCCGCTTTGGTATTCAGTCGGTGCGCGTATCCTGAAGTCTATTCAGAAAGAAGAGGTGACGTTTCACCCGCAACTTTCTGCTTTTCAATGGGCAGCTTCTCGCATGGGGTGGAGCTTGGCTGATTGCGATACGCTCACCATACACGGGCGGGCGAATAGCCAAGTCATTCCATATTTAGCGCCGCGTGCGCGTTTATTGGCTTTGACGCAAGATGCCAACAGTCCGGGTGAAGTTGCTGAGCTCTTGACCAAGCGTGGATTTGGCGAAAGCAAAATGACAGTACTGGCTGCACTTGGCGGTTCGCGCGAAGAGCGGTTTGACGGTGTTGCAGAAAGCTGGTCGCATGATGTTCCGGATTTTCACACGCTGGCGATAGAGTGTGTCGCTTCATCAGATGCAAAATGGTATTCGCGCACAGGCGGCTTGCCAGATGATGCGTTCATTCATGATGGGCAAATGACAAAGCGCGTTATTCGCTCTGCCACTATTTCTGCGCTTGCGCCATTTCAGGATGCGTTATTGTGGGATGTCGGTGCGGGCTGTGGTTCAATTGCGATTGAATGGATGCGCGCTGCTCGTGGTGCGCAGGCTATTGCGATTGAAGCGAATGAAAAACGCATCGACATGATCCGGCAAAATGTAGTTGAACTGGGTGCGGAAAAACTCGCAATTGTTGAGGGGCAAGCACCTAATGCGCTTGGCGGTTTAGGTGCTCCCGATGCGATCTTCATTGGTGGCGGACTGACGACAGAAGGCGTGTTTGATATCTGCTGGGAACAACTTCGTACCAGCGGGCGGCTTGTTGCCAATGCGGTGACGGTGGAAAGTGAAGCGAAGTTGCTTGCACTTCATGCAGCACATGGCGGTGAATTAACGCGTATTTCCGTTCAGCAAGCAGAGCCAGTCGGGCGTTTTCAAGGCTGGAAACCGGGCATGCCTGTGACACAATGGGTGGTGATAAAGAGATGACCGGAATTTTATATGGCATAGGCGTTGGACCGGGCGACCCGGAACTCATCACGCTTAAAGCACATCGGATATTGAAGGCGAGTAAGGTCGTGGCCTATCCCGCACCGGACGACGGTGATAGTTTCGCTCGATCAATTGTGGCCGAATATTTGTCACCGGAGCAAATAGAAATTCCGATTGTCATTCCGATGCGCGTGGAGCGGTTTCCGGCGGCGAATGTCTATGATGAAAAAGCCAAAGAGAT
>CAYZLR010000256.1:0-2137 GCA_964479275.1 uncultured Caulobacterales bacterium
GGAACTACTTCTCAGCCGCAGGATACGACTGAAAGTAAATTGAATCTGCTCTAGGTAGAACGCTGAATAAGGCTCAAAAGTAAGCTACAAGCAAGTGCGCTATTCAAATACTGAAATAGAAAAAGAATCAGTAAGAGATATAGTGGTGGCGCGTAATCAGGGCGGCGTGCACGGTCATGCCCAACGGCAGTGAGCATTAGGCAATATTCCAAGCGAATATAGTAACAGACAAAAACAAACGCACCCTGGCAGCTACCAATGAGGACCATAAACTCCATCAGGTTCGACGAACGCCGGAACACCCTGTTTTTGTCTGAAACAGAAATAACGTATTGCTCGGCTTGACAGTAGTAGGCGATCTCGCCCCCGGCGACCTCATCGCCGACATTGATAGCGGCGATGCGGCCGAACGGCCGCAGACTATGGTTTGAGCGCATTCACGCTCGGGCTGTCAAAGTCGTTGCTAATATATTAACAAATACTTCTGAAACAGTTTCTTGTCAGGTGATCTGCTCTTGATGAGCGGTCCTCGAAAACATTTTGCGTGTCTGTGGGAACAGGTTGAACTGCAATAAAGTCGAAAAAAAGAGAGACTTAAAGCACCTCGCCATTTCAATTTGAGTGGAAGTACTTTAATTGGGTGCGGGAGCTGGCAATTTACATAACATTTTGTGTTGTGCCTATGATGTTATTATGCCCTATGATCCAGTAAAACAAACGGAATGGGCGTTATCTGAAGACTGTAAAAAGTCCCTTTCACCTCAGCCAAAGGGGTAGATCGTGACAATAAAATCAGAGTTTGATCTAGCTGCTGAAGAAATACACGCACCCAATCGAAAAGACCCACCACCTTTATCTGTTCGTCTGACATGGGAAGAACGCGCCCAGATACGAGCTGCTGCTGGGAGGCTCTCTATGGGTGCTTACGTGCGTGAGAAACTGTTTGGTGAGGATACCGTCAAACGGCGCACACGTCGTGCAGTAGTGGCTGATGAAGTCGCACTGGCGCGTGTATTGGCCCTGATGGGTAAAAGCCGCGTTGCCAACAATCTCAATCAACTGGCAAAGCTCGCCAATTCTGGCAGCTTGTTTGTGGATGATGAAGTGCGAGGCGACCTCAATGAGGCGTGCCGAGATATCCAGATCATCCGCAAAGACTTGATGGCAGCCCTTGGGTCAAAGTCCCCACAATCAAAAGTTTAAGGGGCTATCATGATCTTAAAAGGCTCACAGCGAGCTGGGGCATCCCAGCTCGCCAATCATCTTCTCAATGCGAATGACAATGATCATATCACGGTCCATGAAATCTCTGATTTTATGGCGGATGATGTGTATGGCGCGTTTAAAGAAATGGAAGTCACAGCCTCTCGGACGCAGTGCCAGCAATTTATGTTCTCATTATCTCTCAATCCTCCCATGGGAGAGGAAGTCTCGTCTCAAGAGTATGAAGAGACGATTGATCGTATTGGGGAGGAACTAAAACTTGATGGTCAACCACGGGTGATTGTCTTTCATGAAAAAGAAGGTCGTATTCATGCGCACGCGGTGTGGTCACGCATTGATGCGCAGGAAATGAAAGCGATCAATCTGCCGTTCTTTAAAAGACGGTTGATGGAAATCTCCCGTGATATCTATTTGGAGAAAGGATGGGATTTACCGGATGGTTTCATGGATCATGAAAAGCGTGACCCGCTAAATTATACATTGGAAGAATACCAACAAGCCAAACGCATGGATCAAAACCCAAAGCTGGTCAAACGCATCCTTCAGACCTGTTGGGAACAATCAGACAACCGCGCCAGTTTTGAGGCTGCGCTGAAACAGCAAGGTTATTTTTTAAGTCGAGGCGACAGGCGTGGGTTTGTGGCTGTATCTATGACAGGGGAACCACTTTCCTTGTCACGTTGGTTTGGTGTCAAAACTAAAGAGCTTAAAGCCAGATTGGGTGATCCAAAAGACCTATCGTCGATGGCTGAGACCCTGAATAAAATTGAAGCTAATAAAACAGAACGCTTCAACAGCTATATGGCCAATCTGCAAAAACAGAAAAAAGAGCGACTCGCACCGTTGCTATCCAAGCGTCGTGAACTGATGAATAAGCAAAGAGTAGATCGAGAAAGATTACTGAAAAATCAGA
>CAYZLR010000257.1:0-2117 GCA_964479275.1 uncultured Caulobacterales bacterium
TTTCCTTTTTGATTTTGAAAATAAATTAAAGATATTTTATCAAAAGTTCAGAACCGAAGTCATTCTATTAAATAATGCTCAGGGTATTGAAAAAAAGGTACAACTTGCGCTAGGGATGCCTCATTATAACTTCTATTCTCTATCTGTTGATGATAAGATTGACATGTTAGATAATCTGGTTGATTCTGGCAAACTTTCATCTATAGAAGAAAAAGACCTAGAAGAAAGATTAGTTATTAATCTTGTTCATTCATTCGAACCAGATAATATCATTGATATAGAAACTTTTCTAGATAAATTGATTGAAACTCCCTACAATGACGGCAATAAGATCGTTTCTCGTTATGAAATGCTCTATGAAAGAATGAGTACAGACTGGGTTATTACTCAATTGGCTCAAACATTTTCAAATTTCCTGTTTGAAACTAACTTTATTCCAGAAGATACTAAAGGAGGGTTTGCTCAAGCTGTATATAGATTATGGTTGCTAAGTAAATATAATCCATATACTCTTGAAGGCATACAAAAGGAAAACTCTGTGGGGATGAAAAAACTAGTTGATGGGCAGATTTTTTATGAACTTAATAGTATTGACGGTAATGATGATATTGTATTATCAGATCAACCACCTCAACCTGAAGCCACTCACTATTACACGCGTTATATCGCATATAAAATAGAAGAAATTGCCCAAACCAATCCCTTGGGAACTGAGTATGTTGATTTTGTAAATACCGTTGTCAACCCCGAAGCAGCACCTGTATCTTTAAATTATAATTCTGAAAAAGGACTAGGTATTTTTTGGGATAATTATCAATTTGAATTTGACAGAAGCTTCATTATTGCTAAAGAAGAGTTACCCTATGAAGTGGATCAAATAGGCCCTATTTTTGACACATATTATACGCAATTTGTTCAAAGAGGAAGATATTCCTTATTACAACCTGTGACCTTAATTGACACATCTATTGATACTAAAGTACCTCTACCAACAACAAATGGTGAACCTGCCAGCCCGGATGGAAGTAATATCAACTCTGTAATTCCAATATTCTTTCTAAAATATATTGATGATGCCGGAGAACGAAGTGATGTGCAAAATACAATCTGGTTAATTATTGACATTTTTCTCACTTTTTCTGGAATTGGAGCTGTTCAAAAATTAGCTCATTTAAGACACCTTTCAAAATTTAATCAAATAAGAGTGATTATTGAAAGTGTTGAATTTTCTTCTGGAGTTTTGAGTTTCCTAGCCAATTTTGCAGACAATTGTAATTCTGATTTTTGCAAAAATATAAAGGCATTCTTATTCTGGCTTGAATTAGCTTCTTTATCTGGAGACGGTATTTTTGCAGTAATCGCAAGGCGAAGAGCAAAAATAGCAACACAAAATGTAGGCGTCCTTAATACTGATACAACTGAGGAAGCCGCACAAAAAATAAAAGAAGCACTGGGAAATACCTCAGAAGCTGAAGAAGTTGCTTTTAAAATTCTAGAATTTGCCGCAGATGGAGGAGAACTTCTCCAAAGGCTGGCACGTAATGTAAAACGCCGTTATGTAGAACGTATTGACAGTAATCCTCGAAATATAGAAAAATTTGATAAAGACAATTTCTCAGATAGTGATATTTTGGAAATTACAGAGTACGGTAATGAAATAGATCTGTCTGAAAGCGAGATTGCCAATATTCTTTTTAATTTGAGTAAAAAAAAGAAAATCTACAATAAAACACAAACCCTTAGGCAGATGCGGTATTATAAAGAGGTCATTTTAAGACAGGGGTTCCCATCTGGGTTTAGTGGTGATCCGCAATATATTGACTTTTGCATTACTTCAAGAAATACGGTAGAAAACTATTTGGACGAAGTTTTTGAAGAAATAGGTGGTGTCGATTATGAAGATATTGTAACTCAAGGATCTGTATTACGTAAAGAGCTTGACCATCCTGATCGCCCTGCTTATCCTGACGGTGCCCCTGACGATATTGAAATACCCACCAGAAATGATGGAAGCATTGATCCCCCTGACGATATTGAGTTTGGAATTCGCGTTAATAAAACAAATTTCGAGAAAGTTCTCAATAAAACAATAGAAATCGTTGAAATGCAATATAAAG
>CAYZLR010000258.1:0-2105 GCA_964479275.1 uncultured Caulobacterales bacterium
CCGTATGATCTCAAGACGACTGGCTAAATATTAGTTTTGAATCGGACTCTTAGCGGCATAAACTTGGTTCAATCGAAATCAAGGACGGTCCACCAGTATTGATTTTTGAGCCATTTAGCCATTCCGCATATGGCTCTTTCCATATCACAGACTGGATCTCACGGTCTTTGACGACAAGGTTCAATAGAACCTTTTTGGAAATTTCACGTTTGCACAAGTCATCTGCGTTTTCCCAATCTACAGGCAGGTTTTGGCAACGTTCAATAAATTTTTTGAATGAGGTGATTTTTTCATCAATAGATCCATCGTGGCACTCAAGTTGTACTCGAGTAGAATTTATAGCTTGATTTAACCTTTTGATTTCATCCGCATAGTAACGACGATCATCATTTTGCAAGTCACCCGTTTCAGCAAGTATCGCTTTTCGATGTAATAACTGTTTTTTCTCTTGGTCAAGATCAGAGAGCCGTTTGCGTAGCTTCTTTTGTGTGGCCTGGATTGCTTTTTTCTTCTTCGCCAGAAATGCCTCCATACCGATAAGAAAACGATGGTAGTCCCGTTTCTCCAGACTGACATGGGCTAAAGACATAGCGATATAATCGAACAGAATTTCAAATCTCACTCTACATTGCACACAGTTTTTACCAGTATCATCTTTGCTCTGACATTCATACCCAAGTTGCTTGATTTTACCGTTAGCCGTATGAATTTTTCTTCTAGCAGGCCGCAAGGTAGCTTGGCAGCGTGAGCAGATGATACGCCCTGCGATAGGGTTTGTATGTCTGGTTCGAACAACAATCTTCTGGTTGCCGCCATAACTTAGCTGACATTTCATAAATTCAGCTTCAGTCACAACGGGTTGAAATTTTGTCCCATCTTGCAAAGTGATTAGACGCAAATCAACGATGCGTTCTGTTTTAAGATCGGCATTGATAACCCATTTTCCATAATAGAATGGATCAGTAAGGCATCGGTGAAGAGTTGCATCTGAAATCTTGGCGTTTTTAAACGTATGCCCTTCATTTGATAGTATCGCGACAATGCGAGTGATCGGCTCACCAGCCAGGCGCATTGCAAAGGCTCTCTTTAAAATTGGAAAGTCTTGTGGGCAAGGTTCCGGGAAGAGGCTGCACAGTTTTGGGTTTTCCGGATTATCTCTTCTCTTCACATATCCGACTTTATCCCGGCCATGCACATAGGCACCTTCTAACTCCCTGTTGGTTGAGCCACGGCTTACGGCTACAGAAAGCCGATCTGAGTGCCCTTTGGCGCGGGCAAACTCGATAACCAGATGCTCTTTGCCTGAAGGATCGTTGTGGAATGCATAAACGGGAAAGTATAGGTTCTTGATAAATTCATCATCCAGCATCTGAAGAATTCGACCAGACTCAAGTGCGTTTCGTGATAACCGATCTGGATGCCAGGAGAGCACACCATCAGCGCGGCGACGTTCCGGAGATTTGCAGCTCAGCTCTTTTATCATTCTGGAGAAGACAGGGCGATTATTCGGTATCTTTGCGCTACGATCTTCTTCAAAGATATCGACAATGTTTAACCCAAGAAAAGCCGCCATCTTTTCGCAATCGCTTCGCTGATCACCCATAGATCTAACTTGTTTACCTGATTTCTCGTCAGTCGATTGGCGGATGTAAAGGAATACGTCTTTGGCGTCAGAACCGGGATCTTCGTAATACATGAAAATGAATTGAAGTGTCCATTCATGCTACTGATAGACTCATTCCAATCAAATTGATTCTGTATTTTTCTGTGTGTTCAGTAATCCCCAGACCATCTCAGCGAATGCGGCGCAGTCTTCTATATGGCCCAGTTCGCCGCTTTTTGCGTGAAACACATCTCCTTGTTCATCAATAAGAAATGTCTCACCACAAACAATCCGTATGCGGGCATCTTTGAACTCTTGTTCTGGTATCCAATATAGTATGGCTACTATAATCCAAGAGAAAAATGAAATGTTAATTGAGTCTTCATGTTTGGATTCATTGTCGACACCTTATCGCATTTCGTTACAGCTAAATATTATGAAAGAGTTATAATATTGAGACCTGTGCATAACTATCGTCAAATTGACCAAATCAGTTAATACA
>CAYZLR010000259.1:0-2101 GCA_964479275.1 uncultured Caulobacterales bacterium
TTTGCTCCATTTCCCAATTGAGCACCTCAGGATTGAGTTTGGAAAGCATATAGTGACCCATTGAATGGGCCCCAATCGTGCACAAAGGATCTTTGCTTATCTCTTTGACTGCAGACATGTCTGCGATGTGGTTCTTAAGATGCTTAACATCGTCATGCCCTGCAATTCTGCAAACTTCTTTGATGGTATCCCGGAATTGCTCCTCTCCCATCTCTTCGAACAGTGACTTCATTACTATTTTATAAGCCTGCTGTTTGTTCTCCGCTGTGGACAAATCGAAATGACGCGTGCCCGATGGTAGCTCGATGTTGAGATTATCCATCAAGCGAATGCATGCCTCGGTATCCTCCCACCAAATGGTGCTCTTGCCGTAAGACATTTTAGGCGCCACATAAATTGTAAATGGCACATCATATTTTCTGAACATGGGAACTGCATTTTCCAGATTGTCGATGTACCCATCGTCCAAAGTAACCGCAAGAAATGGCTTGTCCCCAAAGGGTTTTTTCCCGGTTAAGCGATCATGCACCTCATCCATGGAAACAAATTCGTAATGTGGCGAGAGTTCTGTCAAAAGTCTGTCAAGAAAAGCCGGAGATACAGTTAAGTGATAATTTGGGCTAAACTCGGTGAGCTCGACGTTACAAACGTGATGCAACATCATTATAGACCCTTTACCCGCCAGCAAGGGGTTCAAGGCTGCCTGTAATCCGGAATAATAGAGTGCATTCATTACAATTTTTCGCGCGAGCATTCACATTGCCTCTTAATTCAATGCCAATTCACGTTAAATTTATAACACACGGTTTGTTTAGAAAGTCTTGATATGCTGGCCCGGAAGTTACAATCGCCCGAGAAGCAATTTTAATGGCAAATCTGAATGACTTGAAGATATCAGTATATTCGGAGCCGGACAAAATTGAAGCCATCTGGCGCAGCTTGCAAAAACTTGGAACAAGTTGCGTGTATCAAGACTACCAGTGGGTGTGCATTGCTTATCGAACTCTGGAAAAACACCATTCGCCGCTGATTTTGCTCGGCGAAATCGATGACGAACCGCAATTTATTATACCTCTGGTTGTCGAGAAGGGTGTCGTCAATGTAGTTCGCTGGCCGGGGAACACCCACGCAAATATATGCAGTGGGATATTTTCTCCCGAATATCTCTCCATGAATACGGAAGTGTGCACACGGAAGATTGTCGCCGCAATACGCCAACACGTATCCGGCATCTCAATACTACGCCTTTCAAACCAGTTGCCCACATTAGGCGGACACCCAAACCCGTTACTAACACTCGCTAATCATGCATCAGTAAATATCATGTATGATATGAACCTAACGCTGGGCATGGACGAGATACTGAATGCCGGTAACGGCAAACGTAAGCGCAAATTGTTTCGCCGCCAGGTCAGGGTTGCAGAGGAAATGGGCGGGCATGAACTGTTTGTTCCAGAGTCTGATGAAGACATCCGTACCTGCCTTAATGATTTCTACTATCAAAAAAGTTTGCGATTTGGCGAGCTTGGTGTGCGCGATGTCTTTGAGCCAGAAGAGACCAAAGAGTTTTTGTATGCGCTGGCTACCGCACCCGAAGTCGAAGGTGTAAAACCCCTCAATTTTTTTGAGTTAAAAGTCGGTGGAAAAACGCGCGCGCTCTATGGGTGTGCCATTTATGGAGATTACTGTCAGGCTTGGGTCAACTCAGTAACCTATGATGACTTTGCGGATCTCAGCCCCGGAGAAATGGTGCTGTATATGATGATCGAAAAACTCATTGAAGACGGGTTCACCCATTTCGATCTGGGCGTGGGAACCGAGCGCTACAAAAAATCATGGTGCAAATCCAGCACCAATCTCTCAGACGTCCTTATACCGCTTTCCCTGATATCCTGGCCTGTTGTTTTTGGCATGAAAGCAAAAACTGTGCTCAAATCCAAAATCAGAAACAGTGATACGCTTTGGCCAAAAGTGAAAAAACTCAGAAAAAAGCTTGCTGGAAGCGGTTAAGTTCCGGGCCTGCCAAGTTTGAGTTTCCTTAAATCAGCAACTTCAACAATAGTCCGGACAAATGTTTGCACTGCCCCTTCGCAGGAAAATC
>CAYZLR010000260.1:0-2083 GCA_964479275.1 uncultured Caulobacterales bacterium
TCACTCTGTCATTGCCTTGCGAGTCGATTCTAATGCCAATAAGAAAAATTTTTCAATCTGCGAATAAAAACGATCAATCTGAACAAAAGGCCAAGCAGTTGACTATTGCGGTGATTTTGTTTCGATTAGTGCGCAGTGATGGTCAAGCAAAAATGCTTGAATTAGTGCATATGAGTGAATTATTGCGAAAGGAATTTGCATTAACTCAGCAAGAGCTTGAATTGGTATTTAAGCTGGCTAATAAAGAAGAGTCGAAAGGGGTTGAGACGTCAGAATTTATTCAAGAGATTTGCAGCGGATTAAATACGCAAAAGCGCATCAAACTGATTGAGTATTTGTGGATTCTAGCGTTTGCCGACGATCAAATTGAAAAAAGCGAAGTGGATTTAATTCGCCGTGTGTCACAACAAATGGCGTTGAGTGAGATCGAGCAAGCGACTGCTCAAGAAAATGCTGAAAAACACTTAGGTTTGGATTTATTTTAGTTAATTTAATCGAAAATTGTTGTATTTGCGTTATGCTTTAGCCTGATTTTAATACCACCGAACAAAGAGGTTAACCATGTCACTTCGTATTAATGACCAAGCCCCTAATTTTCAAGCTGAAACGACTCAAGGCCGCATTGATTTTCATGAATGGATTGGTGATTCTTGGGCTGTGTTGTTTTCTCATCCTAAAAACTTTACCCCAGTGTGCACCACTGAACTTGGCTACATGGCGAGCATTCAACAAGAGTTTGATAAACGAAACACCAAAATCATCGGCCTGAGTATCGATCCGGTCACGGAACATCACGAGTGGCTGAAAGATGTTGAAGAAGTCGGTGGCGCTGAAGTCGGCTATCCGGTGATTGCTGATACCGATTTAAATGTTGCCAAGCTTTATAATATGTTCCCGGCTGATGAAAGTGGTAGCGCTGAAGGCCGTACAGCCGTGACGAATGCGACGGTTCGATCGGTGTTTGTTGTTGGGCCAGATAAGAATATTAAATTGATGATTGTGTACCCAATGACCACGGGTCGAAACTTTGATGAAATTTTACGTGTATTGGATTCTATGCAGCTTACTGCGCAACACAAAGTGGCGACTCCAGTAAACTGGCATGACGGTGAAGACGTGATTATTGTTCCCGCGGTAAGCAATGAAGAAGCGGAAAAAGTGTATCCAGATGGCTGGGAAACCGTCAAACCATATTTAAGAAAAGTAAAACAACCAAAGTAATAATTTTTGCAGCTGATAATGGAGGCAGTAAGTGCCTCCATTACCAAACTTATTATTAGGGATAACGATGTTCTCTTTGCATTTTTGGGCTAATTTGTTGCTCGCCTTTGTAGTGTTAGCGATCGCATTACTAGCCATTAATCACTCTAAAATTAGCTTTATACGCAAAATCCGAGCTTCGAGATTGCGTGCTAGAGCATTGAGCTTGATGCAAACTATCACACCAATGATCGGTGAGGTACTCAGCAGGGCTGATTCAAATTTGTTTCCTTTGTTTAAGTTGCGAGCGAATTTAGAATTGGTCGCTCGTAAAGCTGACCTTTTATTCGACATTGAACAGCAAGAATTGAGTGGCTTTCTAACCGTGCTATCGACTTGTGTGGCTCGTTATGAATCTGGTATTTTGACCCGACAAGAGCAGAGCGAATTATCACTGGCAGCAGAGCGCGTGATTCGAGAAATGACAGAACTGTCTTAAGTGTTCAAAATCAACGGATTTTAGTTCGTGTGGACTTATTGCGCCTGCGTCGGCGGCGTTCTTTTGAAACCTTACCAATCAACGTATCACGATCATTGACCTCGAAACCGGGCACATGGGTGCGTTTGATTTTGCCACTGATAAAACGTTGGATCGCGTCAAGTGAGCGTTCTTCAGCGCGGCTAACAAATGAAATAGCGGTCCCTGTTTGTCCTGCACGGCCCGTGCGCCCGATGCGATGCACATAGTCTTCGGCCAAGAAAGGCAAATTGTAATTGACAACAAAATCAAGTCCTTGAATATCAAGCCCGCGTGCGGCGACTTCGGTGGCGATGAGTACTTGAATTTTCGCTGATTTAAAATCGGCCAAGGCTCGACGGCGCG
>CAYZLR010000261.1:0-2079 GCA_964479275.1 uncultured Caulobacterales bacterium
CGAGGCGGGCGGCGAATTGCTCTTCGGTCTCGCCAGCCTTTGAATAGCGGTAGTGATGCGGGCAGGAGACTTTGAGGAAACGGTCATTCACCGGCAGGTCGAAATCATTTTGCTTATAGGGAAGCGCAGTCAGACTGCCTGCTGCGGCGGTGACACCGTGATAAGCGCGGTCGCGGCCAATGATCTTTTTCTTCTCGGGGCGGCCCAGCGCGTTGTTGTAGTACCAGACCATCTGGATCATCGCGTCGATGGATTCAGAGCCGCTGTTGGTGAAAAACGCGCGGGTGATCGAAGCGGGGGCGCGTTTCGTTAGGCGCTCGGCCAGTTCAATCGCGGGCTGGTGCGAGCGGTGGGCGAAGATATGCGTGTAGGTCAGCGCATCCATCTGCTTCATCGCAGCGTCTTTAAGGCGCTGTTCGCTGTGGCCGAGGGCGGTACACCACAGCCCCGCCATCCCGTCGATAAACCCGCGCCCCTCGTCATCAAACAGACGAACGCCCTCGGCGCGCGTGATGATGTGTGGGCCTTTCTCTTCATGGGCCACCATGTCCGTGTACTGGTGAACACCTGTGGAAATGTTGATAGCGGACAGAGAATTCGGGATCTGGACGTTCATGCGCTTTGCTCCGGTTGAGAAGCAGAGGTTTGCGCGGTTTTGAGGGAAGTGCAAGAGGGGTTGAATATCGCACACCTATTTTGGGTAAGAAGAAGACGCCAAGGCTAGCGATACGGGTTATTCGCCACCGTAACCTTTTGGCGCGGAAGAGGCGCGCCGTTATGAACGATCTTGCCGATCTCGCCCAGCCAGCTTAGCGACCATTCAGGATAGACGCTCTGCAACGCCTCGGTCGAGGCCAACAGTTCCGATGAACTCGCCGAAACCTCATGTGTGTTTTGTAGTCGTAGCTTGCCGGTTTTGCGGTCGAAGTTCCACGCACCGCCAGCAGTGTCAAACAGTCCGCCGATCGCAGGATCATCCAGCGCGGCCAGCGTCGCCTCAATCTTCGGGCGTCGGTTGGCATAGGTCGTCCAGGCGAAGAACTCAGTCACCAATACGGATACGACGATCTGGTTCACAGCCGGATCGTAGGAATAGCCGAGCGGCCCGAACGCAACCATGTTGCTGTTAGGTAATCCGTCAAAACTGGCACCGCGCGCCTCGACTACCGCGCCGATGGCGGCTTCGGCCTGTTCTCTAGGCGACATATTGACTCTCGCATCTGTCGTCGGCTCGCAGGCTGCAAGCAGCAGCGCTACCATGATCCAAGCCCGCATGTTTGACCTCCTCAATTCGCATTGCCGCAGCCTCCGACCTGATCGTTGTAGTATTCCAGATAACTGTCATCAATACTGTGATCGGCTACCGGACTAGTCGGTGCCCAAGGCCGCTTCGACGGATTGCTGGTAAAACCATCGTCCGCGCTGCCATCGAAGCGATGATAGTTTGCGTTTGCACCGCCTTCAGTATTGCCATCGCCTAAACCGAGTAGATTCGGTGTGGTGTCATTGACATGGACATAGTGATTGTATTCCGGCCCGTCTTTCCAGGCAGGGGCCGCGGAACCCATCGAGGTAATCGATGCGTTCTCGACTAGGTCGGCATCACCCTGGGCATTGAGTTCGTTGATCGCACGCGCGGTGCCGAGCGAGGTGATTGCGCCACCCTCGCTGTGGGCAAACATCGTGAACTCTTCTTCTGCCATCAACTCGTTCACCATGGTCTTGCGCACTGTATCGACGGCGGGTGAGAAGCCATCATAATCGTTGGTCGCGCCGCCGTCCATCTCACGGCGCAGAAAATCTCGCGCATCGGCGGTGCGCATGGCATCAGTCAAGCCCCCTTCGGTGTCATTAAAGATGCCGACCACTTTACCGCAGGTGACCTTGGCGAGTTTGTGCAGGGTTGCGCAGTGGGAGGCGCGATCGGTCAGAATGCCGTTGGTGTAAAACACGGTTTTGTTCCGCTGCTCTGGCGGCTTCTTCTTGCAGCAGTCCGATTGTGAGGGTGCAGTCTGTGACTTCGCCGAGGCGATTGCGGCCTGAGTCTCCTGCGGGGTGGTGCCAGATTTAACCCGGTCA
>CAYZLR010000262.1:0-2075 GCA_964479275.1 uncultured Caulobacterales bacterium
AAAGCACTGTATTAACTGATTTTGTCAATTTGACGATAGTTATGCACAGGTCTCTTTCAGTATGTAGGTGCATTTCAGGGCGTGAAAAATGAGATGGTGCCCCAACGCGAACGAAGTTCGCACGAAATGAAGCAGGGGCGTCTTTCAATTTTATGGAAAATGGTGCCCCTGGCCCGACTCGAACGGGCACGTCCTAAGACACTTGATTTTGAATCAAGCGCGTCTACCAATTCCGCCACAGGGGCAACCTGAATACGTTGGTAGATACGTTTTGGGCTTATAGCAGGCAGATTTGAAAACCTCTATAGAAAATTCATAGTTTTTAGGGATAGATTTCGGATCTGAGGCGTTTTTTCATTTGCCAGCGGGCCGCAACTGGCTAAGCAAGAGGGTGGAGATAATTTTCACGAACGAGCTACCGATGCCAATTTCAACCACCCCAGATCCTGCGCCCCACTCTTATCAAAAACCAATGCGCACAATACCGCTCTTGTTAAATATTCTGATGGGATTGCGGGGCGGTGCAGGGACATCCAATCAACCTGATAAGGCTGCGGCGCATTATCAATCGGACGAAAGTGAGGATCTGCCAGCCGCTAAGGCGGGACAGGGAGAAACCGGCCCGCGCGCAACGTTGGGGGAATTGATCAGACAACTTGATGAGCGAGCTTATGGGTTGTTACTGCTGCTTTTGGCGCTGCCATGTTGTTTACCATTTGTCTACTTATTACCACAAATTGTCGCCTTGCCGATGATTGCTTTTTGCGCGCAGCTAGCAATGGGGAAGCGCTCTCCGTGGCTACCCAAAAAGCTCGAGGCGCGGTCTTTCAATATTGATAGCTTTGAGAGTGTTGTGAAACGCGCGGAGCGTTATATTGATTGGGCCGAGATTTTTGCCCGCCCGCGATTGCGTTTTCTAAGTGAAGGTCTCGGCCTTCGTCTCATGGGTGCGGGGCTCGTCATTCCCTGTGCATCAATATTGGTGCCTCTACCCTTAACAAATACCGTACCCGGAATAAGTGTCGCCATCGCCGCTATCGGCCTGATTGAGCGTGATGGGTTGCTTACTGTGTTCGGGCTTATTTGCGGTTTAATTTGGGTGGGCCTGCTCATCTTTGTTGGCGTTGAGGGCATTCAATTGTTCAAAGATTTTATTTTGGAGCGATGAGCGCTGAACCTTTTGCAATATTTATAAATATGTTTGTTCGAGTTTTTATATTAAAATGCAACGACAACTGTAATAATTACAAAAACATCCTATCCCCGGTAGGGAATGTTAGAAAGCTCGATCATCCCTTCCGCTTTTTCTTGAGGTACTACCCGGCTTAATTTTCGGTATACTGCGTCTGCAACAAGTTGGGGGTTTCGGGTTGGGCCGATGATTATCGTTTGCAACATATTCATCAAAGAATCTTTTTCTTCACAAAACGGAAATTTAAATACGACCTGAGTCAAGCCATCAATTGTTACAATTTCTGATTTGAGAATTGGTTTTTTAGATTCAGAGGGTCTGTATACTGCTCTCCATTCTTCCTCTTCGCCAAATGCTTGGTGTTTAAATGTAAAGGTGAAGTTTTTTAAACATTCAGTAATCCAAAATTGTACATGCTTACGACTTTCCGCCGGAAACATATCAATATTATCAATCGCTTTTTTGCAAAATTTTTCCAAGGTAGTATTTTCATTCATTTTTTCATAAATTACCTCATGTGAAAAAATGCCAAATTCGTTTGATTTTTGAATAAAGAACATAGGATTAAAGATTAATGCGATAGGGCTGTGCCCCATATTCTCGCCACATTGATAATTTCCCGAAAGGAAATTCATTTTCTGTTTTTTTATATTTTGACATGCAAAATATATGTGTATGGTTTTGAATGTCATCAGATAAGGAATTATATTTTTTTATTATTTCGGAGGAAATTCCTGGAAATTTATTATCTAATTTCTCAAAAAAAAACCTTTGCAAGGTTGTTGGATACAAAAAAATTGTACACTTTTTCAGGTCCGTGCTTTAATTCGCTAAGAGTCCGATTCAAAACTAATATTTAGCCAGTCGTCTTGAGATCATACGG
>CAYZLR010000263.1:0-2072 GCA_964479275.1 uncultured Caulobacterales bacterium
CCTATAAATCGTGTAAAAGGGTTACTCAAGCGTTAAGATTAATAAAAATAGAAAAAATTATAGTGATTCATTGATCCATTCGACCAATTGGCCTTTTGGTAGTGCTCCCGTGCGCTGAGAAATTACTTCACCGTCCTTAACCAGTAAAAGCATAGGGATGCCGCGCACGCCATATTTTGATGGAGAATTAGGATTCTCATCTACATTGACTTTAGCAACTTTAACTTTATCAGCCATTTCTGTCGCAATTTCATCAAGTGCAGGCGCGATTTGCTTACATGGACCACACCATTCTGCCCAAAAATCAACAACAACTGGTGTTGAACTTTTTAGGATATCTTCGTCGAAGCTGGAGTCAGTTACATTCATTGTGCTCATTGGTATTTTCCTGTTTTTTGAAGTTGGTGTGAAAGTAAGTATTGTTAAACAAAGCGTCAAGGCACTAACGTGTTATTTATATTTCAGAGGAAAAATACATGCGTGTGATAATTTTGGTTACGCATTTGCTGGGTACTGGACATCTCAGTAGGATGATTACACTTGCAAAGGCGTTTAATCGTGCTGGGCATCAACTGAAAATTATCTCCGGAGGTAAGCCTGCACCTCATTTGGATGCAGATGGATTCGATTTGGAACAATTGCCCAGTGTTAGCTCGGATGGTGTGAATTTCACTCGATTGTTGGATGAAAATGGGCAAGATGTTTGCGATAAACGCATGCTTAAACGCAAGAGTAATATCAAAGAGATACTAGAGAGCTTCAAACCCAACGTTTTTATTACAGAACTTTATCCATTTGGTCGCAGAGTGCTGGGAGATGAATTTTTATCTGCGCTTGAAGCTGCAAAAGCACTCAACGAACGACCCCTGATTTTAGCATCTGTCCGCGACATCCTTGCAGCCCCATCATCACCAGCAAAGGCAGAGAAATCCGAACAAGTTATTTATAATCACTACGACGGTGTTTTGGTTCATGGAGATAATAACGTCGTTGCGCTTGGAGACAGTTGGCCACATACATCACGCTTAAATTCCTATCTGACATATACTGGGTATGTTGCTGATAAGGTTGATCATGTTCCTTTAATTGAATCCGATGATGGTCATAACGAGGTTATTGTAACGGCTGGTGGTGGTCCTGTGGGGGAGAAACTAACTAAAGCTGCTATATTGGCTGCTCAAAGCCCTGATAATATGCTTGTTTGGCGCGTGCTGATTGGTGGTGGGAAAGATTTACCTGTTGTGGATCATCCAAATCTTATTATTGAACGCGTGCGTAATGACTATAAACAATTGATATCTCGTGCTGCCTGTTCTGTCAGCCAATTAGGATATAATACTGCACTTGATTTGGTCAGCGCAAAGGTGCCTGCTGTTATTGTACCATTTGAAGAGGGCGGTGAAACAGAGCAAATAACACGCGCGCAATTGTTTTGCCCAAAATTTGGCTGGCAGATTATTAGGGAACAAAATATCAATGCTAAGTTATTGAATAATGCTGTGTCTGTGGCGATATCAGGCAAAGATAACCATCAAACCATGAATATCAATGGGGCAGATAACACAGTCGTTTTGGTTGATGATATGGTGAGAATGCAACGCCATGTATAATTTTGACCCTTTGGTGAGCGAATTAAATGCTTGGGCGGAAAATGGATTGCGTGCAAGATTTTGGTGGCGAGATGATGATGCGATCTCTGATACGCCGCAGTTACATGCATTACTACAGGTTGCGAAAGATACGCCGATTGCACTCGCAGTTATCCCTGCCTTTGCAGACGATAGTTTGGTGGCTTTTTGTGACAAATTTTCAAATGTTTCTGTGCATGTTCATGGCTGGGATCATATTAGCAGATCTGGCAACGGTGAGAAAAATCAGGAGCTTGGGCTGCATCGGCCTTTAACGGATGTTTTAAAGACGCTGGAGCAGGGGTTAGATCGCATAACCAGCATGTTTGATAGTAAAGCATTACCCTTGCTTACGCCACCTTGGAACCGCATTGCGCCAGAGGTATCTAACAAAATACATGAAGTAGGATTTAAGGGGCTATCCACTTATAATCCGCGTAAAGG
>CAYZLR010000264.1:0-2068 GCA_964479275.1 uncultured Caulobacterales bacterium
AGAAAGATATGATACAACTTATAAAGTCAAAACAAAAAATGTAACTACTGGCTACAATAAATAGTGAGCAATACGCACGGGTCGTAGGGCGCACCCTTCGATATTGCTCGCCGTTGAACGAAAACCGCCGGTAGCGGTCGTGAGCAAAAGCACCGAACTTAAATTTTGAGTCGTCTATGGAGTTTGCTTTTTTTAAATTGTTTTTCGCCAAGACTTTGAAGCAAAAGTTTTAGAAAAAAGAGCGCAAATTTAGCTTTCAAAAGGGTCGTTTTTCAATTTTCGAACTTCAAAAAGTTGAAAAACGCTTGATTTTCGGGGTTAATTTTTCACTTTGGGCAAGGCTTCGCCCGAGCTGCTTCGGGCAGCCAAAAATTATAAACAATTACAGCGATTTCAGGTAACGAATTCGTTTTTCGATTCGCTTTGGTGTTGGAGGATCGCCTCTCGCAAAGGGCAAAATCGGACGCATCTTACCTTGCTTGCAACAGGGGCATCGGTCGCTGATTTTCATCCGTTTTAATGCCTCTGCTTTGAGTTGAGGTTTTGTCAATTTCACACTTACGATATTCATAAGTCGCTGAATGTGAGGAATATAAACTGATATTCCACGCGACGACAAAATACCGTAATGACGGATTCGCATAAATCGGTCAGGCAATAAATGCAGACAAAAACGCCGCAAAAATTCGAGTGGCGGAAGGCTCATCGGTTTGCGTTCGCCTCCCTTTTTATAGTTTTTCCAATCAAAAACTACTGCCGTTTCCGTCACCGATTTTATCCGATAATTCGAGATGGCAACTTTGTGCGTATAGCGACCCAAATATTCGATCACTGCCTTCGGTCCGAGAAAGGGACGTTTGGCATACACCACCCATTTTTTTCGATACAACTTTTCGCGCAAAGCGACCGGCAATTTTATCTCTCCGCGCTTCGCCGCTGCTTTCAATTCTGACATAAATTTGCCTTTGAAAACCTGTCGCAGCGCATTGCGGGGAAACAAATATTTGCCTTTCGAACGGGTCGTTTTCCACTGCCCCGACTTCGTAATGCCGCCGCCCGGAATGATGCAGTGCAAATGAGGATGCAGCGTCAAATTCTGACCCCAAGTATGCAAAACCGCCGTCATACCCGACTTCGCGCCGAGATATTTCGGGTCTTTCGAAAAGGCTTTTATCGTCGCGTCCGAACATTTGAAAAGTAGATTATAAAGCAGTTTCGGATGCGCTCGGCAAAGCCCGTTTAACTCCGAAGGCAACGTGAAAACCACATGAAAATAAGGTACCTTGAGCAGCGTTTCTTCTCGACGCAAAACCCACTGCTCTCGCTTAATGCCCTGACAAGTCGGGCAATGCCGATTGCGACAAGAATTGTAAGAAATCCGCCAATTGCCACATAAGTCACAACCGTCAACATGTCCGCCCAAAGCCGCCGTGCGACAAAGTCGAAGATGATTCAAATGTCGTTTTTCAAAAGAATTAAAACTCCTTGTCCGTCGTATTTTCTCCCAATTTTCTCTGATGATTTCACCGACGCTATGCGCCCACCTCACGCGTTTTTATTGTTTTTATTCGCTTCCGCAAAAACTCGACTCAACGGTGAATACGCCCCCGTTCGAGGCAACGAACCGACGATATGTACATAAATCAGCGTTGTTTCAATCCGCGAATGACCCAAATTTTCTTTCAATGAAAACAGGTCTCCGGTGTCTTCCAAAAAATGAGTGGCGTAGGAATGACGCAGCGTATGCAACGAGATTTTTTTGAGTAATTCCGATTTCTCAACCGTCTGTCGAACGATAAATTGGATGCCGCGAGCGGACATCGGATCCCCGGCAGCGCGTCCGTTGAACAAGTATTTTTTAGGACATGCCGCATCGATATAGCTTCGAATACCTCGTAAAATATGCTCTTCCAACGGAATGTAGCGACTTTTACCGTTTTTGCCTCGGCGGACAAATACCGTCTTTCGTTCAAAATCTATATCGGCTATTTCCACCGCCGCCAACTCGAAAAGGCGTAGCCCTGCCGCGTAAGTCAATCCCAAAATCAAGCGATGTTTGAGTCGTTTC
>CAYZLR010000265.1:0-2062 GCA_964479275.1 uncultured Caulobacterales bacterium
CACGCATTACGACATTCCGGGCGTCATAAAGTTGTCTGCTATTGTACGATCAGCATTTTGTGGATTGTCTGGTCGCTCTTGGGTGTCAGCAACACCTTGACTGAGTTCATCTTGAGTAATCGTTGAGCCAGGGGGTAAAGACTTCATATATGCAACTGTGTCATTAAAGTGGCTGATTGCATCTGAATCAGTTGATGTCGTAACAGTGCCATCATATTGAGTGTGTTTAAGAGTTGTCCCGTCTTCTGAAAGCTGTGTAATAGACGGGTCGGGCTGACCTTCGTGGTAGAAATTTAAGGTATTCCCATAAGGGTCATACATAAATGCACCATCAAATACATCTGGTGTTTCATGCTTTATGTCCTGCGGCGCCTGATCTACGTTTGCAACTGTTTTGTTCTCTTGAGGTTGAATGACGCTTTGTGCCAGTGCAAAATTTTGATTTTGTGCTAAAATATCATCAACAGACATCGCATAAGAATGTCCTGTAACGATTGTATCTAATTCAAGAAACTTTTCATCGTTATAACCAAGCCCTTTAGAAATAGCTTTATAAAAGCCGTTAGCTGCTTGTGTACTATCAAGTTCTTCAGCAAGTTGCGTGCGGAAAGCCTCTAGATCGGTTTCATTTTTAATTTCAATCGTTTCTTCGCCATGTTCTATGACTGCGGCAGTATCGGTATAAAGTACAGATAGTTGATGTGCTTCACTAAAGAAATCATCGATCTGATATGTGAGTGTTGTGCCAGATTGTATACGTCCTTCAGATTCAATGCTTAGTCCGTTATTGCCCGCTTGACCTAATGTTACAAATGCTAAGCTATCGTCAGTTGAATGATTTGTAATCGTTCTACTGTATAAAAGATCTTTGGATGTTGGGGTTAAATCTTTTGTTTTAAACTGGTTGTATCCTAGATCTTCAGCAAGTTCGTAAGCTATGTCTTTAGTGTATCGATCATTTTGGAAAGTTTCGATAAATTCTTGCATATTGCTTTCATTTTGAATGAGATATTGCTCTCCTTTATATGAAACAGTGGCGACTTTTGCAGCATCTTCAGGTGAAGAAATAGAGACCTGCATAGTTGCAGAGGCATTTAAAATATAACCGGATTTATATATGTAAACATCTTCATTTGTTTCCTGGATGACTGCGCGTCTGTTTTTATCATCCTGGGTGTTCTGGGAAAGTTCTGATGTTTGAGTGTTATTTTCAAGGGCAGACACGCTATCATTTACTGCAACCTCATCAACAGCTTGCTCAAGGTCATTTTTAAGACCTTTATCAAACAGCTCTGAAATGCCGGGGAAGAAGTTTTCTAGAAATGCGATAATGCCTTCAAAACCTTCAAAGGTGCCGTGATCAACACCATTAATGGATGCTTGGAATTGATTATTCTCTAAGGCCTGTAATGTGATGGCTGTGTCGTCTTTGTCCGTACTTTTTACGGTTAAGCTAATTGATCTATTGTCAAGGTCGGCTCTAATGCTTGCCTCATATTCTGCAAGGCCCATAAAGGCAAGCCCAGTGTTTTGCCCAGTAATATTTTCTCCAATAGCACTAACGATCTTTGAGGTATCATTTTGAAGTCCATACATATCAAAAATAGCTTGAACATCCTTGGGGTCGTTAAGGAACTTGCTTTTGTCATTTTCATCTACAACAACAAAACCATTTTCAAAACTGTTCCAGATAAGAGTAATCTGATCAAGATTTCCATGAGCGGCAATATGAACACGATCCCCTGCAATCTCATAATCTGCAGGTGTCTGTAAGGAATCAACGGCATCTGGCGCTAATCTGATAGGTGGCGCCTGATCAACGGCAATGTCTGGTGCATCAACGCGCACTGCTGGAATGAGGCCATTGGTATCAAGCGATAAGGGCTCCGGCTCTGGTACATCTTGTAGAACAGGTTGTTCAGCCGTGACTGTGTATGCAACACCGGCATCATAGGCAGCTTCATTGTTAAATGCATCACGTACATTTGTGACTGTTGAGCGAATAGGGCCATCGCCTTCAATGGTGCCTTTGCCGATCCCTGTGACAACACCTGCACCTGCT
>CAYZLR010000266.1:0-2052 GCA_964479275.1 uncultured Caulobacterales bacterium
CCTGCTATTCAAACCATGAAAACTGAAGTTTTTCAGCTGCCTGTTAAAGCACCTCGGCGACTCAATTTAAAGTGGAGGTGCTTTAAGCTCGTTTTTTCAATTTCTCTAATTCTTGATAAAGAAAGCGCGGGCGTTCACATTCGAGATAATGAGAGCCATTTTTGGCTAATGAAAATTCTACATCTTGCTCATTTGTAAAGTAAGATTTTAAGTCTTTAACAGAAGATAACGGCACCAAACTATCGCGGTTACCATGAATGATCGTCACCGGTTGATGCATTTTTTTCAAATCATCAAAAAGCGGGGTAATCTGTGCACGACGTGCAATAACTTCTCGTCGGGCATTTTTTAAATATTGTGGTAAAATATGATTGATACCGGGCACGCCGCCCAACTTAATACCCGCACGAACATAAGCTCTGGGTTCATGAACAAGCATTGCGACTGTCATCACACCATCAACATATTGCGGATAATCAAGTGCGCTTTTCAGCGCTAAAGCCCCACCATATGATACCCCCATAATGAGGGCACGCCTTCCATCATCTTTTTGAAAGAGTGGCGCGATTGCTTTGACCTGATCGTCAAAAGATAGCACAGGGTCTGATATCCCTGTGCCATAATGCCCCCCAAGATAGCCCGCCCGAGTGACCATTGTGACTTCCATATTATCAGGGGCATGGTGCAAAAACCGATAGAAAACGTAATCACGACTCGGGGTCCCCGGAATAGCAATGACACGCCACTCCTGATCACCAGTTGTCTCTTCTCTCGCAGGCACGTGCAACGCCTGCATCGGATAATTTCCGCCCAATATATCAGCCTGATAAGAAATTTTGCGGTAACGTTTTTTTGTCATCAATAATCCAGATTGAGCAAGCTCATTCCATTATGATCCAAGCTCAAGAAAACGATCATTTTCACTTACCATCGATTGCATGGATAAGCACATCATCTTTAAGAACGGCATCGGCCGGGATCGGATCCTTGTTTGCCCCTCTTTGGTAAAATGGCGTAAAATCTTGATTACTCTGCTCGAATAGGTTTTCAAAACTATCGATCACGAAGTAACTTTTCTGGAAATCATCTACCATATAATCTGTATTTAGGATCCGCTCCAGATTAAATTGAACCCGGTTCGGTTTTGGATTTTTAAGAGAATAGATGGTTTCATCTTTAGATGATAGCATTCCAGCCCCAAAAGCTCGCAAACCCTCTTTCGTATTAATCAGTCCGAACTCAACAATGTACCAGTAAAGTCTCGCCAGCATCTTGGTTGCGCCATGTTCAATAGCTTTAGGTCCACCCTCACCATATTGGCGCATGTAATCAGCAAACACAGGATTCGATAAGAGTGGTACATGACCAAAAAAATCATGAAAAATGTCAGGTTCAACCAGATAATCAAGCTCATCAGCTTTTCTCATCCACCAACTGACCGGAAACCTTTGATTCGCTAGATGATTAAAAAATACATCATCGGGAATCAATCCAGGCACCGTAACCAATTGCCAACCCGTTGCTTTTTGCAATATCTTATTTGCGTCATCAAGGCGCGGAATCGCCTCCCCGGCCTTGAGTTCCTCCAGGCCATCAATAAATTCCTGCGCGGCGTATCCGGGAAGTAGCTTACTTTGACGCTGATACAAAAATCGCCAGCGTTCATGCTCTTCCTCTGTGTATTGATCGTAAGGTTGATCAATTGTGTAGTCTGGCTTCATTTTATCATAATCCCCCCGCAAAACATGGGCTGTATTTGCCGCAAAGGGATTGTTGGTGTCGGGGTTCGATAATGTTGATTCTGTCATCGCTACTTTATAGACAAGCGCCCTTAAAATATCCCAACAATTTGCCCATCTTTAATAGCAACTCATAGCAATTTTTTTTGATTAAGAATATTTTCTGGCGCAAAGAACCACATTGCTAAAAATGAGTGGTTTGATAAAATGATCACTCATTTTAATTGTTAGAATGGGCATATGGCCAATTTTTTGAAAACTAGGAGCTAGGCTCATAAATTACGCATGATGATGCGTGCAGAAGCAAGTTGAC
>CAYZLR010000267.1:0-2047 GCA_964479275.1 uncultured Caulobacterales bacterium
TAGATATATTTTCATCCATCGCAATCTTCAAAACTCAAATCTATACGCGTACTTCGTTTAACGCACGCCCATTGACTAGGTTCATGGCCAAAGATGACGAGGGTATTGTCAAGTGAAGCCGCAACAGACTGGATCATCTTAAGACTGGCAGTTGCTGCATCAGGCGAGCTAACAGCACCAGACGGAATACTAAGTTCACGGTTCGCTTTTAAGTGTGACGCATCGAACGTAAACAAAATATCTCGCTCAGTGCTTCGTACAATCGCTGAAAGGTGACCGTTTGTGTGGCCAGCTGTCCGAAATAGTTTCAAAGATCCGTCACCAAAGACGTCAAACATTGCAATGCCAAGCTCATTTGTTTTTAACCCATCATCAATCAGTTGGACGCGCATATCTGATGAAACCATAGAGGTCGGGATGCCCTTGATGAAACGCATGCTTGACCGAACATCAGACATTGATGCTTTTGTCGCCAACACAGTTGTGTCAGCATAGTCAAGTAGACGGCTCAAACCACTAATGTGATCACCATGAAAATGTGACGGAACTATATAACGTATCTCATCAGGACGAATGCCTTCAGCTTTGAGTTGTGATACCAGATCAATACCCGGTTCATTGCGGCATGGCACCCAATAGACAGGGCGAAGGCCATAATCACATGCCCCTGCACGAAGCCCAGTATCAAGAATAGCGACGCCGCGCCGGGGATGCTTGACAGCAAAAGCGAGCGAAGGAACCCATTGTGGCTCCCTTAACTCCGGTGGGGTGCGGGGGTTTGATTGATCTATCAGAATATTCGCTGGGGCTTTGACCCAACCCGTCACATAAGCCGTAACCTCGACCCTAGCGGCTTGCCTTATTTCGGTTGTGGGCTTACCTCGTTCATCATTTAGTTCAACTAATGAGATTTCGCCGATGGGTTTTAACATAGCGCAGCCCACAAGTAATAAGCTAACGATTAGAAATGTGGGGGCGATCAACCACCATGAAAGATTTTGCATTATTTGCTCCAGATCAGTTTAAATCTTCTTGCACCACAGGAGAGTATGCGTAAAATGCATGTCAATCATCTACGCTATAACAAATAGGTATGCATGCGCGAACTTGAGCAGATTGATTTAAACCAGCTTCTCTTACTTGACTGGTTGTTGAAAGAACAAAGCGTTACACGCGCAGGCAAGCGTATGGGGGTCACACAGTCTGCCGCAAGCCGAAGTTTGCAAAAGTTAAGACAAACGTTTGGCGACGAACTTCTGGTTCGTTCAGGACGAACATACACATTGTCCAAATTTGCCCAAGATATGCAGCCCGGCCTCGCTTCGGCTATTCTTAAGTTACGTGAGGTTACCCGAACGGAGGATATTTTTGATCCTTACAATTCAACACACCGTAACACGATCGCATCCAATGACTATCTTGCTGCGCTTGGGGCTGAGGCTTGGCAACAAAGCGTCACTTCGCATGCACCCAATCTGAAATCAAACTGGCGGCCTCTTAATAATAAAGTCGTCAATATGCTGACTTCTGGGGAAGTTGATATCGTTTTAGCCCCATATGCCGCACAACCGAACATGCCGAAATCAGCGACTCTACAGGACATGGTCATCAAGCCGTTACTGCGGGATCGGTTTGTGTTGTTCGCCGACGCAGAGCATGCGTTAATGCAGAAAAAGACGATGACTATTTCTGACTTTGTAAATGCCCAACATGTTCTCGTGTCGCCCCAAGGAGCAGGCGAAAGCATAGTTGATCAAATCCTGAAAAAACATAGCCTCGTTCGTAATATTTCCCATCGCAGCTGGAGTTTTAGCCTGGCTGCTGACCTTGCGCTCATAACGAATTCAGTTTGTGTCTTACCAGAACGGTTTACAAATTTATATCCGCGCGGAAAAACCCGGGGTCTTCCATTTGAAATCGGACCATTACAAAGCTTTATTGCGTGGCATGCGTCTCGAACCAGCGACAAAGCCCATCGCTGGGTCCGAAATCGATTTTTTAGTCACTTTGAAAAGAGTTGAAGTAAGCGTCCTATAATCGCCTCAAA
>CAYZLR010000268.1:0-2047 GCA_964479275.1 uncultured Caulobacterales bacterium
ATCCGTATGATCTCAAGACGACTGGCTAAATATTAGTTTTGAATCGGACTCTTATAAGCTTTCAACGCTCATGACGAAAAACATCTCAGTGTGTGTTTGCCCGCGCAAGACATGAAAAGCGCCAGCTTCATGCAACAAAGCCAGAAATAAAAAGTGCCATAAAGTCGAAAATATGTTCGACCGACTGAAAGACTGGCAACGCACCCCAACTCGGTATGACCTACGAGTAGATTTCGTTATGGCCGCAATTATCATCACCGCTCTTGTCAGCTATCGGCTTCAATTGGGCATGAGCCTAGTCAGTATCAGCATTCTCAATGCCACCCCACATAGGGTTTTCAAATCGTTAGGGGTTATTGGCAAATCCTGTCGACAAGCGAAAGACGGCGCGTCAAAAATAGAATCGGCCTATCTGCCCCATCAAATAAGCTGCACGCGCCATACATCATTTGCTGCTGTTTTGCTGATTATGAAAATTATCAGTTTATCATAGCAACAATCAAGTCATCACAGGATTAGAATCACGAACGTTTCTGACCAGTAACATTCTTATAAATTATCTGAAAATTTTTAGAACATTTTCGGAACATTTCCTATAAAACGATATATTTCAATAACTTAAAACATCTTGCCAAAAGAGAACATAAAGTGTACATAATTCTTCACAATTGACAGGATCGCAAACACGGTACAACAACGGAGAAACGGCAATGGCAAGGCAGAACTTACGCTTGGTAGAGGAAAAAGACGTGGATAAATCAAAAGCCCTTGAGGCAGCAATTTCTCAAATTGATAAAGCGTTTGGTAAAGGCTCATTGATGCGCCTTGGGGATCGCGATGTGATGGATATTGAGGCATACTCAACCGGTTCCCTTGGCCTCGATATCGCCCTTGGTATTGGAGGGTTGCCAAAAGGGCGTGTGATCGAGGTTTATGGCCCGGAAAGCTCGGGTAAGACGACCCTTGCGCTACAATGTGCAGCTGAGGTGCAAAAAAGCGGCGGCGTTGCAGCGTTTATCGATGCAGAGCATGCGTTAGACCCGGTTTATGCCCAGAAATTAGGGGTTAATCTTGATGACTTGCTGATCTCGCAACCCGATACGGGAGAGCAGGCTCTGGAAATTACCGATACACTCGTGCGCTCAGGGGCAGTGGATTTTCTAATCGTGGATAGTGTTGCCGCGTTAACACCGCGCGCTGAATTAGAAGGGGACATGGGCGATAGCCTCCCTGGCTTGCAAGCGCGGTTAATGAGCCAGGCGCTGCGTAAATTGACGGGCTCTATTTCCAAATCAAATTGCATGGTCTTATTTATTAATCAGATCAGAATGAAGATCGGTGTTATGTTTGGGTCACCGGAGACCACGACTGGAGGGAATGCACTTAAATTTTATTCATCTGTACGTCTTGATATTCGCCGTATTGGAGCGATCAAGAGTCAGGATGAAGTCGTTGGTAACCAGACCCGCGTAAAGGTTGTAAAAAACAAAGTTGCCCCCCCCTTCAAGCAGGTGGAGTTTGACATTATGTATGGCGAGGGCATTTCTAAAACCGGGGAATTAATCGATTTGGGTGTCAAGGCTGATGTAGTTGAGAAGTCTGGCTCTTGGTTCTCATATAAAGGCGAACGTCTCGGCCAGGGCCGCGAAAATGCGAAAAAATTCCTGCGAGATAATCCTGAAGTTGCTGATGAAATCGAAATGACCATTCGGGCAAACGCTGGGTTGGTGGCTGAAGAATTATTGGTGGGAGATCCATCAGCTAAAGAAGATGATGACGCGTTAGAAGCCTAACCTTTTTAAATGGGCGCCAGACAATAGCTTGGCCCCCAAATACATAATAAAAAATCCGCCTGTCTCGATCTATCTAGATATCAGGCGGATTTTTTATGCCTTTTAGTTAGTAACACCGTTTTAGCTGATGCTACTTTGGTAAGTTATTTGCGTATAGAGGGAACCGGTTGAACTGCAATAAATGCGAAAAAAGAACGACTTAACAGGCTGCTGAAAAAGTCTCCAAATTTAGGGCAAATCGTGATTCACTGATT
>CAYZLR010000269.1:0-2045 GCA_964479275.1 uncultured Caulobacterales bacterium
TATGGGCTTAAATCACAGAGGCGGCGCGAAGGGTTTTGTACGCACCTATCAAGAGAACGCGACTACCTATTTGGTTGTTCCTGATTTTTCGGGTAATCGTTTTTATCAGTCTCTTGGGAATGTGGAAAGTAGCCAACTTGTGGGATTGGCATTTCCTGATTTCATCACAGGAGACATGCTGTATATAACTGGGGTAGCCGAAAACCTGTATGACGCTGACGCTGAAAAGTTGATGCCACGAGTGAGTTTACTAACGCGTATTCAAGTCACTGGATCGGTTTTAATTAGAAATGTACTAAATCTAACTCTATTATCCGACGAAAAATTTTCTCCCTATAATCCACCTGTGCGGTACTTGAGTCGGGAATTTGATGTCTTAGGGCATGCTAATAATGATGTCTCTCTAGAAGGTGACGCTCATCGCGTGGCGTTGACTTCGGTCAAAAAAATCAACACCAATGTCAGCACGTTTCGGTTTAAAGTACCTAAATCTATTGAGGCTCCAGTGCCGGGCGGCTTTGCTGTGTTCGATTTTTCAGCGCTATTAGACACTGGATATCGCCATATGGATGACGTTAGTCCGCAGGCGGTCAACGAAGACTACATTAGAACCTGGACTATTTCATCGGCACCTGAATTCGATATTCAAAACGGCAAATTCAAGTCTATTGACCACTTGGATATTACCGTTAAGCATAAAAATGACGGGCTTATTTCGAGCTTCTTACACTCAAAAGCTTCTGAGTTATTAGCTAATGGCGAAACGGAAATTATGTTAAAGGGAACTGGCGGGCAATTTAGCTGTTTTAACTTTTCGGGAAAAGAATCATCACCATCTATCCCTAAAAAAATGCTTTGGTTTGCCGGGGGCGTCGGAATCACACCGTTTATGTCGATGTGGGATGGTTTGCTAAACGTTAGTAGAGCAAGCTATCTATCTAAAAAACCCACCCCAACCGATGTTTTCCTTGTGTTTGCTGGGCGAGAAGATGATTTGGCCTTGTTGCGCCATTTTCTGAGTCGCATCGAAAGTTTACCCAATTACATATCTCTAAAGGTTGTTGCCTTTCAAAGTGACAGTAACGAACAGCAGAATAGTGAGAGAATTAACAAGCGGTTAAATCACGAATTCCCGAATGCCGACTTCACCGTGCACATAAAGAGGGTCGACGCATCTGACCTTGAAGGCATAGACGATTTGCTTGACCGAGAAACCTATATGTGTGGCCCGGATACACTAGCGACATCCATAGGTGGATGGTTAGAATCACGATCCGGCTGGTATCAAAAAATACATAAAGAATCTTATTTTTTTTAAAATCGCCCCTTTTGGTCGGAAAATGACGTTTTTGATGACGCACTACATAAATTGAAGATTCAAAACTCAAAAACACCTTCTTTTTAATGTTGACTACTGTTTTACCACTCATCATTTCCTTACCATTGGCACTCATCGCACATGTTAAAACTCAGAAGGATGGAACATCTTATAAATCCAACTAGACTAGTACATTCAAGATTAGGTGCCCCGGTAATTTTGACCAAAAGCTGAGCGGGCGTCGCTAAAGACGACGTATCGATTTTCGAAAAGGGCTCTGGCTTTTACATGATCTCGGTACCAGACGAGGACGAAGGAAACAATCATTATGTATTGATGTCCGATCTCTTAAAGTGTACGACGCTAATCTCACTGGGACGTTCGAGGATAATGAATAAAGTGAGTTGTGATCAATTTTCGCAGCCCTAGAGCAAAAAACAGATATGAGTACATAAATAAAATCGAAGTAACAACTCTTTGATAACGAAAATCTACTTATCCCGCATAACAGTACCTATTAGGATTTTTTCGTATTTTGGTAGTTACGCCATGAAACAAATTCGCTTATCTCGCTTGCGTCGTCTATGCCATAGGATTCGCATATAAAGCTGGCCACCCATTGCTTATCGATAGTTTCTACGTTGACGAGCCCCAACGGAGCAGCGATGGCTCCTAAGAAAGAGCCAACCTCGTGGTTTGGTAGAGACCAGATTTCGATTTCCTTGCC
>CAYZLR010000270.1:0-2040 GCA_964479275.1 uncultured Caulobacterales bacterium
CCACCTATACCTGAAACCTTACATCAAAATGGTACATAAAAAAGGGGCTGGACATAAGCGTATGGGTAATACCATTTTCTAATGACCGGTAGGGGGCAATGCCGAGTAATTTATCGAGGCCGCCATCATCTTTTTCAGCCGGAAATGGCATTGCCCCGCCAGAAAAACCAAGCTCAGCATTCACGCCCGTTTTAGTCTTTATAATTTTAATGATCTCAGCTGTATCTGCAGGTGTACCGTTCATTTCAAAGACTGAGGCCCCTGTTTGGTCTTTTGATATGGCGGTGACAAACCTTAGCGCCGCATCTTCGACATGACAAAATGTAAGAGGGCCACTGAACGGCACTGTATAAGGTTTGCCTTCAAGGGCTGCGAGCATGGCTATGCTTGGAGCCGCGCTCATGCCTTGATCCCGTCCGGGCCCATATATAATTCCGGGGCGAATGCCTATGCTTGGAACTTGCCAATCTTGCCAATAAACGCTTGCCATTTGTTCGCCGCAAATTTTATGAGCGCCGTAAAGCGTGGCAAGGTAATCATTATTTCCCATGGCTGGGGCGGCAACAGAGCTAGCGTAGCTCAGCCGTTTTATGCCCGCTTGGCGGGTCGCCTCCAAGACATTGATACTGCCCATAACATTGACTTGTGTACTCCCAACAGGATCAGCTTTACAGAACGGCACTTGCAGAGCCGCAAGGTGAATAATGGCTTGAATGTTATGTTTTTGAATAACAGCCGAAAGCCGATCAAAATCTGTAATATCGCCTATTTCCCACGGTACTTTATTAGCACCTTCCATAGCTAAATTTAATCGAGATTTGTTTTCTGTTAAATCGAATATAACGGGACGTGCTTCCATCTCCGTCAGTAGCTTTACAGCCCAAGCGCCTATACAGCCAGCGGCGCCTGTTACGAGAACCGGACAGTCTTTCATGTGTTCACTCATTTATTTAATGTTTCACGGAAGGATACCAAAGGCCCTAGGGCTTTATCAATATCCTGTGCCAGTTTTGCATCGTCGTCATAAAGACTAATAGTTTCAATGAGTTGGTTGAGGCGAGCTGAAGCGCGCCACACCTCATGGCGCGTTAATTCTGCTTTGATACAGGGGTCATCCCATCCTGACATATTGACGGAATTCGTGGCATCATTTGCTGTGTCCGGCGTAACTACAAATGAGGGTATCATGGTCATGCGTTCGGCTTTTTTAAGCAGGCGGCACGCTCGATGAAAAATCATATTGCCTTGCTGTAAAAACCCATATCCTGCCGCTGGAACTGGAACAGTTATTACGCGATCAGGCGGGAGTTCTGCGTCTTTTCCTTCTTCTCCTGATATTCCGAGAAGTGATTGCCCTTCTTCTTTTGTACCGTGAAAATATTGGAATTCCCCGCCTTGAAATTGGGACGGGTCAGAGAGCATCATGACAATATCAAAGGCAACAGAATCTGTGTGCCATGTATCCACGGCATTACGGATATCTTCGGGAGCATAATTTACACCGCAGGCGACCGCGGGGACGGAATGTCTTGCGAGATTAACATCTGCGATTTTGGACAAATGTTCGGAGAGCTCAGGGCTGTCACAAAAATCTCGAATAAATTGGGAACGATAGCCCGCTCCACGGCAATATGATCCTAAACGGTTTGCCCCCGTTCCTATGCTCGCATTACGATTATCATACATTTTGAGGCAAATATCGCGCATGATGCTTAGGCCTTCATCGGATAAAATTTTGAAGGCAGAACTCACGCCAAAATTAGATGGACAATCAGCAATTTGGTCGCCCGAATACCCAAGATTATCTAATGATGTGGTCTTAAAGGGCTGACCTAATTCTAGATGGCGGCTGGCCGAAAATTCAGGCTCATGACTATATTTGACATAGCTTGTTGGTCGTTCTGTTGGAAAGGGCAAGGTTTTCAGCATATCATTCCCCAACTTTCAATCATTTGGATAGATGTTATTCGCCGTGAACCTTCATCGTTAAATGAAATAATTGTCAATGATAATTCCTGTTTTTTAATATTGAAATAAAGT
>CAYZLR010000271.1:0-2023 GCA_964479275.1 uncultured Caulobacterales bacterium
ATTAGATTACCTAAAATTCATTTAAACTTATTTCATAATGGTAATATCACCTGAAAACACTTTAATATCCCCATTAGCTAATTGTACCTCAAAGAAATAAACCAATACTTGTGGATTCATTTCTTTTCCTCTAAATCTACCATCCCAGCCAATAACTGGAACATTAGGTTCGAAATTGTATTGTTGGAAAACATGTTCTCCCCATCTATCAAAAATGGAAAGTTCAAGAATCTCTACCACTTGATCATTAGCAAATAATGTAAAATAATCATTCATTCCATCCCCATTCGGAGAAAAGGCATTAGGTATAAAAACCTTTGTTTCTGGAATCACAATAATATTGATGACAGCAGTTGCGATACATCCATTATTATGAATAATGGTCAGTTGAAAGGTTGCATCTCCAGTACTTTGAATCGTAGTGGTCAAACAAGTATCACAAGAAAGAATTCCCGTAGGATTCCATTGAATCGTAGATAAATCATCCACTGAAACATTGGTCAATGCTTGAATTAAACCGCCTTGCCCTTCTACTAATTGAAGAATACTCGGCAAATCAAGTTCAAGATTAATCCCTGGATTTATGGTAAACACGGTATCCATTTGACATCCATTGGCATCAGTAATTTCAATGTTATATAGACCTGATGGAAGATTGGAAAATTGTCCAGTTGAATTAGTGTTTTGACCATTTATTGAAAATGAATAATTTGGTGTTCCTCCCGATACACTAGAAATAATTATTTGACCATCTTCGTCTCCATCACATTCTTCGGGTAATACATTTGCAATTACAAATTCTGGGACATCAGAGTTAATTATTACTTCGACACTGTCTATGGTAATACATCCACTTGTCGCATCTTGAATGGTGACGATATAATTTCCTGAAGCATCGACTAAAGGATTTAAACTTGTGGAACCTGAAACTATATTTCCATTAGACGTACTCCAATTAATTAATAAATCAGCAGGTGATCCTATAATACTTGGATCAAGCGTGGTAGATGTTTCTCCACAGAATAGTGATATATCTTGCATCCCTTGCGAAAGCGGAACAGTCAATATACTTTCTACAAAAACGGAATCTATATTTTCACAACCATTAACCTCATCTGTTAATTGTAAATAATACCATCCTCCAGCATCAACTAACAATGTATTTCCATTTTGATTTGGTATCAAGTTATTGTTTTGATCCAACCAATTGTAAACTATATTCGGTCCTGTTTGTGACCCCGTTCCATCAATTGTAATAGAAGGTTCATAGCAACTGATAGTATCAGGAGAGTCCAAATCAATCAATGGATAATCTAGAAAATCATTGATAACAATTTGATTGGTATTTTCACATCCTGAAATTGTATCAATGGCAATAAGATTCACAGGACCTGGTTCGACAATAATTATTTGCTGACTAATTACAGTATTCCAACTATAAACCACATCTGGTTCATTATCCGAAGAAAGGGTAAGTGAAGTAATTGTACAATCTAAAATACTATCTGGATCTGCATAAATAATTGCAGATGGCAAATCTGTATCTTCCAAAACAATGACTTCATCTGTGGCAACACATCCAGTTAAAGTATCCGTAATTTGTACCGTATAAATACCAGCGAGTGGTGTCGTCAAAATCGTTGCGTTTGAATCTATCACTTCATTTGCATATATCCATTCTAATAAAATATTATTGCCTTGACTACTTAAAGAAGCATCTAATGAAACTAGAGAGATATCACAATTTAAAGTTTGGTCAGGTCCTGCACTTGCCGTAGGTAGATTGTTATCAACATCTACAAAAACACTATCAAGAGTTGAACAGTTATTAGGATAACTTCCAGTTAAGTAATACCAACCTGTTGTATTTACAGTTGTACTTAACGTGTTAGCAGTAAACATATTTGGTCCAGTCCATAGATAAGTACCTGGCTCTGAGGATATTCCAAATAAAATAGTGGTTGGAGAAGAACAAGTTAAAGTGCTACCTACTCCAGCATCTATAGTTTGGTCACAAGAAGAA
>CAYZLR010000272.1:0-2017 GCA_964479275.1 uncultured Caulobacterales bacterium
GATACCGACCACCAACAACAGCAACAGCGCTTCATCGCCGCCCTCGACGGTGCGGCAATGGCGCTTGAACACGGAAAGGACCTACACCCAATGGAACCCCAAACAATTGACGGCGATCGCACCACGCTGGACACGCTCAGCGCCATGAGCGTGGACGATCTGGCAGAGACAATGCGCAACGCAGTGCGAGAGGCTGAAGAGATCGCGCCTCAGCTCAATGACGAGACCCAGCGCGCAAAGCTGGAGATCGAGACTGGCCGCATTCGCGAGCTTTACGCGCCCTATGTGCCTGAGTTCGCGGCTGCAATCGACCAAATCGAACCGCATGACGGCCTCGGCACGGTAATCGACAGCCGTCTTGGCGCGGATCAGGAGCGCGAACGCGCGCCCTACGAGCTGGACGACGATGCCTATGACAACGATCTGGGTCCGGAATCCGCGCGTCCCAAGCCATCTCATACGCTTGGTGACGCGGATAGTCGGGTGATCGAAGCATACACGGCGCGGGGTATGAACGGCGAGCGTGCTTTGGCGCGGATCAAGGGCGGCCTGGAGGCCACGCAGGAAACTCGCACGTTCTGGCATGAACAGGAGATCAAGGAACGCATGCGCGTCGGCGATCTGTCCTGGTCCGCCGCCGAGTTCGAAGTTGTCGATCTGCACGGTTACGCCAGCGGCACATACCGCGCGGCAACGCGGGCGATCTCGCGCGGTGTCTCCCTTGATGCCACGGAGGTCTATGCGCCGAAGGACCCAATGTTCGAGCGCACGCGCGATGCTGAGATCAGTCTTGAACGAGACGAACCGCAGCCAGAACGCGATGCGCTGATCGAGCAAGATCGCGATGACCAGCTCGTTGTCGTTGAGCGCGATGATCAAAAAGACAATGAGCGGCTTCGTGCACCGGACGAGGACGTGCCGCCAAAAGACGACGAACGCGACTCGCCGCGAACCACGGAACCCGGCAAATCGGCTGAGATCGATCCAACCGCAAAACCCTCCCACGAGGAGTTCATGCGGACGATCGAAGAGCAGGAACGCGCCCTTCTGAAAGACCCGGCGAAAGCTGAGCGCGGTCGCGACATCGATCGCTCACAAGACATCGACGACGGTTTTGACCTCTAGCAAAAAGAACAAATTATGAACTATCATATCCCCTCCCGCTTGCTTGTCGGCTTCAGCCTTGTGCTGGGGCTTGCAGCGTTTCTCTTCGTAATCAATGTCTGGGTCGCGGTGGCCTTCAGGCAACCGCTCGATTCTGTCATGCCCTGGCTGTGGTTCCTGCCACCAGAATCTTGGAAGCTCGTAAACCCGGGTGTCTTTGACAATGCTCTGAAATGGGGTGCGGCAGCGGGCGGCGCGGTTCTCATTGGATGTCTTTACATCGCATCTCAGGCTCCTCCGGGGGAGCCCCACGGCGACGCCCGCTGGGCCAAGCGGCACGAAATCGCAAAGGCCGGTCTGCTCGATCCAGCTGGCGTCATCCTCGGCAAGCTAGGAGGGCCACGCGGCATTGCCCCGTTCATCCGCAGCACCCGCGACAAATACTGCAACACCTTGCTTGTTGCACCGCCAGGCGGCGGCAAGGGCGTTGGTGTTGTCATCCCGACCTTGCTAACTTGGCCGGGTTCAGTCGTCGTACTCGACGTGAAGGGTGAAAACTACGAGAAGACCGCAGCGCGGCGTAAAGCCATGCGCGATGATGTCTTTGTCTTCTCGCCTCTGGCTGAAGATGGCCAAACCCATCGCTTCAACCCGCTTGAGGCTGTCGCATCCATGAAGGACAAGGCTCGCCAGTACACCGAACTACAACGCATCGCTGACCACCTGCTGGTTCCGACAGGGAATCTCGACAAAACCTTCCTGCCAGGCGCCCGCGAACTCTTTGTCGGCGTCGCCTCCGCCATCTTGAATCAGGAAAACCCGCGCATCGGTGCTGTCCTAAGAGCACTCGCGCCCGCAATACCGGAAGACGGATCAGCACCAATATCGAACGGAATGAGCGCAAGGCTGGAAA
>CAYZLR010000273.1:0-2000 GCA_964479275.1 uncultured Caulobacterales bacterium
GTTATTCAGGAAGAGGTATCCAGGCAGATCTGCTGATTCATGCAGGAACAGAGCTAAGCGGTTAAAAATAAGGTCAAGATATCGCGGTTTAAATCCAGGTATGGATAGCATATTCACTGAAAAAGAAGATCAGATAATCCGTGAGCGATTCCCGAGATACGGAAAGTTATGTGCTGAGCATATGGAAGGGAAAACAGAAAAACAGGTAGCGGCGAGGGCGTACTATCTAGGCGTTAAAATAATCAAGTAACGGAGTAGTTGCAGCATGTCGAAGGTCGATATTAGATACAGCTTGATGGATGCACATATGGTGCACGGCAACACAGAACGTCCAAGCGCTGTGATTGATCGGCTAGGCATTGAATATGATAAATGGGAGCCTCACCCAATTGCAGATCAAATAATATTAAAGGGCTGCACTAACGTACCAAGCGAATTGCCGCCATGGATAACTATCATTGGGGAGCCGTCTTGATGTTTTATTTATCTGGCGCAATTATTATCACGGCGTGGATTTGGCACTATGACCGAGAGTGTCAACGTGAGCATGAATTGAAAATGAAGGGGCCCTAAAAGTAGCAATTAGGGGAACGAACCCCTGAAAGCGCGGCAGAGTAGGGCTTATTATAGGAATTTTAGGGGAACGAATAGAGCTGCAATAGGCACTGCTTAAGCATCTGCAAGGGACTTAAAATCCCTCGGTAGCAATACCGTGCCGGTTCAAGTCCGGCCCCGGGCACCAATGAAATCAAAAAGTTAAAAGCAGTCGACATGGGTCGGCCCCTTTAATCTAGGGGAGCGTTTAGGGGAATAGGTGGGCAATTACAGGTTTGCGCCAATCAGAAAGCCAAACCCAAGCAGCGCCAACGTAAGCATTGAGCCACACAGAGCAGGCCTTAAAAATCCCAAAAAATCAGATTGAGGCTCTGATGTATGAATGCCACTTGCCGACTGTATAAAATCAGACATAAGCCGTGAACGGGATTTTTCCAGCTCATAAAGGGCTTTGTATTTCTTGTCTAATTCTGGGGTGTTTTTCGCGATTATCGCCGATTTCTGAGCCTCAATCTGATTGATGCCTGACACAAACTGCCACTTGTTTATATTCATTTCCCGCCTCTGTATTGACAACTATTTGATCTTTATCACTTTACCCTGAACAGGGCCATCAAAAACACCAGTATCACGCGTGTATCTGTCAATCATGGCCGGAGTTTTATGACCGCCAATCGCCCTGTCAGGTGAATCGGTTATGCCTTTAGCTTTGAGCATGTGAAGCGTCCAGAACAAATGAGACTCGGCCGTGTCTTGCTTTTCTGTTCTAGTTATCTTTGTTTTCAGATTGCGGCCGGCCATCAGGCGCTTTAATCGCTGCATGGCGTCATCAATGGTCGATTTGTTCATCTTTTCGCCATTGATGCCCGGCAATAAATAAACACCACTAACCGGGCGCTTCTTATGCAGAGCCATACACGCATCAATGAACGCTTGATGCCGTGGTTCTATGCGTATGTCCGTTGTTTTGCTGCCCTTACGACGTCGAACCCTTATAAGGCCATCGGATATGTCGGTAAGCTCGATGTCGGTCGCCTCAATGCCTCTCTGAGCCAATAGATAGACCATCTCAAACACAATCGGCAAATAGTCCGCCACTTCGTGCGCGATATCGTATTGAGTCCAGTATTCATGATCGGTGACGTATCGGTCTGCCTCGTTTTCCTGCAGTCCTTCAATGCCTCTGAATGGGTTCTCTGTCACTTCCTCGAACATCTTGCGCGCCCATGTAACCACGGCCGACAGATACGATATTTCCCGGTTGCAGTGTGATCGACCGTCACGGCCTTTGCTCTGGTACTCCTTTAAACGCTTTTCACGAACCTGGTAGATAAATGGCTGAGTAAATTCCTCGACGCACAGTTCACCCAGCGTGCCAGCCTTGCCGTTAATCTGGATTTCATGCTCAAGTATTCGGCGCGTAGTGTTTGATTTTTTCTGAGTGG
>CAYZLR010000274.1:0-1996 GCA_964479275.1 uncultured Caulobacterales bacterium
AGCCATAAAGCCAGGCGCGCATGTCACCGCCCGCAAATTCCAAATATTTTTCTGCCCACTTTATTGGCCAGTAATCTTCTTCACGGTCAAATTGTGCAGATCCCATCCAGTCTTGATAGGCAAGTTCTGAGCTATCCTTGATCCGCATACGCCGTTGTTCGGGCGTATCGATCATGCATAAGCCGCCAAGCGACCAGAAGGCCTGTCCGCCCAGTGAATTTTCACCTTCTTGATCGAGAATGAAAACCTTTTTGCCACGCGCTGTGAGCTCGTGTGCAGCAACTAGACCCGCAAGACCACCACCTACGATGATTACGTCGGCAACCTCGACCATTATCTCTCCGTTAATTTTAGCTCAATACGACGGTTCTTAGCTCGTGCTTCATCGGTGTCTGCGTCTTCAAGCGGTTGATATTCGCCAAACCCTGCCGCCAATAACCTATTAGCCGGAATACCCTCTTCGATTAAAAACCGCACCACAGATGTTGCACGGCTAGAAGATAGTTCCCAGTTGTCACGTAGCCTACCATTGCCAGAGAGCGGGATATTATCCGTGTGTCCATCAATGCGTAAAACCCAGTTAATATCGTCAGGAATTTCAGAGCCAATTTGAATAAGGGCAGTTGCAACTTTGAGCATTTCCGTCTTACCACCTTCACTCATATCAGCTTGGCCAGATGAGAATAAAACTTCAGATGGAAAAACAAAACGGTCACCCACAATACGAATATCTGAGCGTCCACCCAAAATCTCACGCAATCGACCAAAGAAATCTGAACGATATCTGTTAAGTTGCTGCACGCGTTGTGCAAGTGCCACATTGAGGCGTTTGCCTAAATCAGCAATCTGCGTTTGACTTTCGCGGTCACGATTTTCAGACGCATCAAGCGCATCTTCAAGCGCTGCAATTTGACGGCGAAGCGCCGAGATTTGCTGGTTTAGTAATTCGACCTGACTAAGCGCACGCTGGCTGATTTGTTTTTCTTCATCAATCTGCGTTGTAAGTTCACCCACACGAACCTCACTATCATCACCGGTATTGTTTGTGGCCAATAAGTCTTGCAGGCGGGATTGCTCCGCTTCGGAACTACTTAAAGAAGCTTCAAGATTAGCGATGGAATCTTGTAAATCCTGCTTGTTCGCTTGCTCAAGTGCTAACAGAGAGGTGAGTTCGTCGATCTGAGAATTTAGCCGATTTAGGACTTGATCTTTGCCCGTAATCTCTTGGCTTAACAAAAATTGCGCCAGCACAAAGTTGTTGAACAGAGCCGCGCTCAACAACAGCAGGAGCAGCTCAGCCATTGCGACTCAGGTAACCCGCATGCCGGGCTGCGCTCCAGAATCGGGGCTTAACAAGAAGATCTCTTTGCCGTCGCCGGCGGCCAGTACCATGCCTTCCGAGACGCCGAAACGCATTTTTCGCGGGGCAAGATTTGCCACCAGCACGGTGAGTTTGCCTTCAAGCTGGTCTGGTGTGTAAGCCGACTTGATGCCCGAGAACACATTGCGGGTTGTGTCGCCAACATCCAGGGTAAGCCGCAACAGCTTGTCTGCGCCTTCCACAGCTTCTGCCTTGATGATTTTAGCGACCCGCAAGTCGACGGCTGCAAAGCTCTCAAAGTCGATGGTTGTTGATTCGGCGTCGGCCCCATCATTGCCGATAGCCGCACTGGCTGCTGGATCTGATCTGCCAGCCTCCGCCTCTGCCGCGGCGACCATTTTCTCTACCGCGCTGTCTTCAAGTCGGGTAAGCAGCGGTTTGAATTTGGCGATTTTTACATTAGCCAGATAGTCAGGCGCCTGGGTCCAGCCGAGCTCGCCCTGATTCAAGAAGGCCTCAGAGCGCGCAGCAAGCTGCGGCACTACTGGCTTTAGGTAGATCATAAGGGCGCGAAACAGGTTGATGCCAAGGCTGCAAACGCGCTGCACCTCGTCGAGCTTGTTCTCGTCCTTGATCATCTGCCAGGGGGCATGCTCGGCTATGTATTGATTTGCG
>CAYZLR010000275.1:0-1985 GCA_964479275.1 uncultured Caulobacterales bacterium
AATAAAAGAATCCTAGGTTATGTAGGAAAGCATATTGAAATAAGTGGTTATGCAGAAGAGGTTGATGATTGGAAGGTACTTAAGATAGAATCTTCTTCACTTTCTTATAATCATGAATTTCGCTTGGACAGCCATATCGCTTCTTGTTATTAATTAGAGTCTGTCCATAATGTCCACTCTCTGCGTTATGCTCTTCTGAAAAATGCTCATTTACACCAGTAAACTGCGCCTTTTCCTCATTCGCAAGCCTTGATAGTGAAAATTCTGAATCAGACTCCCGACATTATAGACAGACTCTAATTAGAATACTATAGTATATTGGAAATCAGTTGCCTAATAAGGATGCTTTATCAAATAGGGATATCTCATTCCAGAAAAATTAAAATTTGAATAAAAGGCAACCATTTATCTTAAATGATAAATATAAATGTATAAATTTACGTTTACAACTGTTCTAATTGCGCTATAGTATGATTCGTTCAAACCAATTAAATACTAAACTTTATGCAAGTTTTAGTTGCTATACGTCAGATATCCATTGGATTGCTATTATTGACAATTACTTCTTTTTCATATGCGCAAGATTGTACTTGTAGTTTATCAATCAATAATCTTACTGTTACCAATGGAAATACCGAGATAATTAATGCCTACTATCCTGCAGATGCAAGTGCATTAGCTGGTGCCACTACTATCGTTTTAGGGGATGAACAGGCTGGAGGAGCTAATGGGGTCATAGCTTCGGGAGATGTTTTGCTGATCATACAAATGCAGGGAGCGGAGATTAATACAACTCTTCCAGATCAAAATGCTGATGGGGATTATGCTGATGGTACTGGTGGCAATGACAGAGCAGGTTTTTTAGATACGGAAGATTTTATTGCCGGTCAGTATGAATATGTTATTGCTGCAAATGCTGTTCCTGCAACTGGCGGAGATAGGATGCTTACTTTAAAGACCGCTTTGGAAAATTCATACATTCATCAAATAAACAATGCTAACTTCTCTACGACCCAAGGAAGGCAAACTTTTCAAGTAATTAGAGTAGGGAATTTCTCAGCAATAGATATTCAAGCTGGTGGAGTAGTGACAGGATTGCCATGGAATGGAAGAAGTGGAGGCATAGTAGCCTTAGATGCTTTGACTTCAATGATTTTAAATGGTGCTATCAACGCTGACTTTCTAGGATTTAGAGGTGGAGCAAGGTTAAACACTGACGGTGGTGGTGGTGGTTCTGCTACCTCTGTATTTACATCTCAGATAGGAATAAGGGGAGAAGGAATAGCGGGTACACCGGAGCAAGTTTGGAGTTATAATGGAGCCCCTTTGTTGGGAGGAACATTAGTAGCTACTACATTAGGCGCTTCTGGATATGCAGGAGGTACTGTAGCCGTTGCTAATCCAAGAACAGGAAATACAACTACACAAGCTGTAAATTATACTTCATCGCGTGGTGCAGGAGCACCAGGGAATGCTGGTGGTGCTGGAAGAGGAGATGCCAGTGGAGGAGGAGGTAGTAATGGTGGACTAGGTGGTAATGGCGGTTTTCCTGTAGGATTTGGTGGAGACGACAATCAAGGACTGGGAGGTATTGGTTTAGATTTAGAACGTGCAACCAGGGCTTTCTTAGGTGGCGGCGGTGGTTCCGGAGGAATAGATAATGATGCCGCAGGAGGCGGTTCTTTTGATGTTTCAACAGCCAGTGGACAACCAGGTGGAGGAATTATTTTAATCAGGGCAAATTCATTGACAGGTACAGGTGCCATTTCAAATAATGGAGCATCAGGAGGTTCTCAGGATGCTGAAGGTGCTGGTGGAGGCGGTGCAGGTGGAACTGTGGTTTTAGTTACGGATACAGAAGATTTAACTGGTTTGTCATTGAATGCAACTGGTGGCGACGGCAGTGTTTCAGACGATGGCAATGATGCTGGTGGCGGAGGAGGCTCAGGAGGGAATGTGTTATTGGGAAGAAGAGGAGGAGCTTT
>CAYZLR010000276.1:0-1961 GCA_964479275.1 uncultured Caulobacterales bacterium
TTCTTCTTGGTTAGTTTTTTATTAAGAAGCAATTCTTCTTCTGTAAACGCAGTCACATCAAACAGGTGCAGTAAGAGCCAAAATTCAAAACAAGGATTGGTCAATGCCACAAAGAAGTTTTTTTCTAAGCGACATTTTTCCAGCCATTCTTCCAGTTTCCAGCGATCCCGATCTATAATCATCCAAAATTCATCCTCAGTCGTAGTAGGGTGATTGCTCTTGTAGTTTTTTAGTTGTTGAAATACATATTTGGGCGCACTTAAGGTCATTAGACGAGGCCGTTGGAGCGATAATATTTTAATGATTCCCTCCTTGTGGCGCAATTGTTCCTTGAGCGCATGATAATATTGTGGTTCTGTTTCATTGCCTTCATAGGCCAGTATATATAACTTTTCAGGATTTCTGGTCAAGCGTTTTCGACGACCAATACCCCTGTTGGTATCTCTAAACTTCATGTGGTACAGGTTGAGCGTCTGGTATATCAGAATGGACTACCTTGGTAAGTTTATAAGGATTGCCAAATTGTGGAATGGCTTGGTAGCGTCCGAGTAAGTAATCTTTGCGAATTTTTTTGTCAAAACGGATATTGTACTCTTCTAAAGAATAAATGGAAGAAGCACCCGATTGATCTTTTTGGACAAACCAAATTTCATCTTTTCGCAGCAAATCTTGGGTAAGTAAATTGGTCGCATGGCTTGCCAAAATCAGTTGACTCTGTACACCTGTAGAATGTTTTAGAAACAATTGTAGCAGCTCATACATCAAATTGGGGTGCAAACTACGCTCCATCTCATCTACAATAAACACATTGTCCCCTGCAAACAAATCAATAAGCATAGGAATAAAATCCATGATTCGTTGGGTGCCGTCCGATTCTTCGTGCAAGTCAAAGTAACTCATCCCCCCTGCTGCACCGTCCATTTTGTGCTTGGTCATCAGTTTGGACACCGTGATTTGGTCATAAGCATTCTTAGAGAAAACATAACGAATATTTTTGATGGGATTATCAATGATGGCCGTTGCTTTGTCTGTGCCTCGATTGAGCAGACTGTTTTTAATTTCCTCCTTGATCCGTTCTGGCAATTCGGTTTGATCCCAATCTATTTCCTCTAGTGCAATGCCATCGACACCCGTATCAAAATAGTCCAAAAATTCTTTATACAAGCTAATGAGTCGTTCACTTTGTTGGGATTCAAATTGCAAGCTTGAAGTTTTGGAGTGGGGGTACCAGATGGTTAAGGTATTTTGGAACCAATCAATAACCCGCAATAAATCATCAATGGCATTAACGTGTTCTTGTACATTTCTATGATAAATCTCTGTTAAGAACAGTTGATTGTCAGGGGTGCCCATGGCAATGAACTCTAAGAATTGTGCTTGCTTACTAGAGTTTTTGGCTTTAAGCGGATCAATATCAAAGCTTTTGTGATCGCGTTCAAATATTAATTTACTTTTCTTATTATCAATCGAATACAGCCATTCCCCTTTTATTTGATGCTTGTCAAATAAAAAACCATAAGCATAACCATTGCCCTTATGCTTGATTTCAAATTCCATCAAACTGGGTTTGTCCAAATTATCTTGAGCGAGTTTAAACGGCTGAAAATGCAGTAAACTATTGGCAGAATTGCCCTTGAGCAATAACTGTTGCCCAAAATGAATAGCCTTGACCAAATTGGATTTGCCCGAGGCATTGGCACCATACAACACGGCTGTTTTGACCAAATTAACATCCTTCTTGGAGGTTTTTTTGATGAGATGATGTGCTTTGTTTCTGCCACCCATTCCTGCGACCATAGAAAAAGTATGCCGCTCCTTAAATGATAGAAAATTCTCGATACTGAATGATATAAGCATAGTTTTAGTCTATTTTTAGTTCAAGTTAGTGAAAAAATCACAAAGTAGGGTAAGTTTTACAACTATAATCTTTGCAAAAAAGTTGCCATGTAGGGCTATTTTTT
>CAYZLR010000277.1:0-1957 GCA_964479275.1 uncultured Caulobacterales bacterium
AGAGGCCGAAGACGTTGGCCCAGTTGTTGGTATCGATCTCGGTACCACTTACTCTTGCGTTGGAATCTATAAGAACGGAAGAGTGGAAATCATTCCAAATGAACTTGGAAACAGAATTACTCCTTCCTTCGTCGCATTTACTGACGAGGAGAGACTTGTGGGAGAGGCCGCTAAGAATCAGGCTTCCTCCAACCCTGAGAGATCAATCTTCTCCGTTAAGAGACTTATTGGTAGAGACTATAAAGACAAAGAGGTCCAAAACGACAAGAAATTGCTCCCATACTCTATCGTTGATAAGAGTGGAAAGCCATATATCTCAGCCGATGTTGTCGGAGGGGAGAAGAAAGACATGTCCCCTGAAGAGATTTCAGCTATGGTCCTCATTAAGATGAAGTAGATTGCTGAGAACTACTTGGGACAGGAAGTAAAGAACGCTGTCATTACTGTGCCAGCCTACTTCAACGATGCCCAGAGACAGGCTACCAAGGACGCTGGACTCATCTCAGGACTTAATGTCATGAGAATCATCAATGAGCCTACTGCCGCCGCTATTGCCTATGGACTAGACAAGAAATCTGGTTCAGGAGAGAAGACCATTCTCGTGTTTGATCTCGGAGGTGGTACTTTCGATGTGTCTCTTCTTACCATTGATGGAGAAATCTTTGAGGTCGAGGCCACTAGCGGAGATACTCACTTGGGAGGAGAAGATTTCGATCAGAGAATCCTATAGCACTTCCTCAAGCTCATCAAGAAAAAGTATAAGAAGGATATCTCTAAGGACAACAGAGCCCTATCTAAACTTAAGGGTGAGGTCGAGAAAGCAAAGAGAGATCTTTCCTCAGTAATTCAGACTAAGATTGAAATTGAGAACCTCGTCGAAGGTGTTGATTTCAAGGAAACTCTCACCAGAGCCAGATTCGAGGAGCTCTGTTCAGACCTCTTCAAGAAGACTTTGAAGCCAGTCGAGATTGTTCTTGACGATGCAGGATACAAGAAATCTGAAATTGACGAAATTGTTCTCGTTGGTGGTTCTACCAGAATCCCAAAGGTGCAGCAATTGATCAAGGACTTCTTCAACGGTAAAGAGCCAAACAGAGGAATCAACCCCGATGAGGCCGTTGCCTATGGTGCTTCTGTTCAGGGAGGAATCCTTGGAGGAGCTGCTGACGAAGAGGCCTCTGGTATCCTATTGATCGATGTGGCACCTCTTACTCTCGGTATCGAGACTGTGGGAGGAGTCATGACTTCTATTGTTGGTAAAGGTACTGTTATCCCAGCCAAGAAATCCTAGACCTTCACTACCTACCAAGACAACCAGGAGACTGTTACTATTAAGATCTTCGAAGGAGAGAGAACTATGACCAAGGACAACCATTTACTCGGTAACTTTGACCTCACTGGTATCCCTAAGGCTCCTAGAGGTGTTCCTCAAATTGAGGTTACCTTTGACCTCGATGAGAACAATATCCTCCAGGTTTCTGCTGAGGAATCCGGTTCAGGAAACCACGAATCTATCACTATCACCAATGACCAGGGTAGACTCTCTAAAGAAGAGATTGACCAGATGATCAGAGACGCTGAGCAATTTGCTGAGGAAGACAAGGTTCTCAAGGAGAAGATCGATGCCAAGAATTCTCTTGACAATTACCTTCATACTATGAGAAACACTGTTGAGGACCCTGAGAAGCTCGCTGACAAAATCGACGATGATGATAAGGAGACCATCCTTGAGGCCCTTAAGGAGCACACTGAGTGGCTTGAAGAGAACCCAGAGGCTGAGAAGGAAGACTTCGAGGAGCACTTGAAGGATCTATAGAGCGTATGCGACCCAATCGTTGCTAACCACTACCAGCAGGGAGGAGACGCCGAAGAAGAGGATGATGAAGAGTTCGATGATCTGTAACGAAATTTAAATTGACCAGGGGTTTTGGGGTTTTGGGGTTTTGGGGTTTTGGGG
>CAYZLR010000278.1:0-1946 GCA_964479275.1 uncultured Caulobacterales bacterium
CTTGTCTTTCTTTTGATCTGTATAGTTTGAGGTTCGCAACTGCCACATGTTATTGTTGGACAGTTTTGCGGTTCTTCTTGTTTAGAAGACTTACACCCACACGCACTATGTAAATGTTCTGCTTCTTTAACTAATTCTTCTCTTGTCGCCATATTAAGATCGAACTTTCTTTTTAACTGGCACATTCGGCAAGATTTGAACTTGCGACTTTCTGCTTAGAAGGCAGACGCTCTATCCAACTGAGCTACGAATGCTTGGTGCGCGAGACAGGACTTGAACCTATAACCAATCGGTTATGAGCCGATAGCTCTACCATTGAGCTACACGCGCTTATTTTCTTGCGTAATCTACCATTTGATTGTTTTCATCGAGCCTACGTCCCATTGTGCGGGTGAATGTACCGCGTAGGATAAAGCTATCCGGCATTTGCGACACGATTTCTTCTTGTGTATACTGCGGCTCATCGCCGTCGAAGCTACTTTCGAAATAGTTTAAAACCGTTTCGATCTCATTATCAGTTAGATGCTCTGCTTGTGGGTGCTTCATTACGCTGGCTCCTGTTCATTACTAAATTCAGGCTTTAGAAATACTTTGCCTTTTTCTTCCATATATCTATCGTATATGGGGTCGTTAGGCGCTCTTATTGGATAATCTTGCGGATATTCCTTTCGGTCGTAAAACTCGACGCCGCCAGATATATCCCGCAAATATTCGTTCAAGTTCTCAAAATCAGTCGTATATGTGATACCAAGAATGCGCCCGTTCTTATCCTTTTTGCCAGCCATGCTTTGCACGTAAACGCGAGTGTGAGGTATCTCTTGGTAAACCGCCTTGCGCGGGATTTCAGAACCATCAATTCCAAACTTAGATAAAAACGCGTCCCTTTGATCATAACCTAAATTAACTTGCTTTGTGAATATCTTCTTTGATCTGCTTTTTCTGATTTCCATCATGTTAAGGCCGTAGGCTCTTATATTGACGTAATCGTCTTCGCAGATTTGGCCTTTATAATCACCGTGGCCTTTATTCATTATCCCGCGATAAGTATCAGCGTCATAAACATGCGTGATTATGAACGGATATACATATGGCCAGAAACGATCAGCCATTATAAGCCGCCTTTAAGTCACTCAGAGCCACAAAATCAGCAGTCCAGTCACCGTCTAAGTCGCCGCCCGTTGTAACCAACACGCCCAGAGGCTTCTTATCAGCGTCTAAAATTAACCCGCCGCTCATGCCCGTACTGACAGGCTCAACGCCCGTTTCAAGAACGATTATCCAAGTGGCTATCTCATAACCTTGGCTCGCGCTATAGCCCCGATTCCTAAGAACCTTGGCCTTAGCAAATACTGGGGTTTCTGATCTTTGCGGAAAACCCAAAAGATAGATTTTCTCGTTATCCATCGGCTTGCGGTAATCGCAAGCCCAATCCTCCGTCCAAAGAGTAGCATCTAAAGCCCCTTGTGGCTCCCACTGATCGCCCTTTACAAATTCTGGAGCAACCCTGCCAAAAGCAAAGTCAACGTGATCAGCGGTTATCCATGCGCCGCAATGGTTCCAAAAAGTACCCCATGCATACCCCGATCTATTACTTTGAAATTTACGTGTGACTTCATACTTTTCTGATAGCTCAATTGATAGCTTCTGATGAGGCGTAAAATTCTTTTTTAAGTAATAGCGGTTGCCGGCATATCCAGCGAGAACCAAAAGCCCAAGCATTAGTAGTAATAGCGGTCCAAGCCTGAAATTAGGCTTATAGTTCCACTCTTGGCTAAGTCCGTCTTTTAAGTTGAACCAACTCATTTGCCGTCCTCTGGATTTGAAACTAATATTTTGAGTTTAATAGACAGGTCTTCGCAGGTATCGATTTTACCTTCGCGTAATCTATCCTCGCAAATATCGATCACTTGTTTATGAAGCGGGACAACAACATCGTGAATGTTTAC
>CAYZLR010000279.1:0-1936 GCA_964479275.1 uncultured Caulobacterales bacterium
TACAAAAATCATTTTGAAGGGGATGCCGTTGATGGTTTCTATGTAGTCTTTGTTACTGATAAGCTTTTGTTTTAATATTCCTCTTTTAATCGACTATTAAGCCAAGTGTAAACGCCAAAAAACTATTTTTATCAAAAAATAATTCCTTTTCTCCAAATATTTCTACCGATTTTCACTAAATCCAAATTCAACTCTTTCTCATATTTAAAGAAAAGTGGAATTAGCGGAATGGTCAATTTGAATTTACCTTTTACATCTAATTGGTCAGCAGGTTTATCATTGGCTTGTTTCCATATTTTAACAATTTCGACAGGTAGGTTCTCACCATACCTTTCCATACCTTTTTGAATATCTGTTATCATTTGCTGCATATCTGCCGTTGCCAATTTTCCTTCCTCTGCTTTTTCTAAGACGATAACCAACTCGTCTTTTAGCTGACTAGGTAAATCTTCTAAAGTTTGGCTTATCGCATCTACTTTATTTTCAATACTAGTCATTTGTTGAGACAGCTTATTATCCTGACTTATTTGTATTTTAACTACTGTCTCATTCGGAGGAGGCGTGTTTTTTATTTTATTTTTTTTCTTCTTTTTTTTCTTTTTCTTAGCACTTTTAGGAATATCGCTTGTTGCCACAGTTGGAGAAGAGGGATTAATTCCTTTAACTAAAATAAATATATCCGCATCTGGTAATTTTTTCTGTTTAATTTTAGTTATCCCAAATTCAAAAGAATCTTCCACTGTATCTCCTGCAACAATCCCCATGTAGAATCCTCTGGAAAAGGCAATAGCACTTCTATCGTCAATAGGACCTTGTGTGCCAATCACATACGGCACATATTCCGCTATCTTTTTGGCAATGCTTACCGAATAACAGGCATTTAAAACCACGCATTGTGTTTTTTGGGTAATTCTAAAAAGGTCCATTAATATATCCCCTTCTAAATTTCCTTCTTCTAGCACAATTCCCTCTACTTCACCATGCCCACCATAATGTAGAATATGAGGTTTTTCTTTAATATAAAAATCAAAGAATTCATTTGGATTCACGCCATGTTGTTCTTTCCACTTAAATGTCTTTTCATTATCAAAATATATAAACAAATCCTTAAAACGACTTCCTTTCCCTGTATTTATCTGCCCCGCATGACTTGGCGTAGCCGAAAGGAATAAGATTTTTACTTTTTTCTTACCTTTTTTGAAAGGTACAAAAGCAGGCGCATTGCCCTTTATTTCAATGATAGTAGCTGCTTCTTTAGGGTATTTTCTCTTAACAACTCCTCGCCTTTTTTCCGCTATTTCGCTTACTTCTTCTGACAAAGATTGTACTTGTTCCTCTTTTTGCAAAAAGCAAGTATAATCTGCCACATTAATGGTTGTTCCACAAACTGCTTCTACTTGTTGTTCGTTTTGTTTATCCGCTATTTTTTTTAATGCTACATAGATTTGTCCATCCAAACTCACCAATTCTGGAATGTCTTTTCTTTCGTGAATATTAGTAAATTCTTTGCGGATTCGATTAAGTGTCAATATTTCCTTTTTTGGCAATTTAATAGTAATCGCCCCATTATGCTCTTTTTCGTTGGTCGTAGCTTCTATCAGGACTGGAACTTCCTCTATTCTTAAAAAAATACCATTTTTATATACTTTATCAACAGTAGCAAAATGAAAAGTTCTAGCAATAAAGCTCTGGATGATACCAAAATGCAAAAAGTTATGGCGATATGCTAAGTAAGCAAGCGAAATGGACTTCTTTTGCCAATATTTTTCTATTTCTGTAAAAGATTTTGGTCTATCTTTTGAGAGCATTTCTATCGCCATAAATTGGCGTTCAGCAAATATTTTTGTTCGATACCGTTCCCCTTCAGCCTCTTTTTCTCTGATTTCAAAACACATTTGGCAAGAGGTCATAAAACTCAAAAATAATTGCTGTTCTT
>CAYZLR010000280.1:0-1932 GCA_964479275.1 uncultured Caulobacterales bacterium
GCACCCTCCGTATTACCGCGGCTGCTGGCACGGAGTTAGCCGGTGCTTCTTCTGTAGGTAACGTCAACACCAAGCGGGTATTAACCGTTGGCTTTTCTTCCCTACTGAAAGTGCTTTACAACCCGCAGGCCTTCTTCACACACGCGGTATTGCTGGATCAGGGTTGCCCCCATTGTCCAATATTCCCCACTGCTGCCTCCCGTAGGAGTCTGGGCCGTGTCTCAGTCCCAGTGTGGCTGATCATCCTCTCAGACCAGCTACGGATCGTCGCCTTGGTAGGCCATTACCCCACCAACAAGCTAATCCGGCGTAGGCTCAGCCAATAGTGAGAGGTCAAAAGATCCCCCTCTTTCCACCGTAGTGCTTATTCGGTATTAGCTCGGATTTCTCCGAGTTATCCCCAGCTACTGGATAGATTCCTACGTTGTACTCACCCGTCCGCCACTCGTCAGCCAGAGCAAGCTCTGCTGTTACCGTTCGACTTGCATGTGTTAAGCATACCGCCAGCGTTCAATCTGAGCCAGGATCAAACTCTTCAGTTGAAAAGTTTCGTGCTATGAATTTCGAAGGCAAACGAATTTGCCAACAATCTTCCGATGCACTAAATCGATAATTGGAAATCAACCTGAGACCTGAGCTCCGAAGAACCCAAGAGACTTGGTTATTTCCAGAAGTACCAATTTCCTGATTATTTAAAACTCGGAATTAAACAAAGACTTTAAAAAAGATCCGATTTCTCCGGAACACCACTTACGCGGTTAACCAGATAGTCGTCACTTAAACAAGCTTCGTATAGGTACTTCTTCAGTCAATTGGCAAAGCCAACCAAACTTGCACAAGCACCCATGTAAGTTACAAGATTCTGTTGTAAAAGAGCGGCTGAATTTCCATCAGCTGAGCCAGAGAATTATAGAGATCGTTTTTGATCGAGTCAATACTTTTCGCAACATTTATTAAAAAAATTTGCGACAACTTCAGGTAGTTAACCGTCACGATCACTGCAGGGCTCTGACCCCTCTGGACGATAAATGCGACAGGATGTTTCTAGTGGCTATACGACCTGAAAAACCGGTTGCAAAGTGCCTGTTGCCTGACGCTGATCCAGCGATTCGCTAAAGAGCGAGCGAGCATTATAGGGCTGGTTATCCCCCGGTCAAGCTTTTTATTAAGACCGCATTGCACTGCGGATAAATTCGATGAAAAAGCGGTTTCCAGACTGGAAAACTGCAGGGGAATTGTTGAAAGGGTGTTAGTTGCTCGTCTGATCGTTGCTCGCTACAGATTCTGCACCGACACCATTGGGATCATTAACGCTACGCATTTGCGCGATCAGCTCTTGCGACACACCTTTCAAGATAGGTAGCTCCGAAGCTGTCAGCGGCTCTGGTGAAGGTAACTCCACCTTTAATGGATCGACGTGTTTACCGTTGATACGCAGCTCATAGTGCAAATGGGTTCCTGTTACCCGACCGGTTTTACCGACATAGCCGATGACGTCGCCGCGTTTTATCTTGTTGCCCACTTTTGATTTGCCGTCAATCTTCGACATGTGCGCATACAAGGTTGTGCGCTTCGTGTCGTGTTTAATGATTACTGTTTTACCGTAGGCATTGCGATTGCCAGCAAAGGAAATTCTGCCATCAGCAACAGCCCGAATAGGTGAACCATGCGGTGAACCGTAATCGACTCCGCGATGCGCGCGGATCTGATGCAATACCGGGTGCATGCGCGCCAGATTAAATTTCGATGTGATACGAACAATATCAACCGGGTGGCGCATGAATGTACGCCCTTTTGCCTTACCATCAGGCGAATAGTACGCGGTCTTGCCGTCTTTACCGGTATAACGTACCGCGCGATGCACACTGTTGCCGCGGACAAATTCAGCAGCAAGGATATCTCCGTCACCCACATATTTACCGTCGCGATACA
>CAYZLR010000281.1:0-1928 GCA_964479275.1 uncultured Caulobacterales bacterium
GAGAGCAAGTACGTTTGCCGAATGGCAATTATATTTATAGAAACAATGCTAATCCGAATAGCTACTTAAATGATGCAAGTAGTTCTACACCTATTGGATATAGTCGTTTATACATCACCAATCAAGATGCTTTTGGTGATATTTTATACGCGACAAAAGATGGATCAAATTGGTCAGTGAACATAGCAGACTTTACAGACAATACAGTTGCACTACAAGCGAGCCAAGCCAGTTTTGATAATACCTCTTCAGCGGAGAATTTTTTTAGTGGGGATAATTATAATGACGGACTTTATATGCATGAAGAAACTCACATGGGAGGACTTGCCTTGTACTACGAGTCAAATGTTGCTATTGCCCCATCGATGGATCCTCGTGTGAATGCTTTTTCAAACGGTATCGATTGGTTTGATATGAGCAATAATGCAGCAAAAACAAAATCAATCACGATTCTTACTGGAGGGAATAGTCCTTTTGGAAAAGCTTATGGTTTGGGAGAAATGGAATTGATTTGTGGTCAAGCTCCAATTGAAATCGGAAATTATGTTTGGAGCGATTATGATGCAGATGGTGTTCAAGATCCCAATGAAAAAGGTATTCCTAATGTCAATGTTTCCTTGTTTTCAACTGCCGGAGTTTTATTAGCAACAACGACTACAGATACAAAAGGAAGTTATTCTTTTAGTCATTCTAAAAATGCTTTGCAATCTTGGACAAATGCTTTGGATAGTGTTGAAGCTAAAACTAAGTATTATATTGTAGTTGGAAATAGCCAATTTTCAAATGATGAATTGTCTGTTGATGGAGTACGCTATTTGTTGACAGTGGATAGTACAGATGCAGGATCAAATCGATATAATTTAGATAGCAATGGGAAAATAATAATGAATAGTCCTGCTGCAGCTTTTGACAATCTACCGGCGACATTTATTACAACCACAAATTGGGGAACAGCAGATCACAGTTTTGATTTTGGCTTTAAGCCATGCCCTCAGTTGTTAGCGACTGGAACAAATCCAAGTTTATGTGGATTGGAAGATGGGAGTATTACTTTAACCTTGCTCAATGTGCCTGATGGAAGTTATACCATTAATTATGAAGATGTCGATGCCAATGCTCAAGCCTTTACTAATGTTACAATCACCAGTGGAAGCGCTACAATTAGTGACCTAGATAATGGAGCTTACAATAACCTGAGTATCACTAATAATGCTTGCTCATCCGAAACAAATACGCTTGTTAATGTAAGCTTAGAAGATCCGGCTTTACCGACTTTGTCAGCTACAGGGAATGACCCAACTACTTGTGGAGGCACGGATGGAAGTATTGATATTACATTAACAAGCATTCCAAACGGCACCTACATGATTGATTATGTGGATATAGATAATAATGTAAATGCTTTTACGAATGTTGTTGTCACGAATGGCGAGGCTTCCATAAACAATTTGACTGGAGGATCCTTTAATGATTTGAGTATTACTCTAAATGGGTGTATTTCCACAGAAGATTTAGATATTATCTTAATTGATCCAACGCCAACTTTATCTGCTGTTTCGACTAATCCTAGTTTATGTGGTTTAGCAGATGGCACCATTTCATTTTCCTTCACCAATGTCGCCAATGGAGATTATGAACTTGATTATGAAGATGAAAATTTAGTAGGGAAGACTTTAAACGTAAATGTGAGCAATAATAGTTCAACTGTAAATGTTGGTGCAGAAATATTTAATAATCTTAGTATTGCTTTCAATGGTTGTACTTCTAATGAGGATGTAGATATTCAGGTTGTTGATCCTGCCTCACCGACTGTAAGCTTAAACGATCTCGTCCATCCAAGTTTATGTCACCTAACAGATGGTAGTTTAGAACTTGACTTTACCAGTGTACCTAATGGTAACTATACCATAGAATATGAAAATGAAGAT
>CAYZLR010000282.1:0-1913 GCA_964479275.1 uncultured Caulobacterales bacterium
CCCAAACCAGATGCGCTACCAGGCTGCGCTACACCCCGACGGTGTGTGTCATTTACCTCGCTTATGAACAGCTAATTTTGAGAAAATCTCTTATCAGCTGCTCTTGGGAGTTACAAGCGAATGACGCTGCAAATCATTGAGGCGCGACTATACTTAGACTGCCGAATGTCGTCAACATAAAGTTCAAAAAAAGGTTGATTTTCTTTGCTTGAAATTTCGACAACTTACCCCTATAAAACCACACATTAACAAACCTAATAAACAACTCGTTATTAACACTATGAGCAATCAACAAACTCACGCCTTTCAAACCGAAATCAGTCAACTTTTAGACTTGATGATTAACTCTCTCTACAGTCAAAAAGAGATTTTTCTAAGAGAACTTATCTCAAACAGTTCTGACGCAATCGATAAGAGACGATTCGAAGCATTGACTGATGCAACTCTGCTCAATGACGAAGAAGAATTGGCCGTCACGATCACCACTGATAAAGAGTCAAATACTCTTACAATCAGTGATAACGGCATTGGTATGAACCACGACGAAGTGATCGATAACATCGGCACGATTGCACGCTCGGGCACCAAAAAATTCATGCAAGCGATTGAAGCGACTAAAGCGGATGGCGATGACGTGAACTTAATTGGTCAATTTGGCGTTGGTTTTTACTCAGTCTTCATGGTCGCTGATAAGGTAACTGTTCTCACGAAACGTGTTGGCGACGAGCAAGGGGTGATTTGGGAGTCTGACGGTAAAGGCGAGTTCACAATTGGCGAAGCCACAAAAGACTCTGCTGGTACATCAATAACGTTATTGCTACGCGAAGACGAATCGGAATATCTAGATGATTTTCGCCTGAAACACATTATTAACAAGTACTCCGAGCATATCTCTCTGCCAATCAAAATGCTTGGAGCAGTCCCATTGGATGACGAAGGAAATCCTCAAGAAGGCGCCGAAGCCGAATTTGAAACGGTGAATACCGGTACCGCATTGTGGGCGAGACCAAAATCTGAAGTTTCAGATGAAGAGTACCAAACCTTCTACCAAGGCCTGAGTTATGACATGGAGCCGCCCTTGTCTACGCTTCACCATAAAGTTGAAGGCAATATGGAATACACTTCACTATTATTCATACCTAAAAAAGCTCCCTTTGATCTTTGGAATAGGGAAAATAAAAAAGGTATCAAACTTTACGTACGCCGTGTCTTTATTATGGACGATGCCGAACACCTGATGCCAAATTACTTACGCTTCGTTAAGGGCGTTATCGATTCTCAAGACTTGCCATTAAACGTTTCTCGCGAGATATTACAGGGCGACAGAGACATTCAAAAGATCAAGGCGCGCGCAGTAAAACGCGTTTTAGATGAACTTAAAAGACTCACTAAAGATGATGAATCATCGTATCAAGAATTCTGGACTGAATTCGGGCAAGTAATTAAGGAAGGCGTTGTTGAAGACGCCGCAAACAAGGATAAAATCACTCCGCTTCTTCGTTTTGCAAGCACTAATAATGATGATGACTCACAAACCGTATCTCTTGATCAATACGTAGAACGCATGAGCGAAGATCAAGACGCAATCTACTACATCACAGCTGAGAATTATCAAGCCGCCAAGGGATCGCCACACCTAGAGATGTTCAGCAAAAAAGGCATTGAAGTCTTATTACTCTCAGACCCCGTCGACGAATGGTTGGTGAACAGCCTGCTTGACCACAATGAGAAACCTTTGAAGTCTGTCACTAAAGGCGATTTAGAGCTGTCTGATGAAGAGAAAAAGGAACAAGAAGAAGCCAAAGCTGAACTGTCGTCGGTAACTGATAAGCTAAGCGAGGTTCTAAGTGGAAAAGTTAAAGAAGTTCGATTAACCAACCGCTTAACTGAATCACCTGCCTGCCTCGTGGCCG
>CAYZLR010000283.1:0-1895 GCA_964479275.1 uncultured Caulobacterales bacterium
TTCGACAAGTTTATCAAAAGAGTTGAGATAAAAAAAGATTCTTTCTCAAAAGGAGTAAGTAATGTAATTTTGAAAGTGACAATTAACAAAATACATACAACTCACAAGAAAAAGAATCAAGTTCTTTGAAAAATCAGAAAAAATTTATTCGTCGTTGGGATATAACTCCTTCCATTCGTTTTGACTTATCCATAGCAGGTTTAGGACCATCCTACCGAACAGTTACCATAGCAGAATTATGTAAAAAGTACAATGTTTGCCATGAATTCATCTATGCGCTTAGTAGAAATTTACGGCAAGAGGCTAGTTCTATATTTGGTAAAAAGGCAGAAGATTCTTGCTGTAATTTAGAAAAGCTACTCGAAAGTATGCGTTTTTTTCTAGAAGGCAAAATGGAAACCCAAGGTTCTTTGCATGGCTTATCTAAATTTGCAGCTAATTGGGGAGGAGCCTATAATTCCACTAATTTTATTGCTCAAACTTTAGAAGTGGCAGGCAGCCTATTATCAAGTACGCTTTCCAGTCAAAAAGCACACCAAGTAATATTTTTATGTGATGAAGTATATAGCGGCACGCGTGCTATACTAGTGACCATAGCAGCAAAAAGTATGGCAGTATTAGACATCAAATTACTAGATAAGCCCTTAGATGGAGCAGCATGGAAAGCTCGATTTATCGCCTTAGAGCAGGTGAATTATCTACCAAGTGAATTGATTAAAGATGGAGGTAAAGCGATGCAAGCAGCAGAAATCGTTTTACCAAAGGAAACCAAAGTGAGAGCTGATACCTTTCATGGCACTTCTCATCGTTTAGGTATTTACAGAAGCCGACTTATTCGCCAGATTAATCAATCTATGGAAAAAGAAGCAGAGATAAAAGGAAATGTAAGCCGAGCCAAAAGCATTGAAATGTGGGCTAAGCAGCAAGGAAAGTTAGAAAAACAGCAAGCAAAAACGGCTGAATTGCTGGATTTATTAGATTGGTTTGAACAAGCCTATTTCCTGCTTTTGCAACAATTACGTCCCTTTACAACTCAAGGTTTGCCTAGAGATAAGCAAATAGCTACTCAAAATATGGAGTTTGCTTTGGAAGCCCTAGAGCTATTGCCTCTTAAAGGATTAGCTGAAAAACTTAAACGGGTAAAATCTTTAGTCGAAGATGGAACATTGCTTAGTTTCCTTGATAAAGTACCTCCTATTTATAATAAATGGGCTAAAAAACTGGAGGAGTCAACTTGTTGGCTATGGATGCAATACTGGTTATGGTGGAAGAAGTCTTTTCAAACTCATTCCACTTCAGTACAAGCTTATGCTAAGCAACAAGCAAAAGCTGCATGTCAATTATTGGAAGCATATTATCTACAAAAACAGCAACCTCTACAGTTTGAAAAAATTAGATGCTGCCTCTTTGAAGAGTTAGATACTATTGTTCAGGCTTCTTCCTTAGTGGAAACTTTCAATTCTATTTTAAAGCCTTTTATCAATTCAGCAAGAGGACAACTTAATCAGTCCTTACTCAATTTAGTCGCTTTCTATCATAATCATCGGGTCTTTAACAAGAGGTCTAAAAGGGGTGGGTTTGCCCCAATTGAACTGCTGAAAAATATAGTACTCGATAAGCCGTGGATTGATTTGCTAATGGATAAAATAAAAGCTGCTTTTATTCACCATGGGGTAAATTCTTTGAAGGCTTTACACGCTATTCTTACTAAAAAAGAAGAGCCAGCAATTTGAGATTTATACAAATCTTAATTGCTCAAAAGTTATAGCTGATGCCGCTTAATTTTTGATTTTTTTTCTGATTTTTTCAATGAACTATCTTTGCATAGAATAGGAAAGCTATGTTAGTAATTCTTTTTCTATGTCAACTACTTTTATTCTTTTGATAAACTTGTC
>CAYZLR010000284.1:0-1868 GCA_964479275.1 uncultured Caulobacterales bacterium
ACTTGCTGGGTCTGTTTTATACTGCTCATACAGTTCTGATATGGCATTTACATCGCCATTACCGAGATAGGAAAATTTATCCATTGTTTTCTATAAATCCTTTGGGATTCTAATCGGCTAACAAAAGTACCAAAAGAGAATCTTAAAACTATCATTTAAACGTATCAATAACGCGGAAGTTTCTTCTTTTTTTTCAACTCCGCACTATATGTTTTTCTGAGTTTTACTTTGGTTTGGGTTCTCATTATCATTAAACTGGCTAGCTCCGCAGGAATTCCACGTGAGTTTTCACGAGTTAAAGCCTGAGATACTAGGTTTTCATTCAAGTCTATTCTGTAGATTATTTGAGATAGTTTAGTTGGCTGGCATTGCAATAACTCATCACATACACATGAAAAAACCTCTACTAAATCATCTAATGAATAAATTCCAGAGATGTCTATGGGCACGTTATACATCAAAAAGTCTTTTTGAAGTTGCTCAGAAACCCGCACTAACTCATCAATTTCTAAGTGGTATGAAAGGTTCATTTTTTGATGCATATCAGTCATCTAAGTTAATCAAGTTTTAACTAAAAATGGTCAATGTTATTCGGGCATATACAAACTGCCCACGCACAACTGTGCACTCCCAACTATGAACCTTCAACTGTGAACTCCAACTGCAAACCTCCAACTGCGCACCTCCAACTGCAAACCTCCCAACAGCGAACTCCAACTGTGAACCTCCAACTGTGAACTCCAACTGCGAACCTCCTACCGTAACCTCCAACCTATCAACCATCACCTTTTAACTCAAAACCAAAAAAACATTGCTACGCATAAAAAACAGAGCAATCTTAGCATCTATCAATGTGGTCTGGAATTAGTAAATACCTGTTAGAATTAAAGAAGCGCCATTTAGTGGTGGTTTTAGCTATTTTCATAGGATTGTTATCAGGTTTTTTCGCCTTATTTCTTAAATGGGCGGTCAGAAACATCAGTGAGCTATTGACCCAAGGCACCTTCTCTAAAACCATGGGAGGATTGTATGCTTTTTTCCCGTTTTTAGGAGTTTTAATTACCATGCTCATTATTAAGAGAGTGATCAAAAGAAATGTGTTCTCCGGAATTCCATCTACCCTTCACAGCATAAGTAGGAAAAGAAGCCATGTGCGTACACATAATTTGTATTCTTCGCTTGTGACTAGTGTGTTTACAGCTGGTTTTGGAGGTTCGGCTGGTTTAGAAGGACCATTGGTCTTGACTAACTCAGCTTGGGGTTCTAACTTAGGAAGATTATTTAAAGTAGATTATAAAACCAAGACTTTACTCATAGGATGTGCTGCAGCCGCGGCTATGGCTGCAATTTTTAAGGCGCCATTGGCCGCAGTGGTTTTTGCGGTAGAAGTTCTAATGTTAGAATTCTCGGTGTCGAGTTTGATACCATTATTAGTAGCATCAGTCTCAGCAGTGCTAGTGGCTAACCTGAATGGCGATAGCGGAACGACTGTGAATTTCATTTTTAATAGTCCGTTTAAACTGCGGCATGCGGGGTATTTTATTCTATTGGGAATTTTAACTGGTCTGTCTTCTGTTTACTTTAGTAGGCTTTATTTATTCATTACTTCTGCGTTCCAGAGAATAAAAAACTGGAAAGCTAGAGTTATCTCTGGTGGAATTCTTTTGGGAATATTGATTTGGATTTTTCCGCCACTTTACGGAGAAGGTTATGATGTGCTAAACACGCTATTGGCAGATAATGGCTATAATCAGGAATTCAGATCTGTGGTAGAACAAACGTTTTTTGGTACCTGGACAGAGAGTACATACCTGATGCTATTATTCCTATTTTTGTTAGTCTTGTTTAAAGTGATAGCCACGGCATTA
>CAYZLR010000285.1:0-1868 GCA_964479275.1 uncultured Caulobacterales bacterium
TCGTCTCTACAGGCCCAAGTGTATACTCATCGACAGCCGAAGCATCGATAAGCGGCAGGATCGCACGGTTGATGGCATCGCGTGCCGCCGTGGATGCTTCTGAATTGCTCGCGTAACGCAGCTTGAACAGTGCGTCATCGTTTTCAGGTTGGATCGGTGCAGCATATGCCCCGAGGGATGTAGCGAAGGCAGCCGCTGTCACGGCGACCCCAAGCGCAGTACGTGATGGTGACAATTTCCAGTTCGACATGGTCGCCTCTTTCAGTCTCATTTCGCGTTTCGATGCGAAGGTCTCTGCAATGCACGGGCCAACCGAATAAAAGGGAGGTTCGTGCTCGGATAAGACGTAGACTGATAGAATTTGATACAAGTCGCAACGCATTTACCCCGTATGCGGAATAAAATAGTGTTAATTCATAACAAGTTAAAGTTAACGATACTTTGTACGTGTAATAAAAGATTAATCAGTGCACTGACTTAACATGCGTTTACTTTAACTCGTTAATCACAAACGATTTGAAGACCGAAACGCGCTTTGATGTCTTTAATTCCTGAGCGTACACGAGATGAGGTTCAATTACGGGGCCTTCGCGATCAGGCAATAATCGAATAAGCGAATCGGTGGGGTCAGCCAGATATTCGGGCATGAGCCCAATGCCAACACCATGCTTCACCGCCTCTAACACCGCGAATTGTGTGCTGACGGTTAATCGAGGACGCAAAGCCTGTGCACCCACGCCTTCGCGGTTCAGCCAATCAACCTCGTATGACGGTTGCGGACCTTTATCACTGAAAATTATCAGATCGTGATCTGCCAGATCTTCAACCGTTTCAGGAGTTCCGTGCTGGTCAAGATATGCTCTTGAAGCAAAAAGCCCGATCCGCATCGTCCAAAGCTTTCGGCCTATAACGTCAGCTTGACGCGGTGCGCGCATTCGAATTGCGACATCGGCCTGACGCATCGGAAGATCAAGGATCTCTTCGGTAAGCATCAGTTCAATGCTGAGGCCCGGGTGTTCGGCCAAGAGCTTTGGCAACCGAGGCGTTAGCCAGCGTATCCCAAACCCAAGTGTCGTCGTTACTCGCAATGGACCGTGTACACCTTCGCGGTTGTCCCGTAGCCGAACAGTTGAAGCATTAAGCTGCGCTGTAATCTCTTGAGTTGCCTCAAAAAGGATCTCGCCTTCTGATGTTAGTAATAAACCTCGGGGATGCCTGTGAAACAAAGTGGCACCCATTGCCAATTCCAGACTTCTGATCTGTCGACTGACCGCTGGCTGACTGAGATGCAATGTCTCACCAGCATGGGTAATACTGCCCGCTTCCGCCACAGCGTGAAAGACGCGCAACCTGTCCCAATCCATTGCGGAAGCTCCTTAATCACAATGATGACATGGTGATGTCTCATGTGCGATTGGCTCTATAGAACAATGTTAACGAAACCAATGGGGTTCGCGATGCTAGCGTTTTTGTCAATGCCGCTCTTGGCCGGAATTAAAGAATTTTCCCAGATTTTCAGGGCGTTTTGCCTGATTATTTTGGGATTTTACCTTCTTTCTGCCGCACCTGCGTCAGCGCAAGAGCTGCGCGGTGTGTTTCACGGGCTTGATGGAGCGGAGGGGATCGCCGTTCAACTCTCACCCACTCCATCGGGCTATGTCGTTGATGTTGTGTCTCGTTCTAGCGGAAATACCCGGTTCAATGCGCAAGCCATTCCCGGTGGAGTGCGCGGCCCTCTCACGTTACAAGGCCAAGCTGGTGTCGTAGAGTTTCTTGAAATACCCGTCGGTATCTCAATGATTTGGCGGCCAAACAACGGCGGCAACGAACTTGTCTATGCCTTCAAAAACCAACAACTCGCTCTACCG
>CAYZLR010000286.1:0-1867 GCA_964479275.1 uncultured Caulobacterales bacterium
TTCAACCCAGCTGAAAAGCACCAGTCACAAATCCCCGCTTTGCAGTTATTAGTGGGGCTTGGCTACACACCGCTTTCTGCTGCACGCCTAACCGAACTACGCGACAATCGCGCGCGCACTGTTTTGTTAGAACATGTCCTTGCTGAGCAGCTTCTAAGGATCAATAGCTTTAGCTATAGAGGCAAAGATTATAATTTTGACCTTGAAGACGCCTATGAAGCCATACGGCGACTTAAGCCGACGCCTGACCGAATTAAAGGTTTGAAGGCGACTAATCAGGATATTTATGATGCGCTTATACTTGGGACTACAATAACAAAAACTATTGACGGTGACGCAAAAAGTTACTCATTTCGCTATGTGGACTGGGCAACTTATGAAAATAATGTTTTCCATGTTGCAGCTGAAGTTTCGGTTGAGCGAACAGGAACCACTAAAACAAAACGTTGCGACATTGTTGGTTTTGTGAACGGCATTCCGTTTTTCGTAATCGAAAACAAACGCCCGACTGAAAGTTTAAAGAAAGCAGACAGTCAACTAATTGGATATCAAAGCGAAGAAAACATTCCTCATCTTTTCCACTTTGCACAAATGCTATTAGTGATGAAGCGAAACGAAGCACGTTACGCGACGGTCGGGACACCTCGGAAATTTTGGCAGGTGTGGCATGACACCGAAGACAGTGATGAAGACATTGCAGTCGTCGCTAATAAAAACCTGACGAATACAGAGAAAGAGGCACTATTCTCAGGAGAGTTTTCTTCCGCAAGGCCTTTTTTCGAAAGCTTAGAACGTGAAGGCGACCGGGCAGTCAGCGAACAAGATCGGCTGCTCTATGCGCTATGTCGGCCTGAGCGGTTATTGGATATGATCCGAAGGTTTACTGTATTTGATAACGGTGTGCGCAAAATTGCTCGATATCAACAGTATTTCGGCATTCGCGAAACCATGGCTACTATTGCTCAGAAAAGTACAGACGGCACCCGCAAGGGCGGCGTGATATGGCATACGCAAGGTTCGGGTAAGTCGCTCACTATGGTTATGTTGGCGAGAGCATTAGCGCTTGATCCGTCTATCAAGAATCCACGCATCATAATTGTCACGGACAGAGATGATCTAGACAAACAGATTAAGGGTACATTTAAATCTTGTGACTTAGATCCAAAACGTGCCAGCAGCGGCTCTAATTTACTCAGTCTTATAGTTAGAAAAACACCACTAATTACCACTATTATCAACAAATTCGAGACAGCTTTGGAAACGGCTAGGAAACAAGGCATCGGTTCTGATAACGATCCGAACCTTTTTGTTCTCATTGATGAAAGCCATCGCACCCAAACGGGTAGCAAGGGTGGATTTGGACAATTTGCGTTAAAGATGCGACGCTTACTACCTCAAGCCTGTTATCTCGGATTCACAGGAACGCCTCTGCTAAAGCGTGATCGCAACACGCTTCATACTTTTGGTGGACTAATTCATTACTATAAAATTGATCAAGCCGTCGCTGATGAAGCTGTCGTTCCTTTGCTTTATGAAGGCCGTCTCGTTGACCAGAAGGTGTCAGGAAATGTCATTGACGTATGGTTTGAGAAAATTAGCCAAGGCCTCACGGATGCTCAAAAATCCGACTTGAAAAGAAAATTTTCACGTATGGGCGCTTTATCGAAAACGAAGCAGGCCATAAGCGCTAAGGCCTTTGATATTTCAGAACATTATCGTCAACACTGGCAAGGTACGGGATTTAAGGGACAACTCATAGCACCAAGCAAAGCAGCAGCTATCTTGTTCAAGGAAATTTTAGACGAGATCGGACATGTTACAAGCGAGATCATAATTTCTCCTCCTAATGAGAATGAAGATAATGAAT
>CAYZLR010000287.1:0-1855 GCA_964479275.1 uncultured Caulobacterales bacterium
GCCAAAGCAATTTACTAAAAATCCAAACCATCACTTCCCGGGACTAAACACCTAGTCTTGAGTGCTGGATTAACGATAAGTGTGATCGCTATGAGAAAAACCTCCGCCTTGGGCGAAGGTTTTTCATTTGTAAAATTTAAAAAACTTACTTTATTTTGCTTGGCTTGTTATTTTCCAGATCGCCCCTTTGGCGCTGTCTGAAATGTAAAGTGCGCCATCTGGCCCCATGGCAAGACCCATTGGACGGTGTTCAGCATCCCTTGAGCTCGCTATGTTTTCTTTCAACGGAAACCCAACCGCAAAATCAATTGGCAATCCGCTTATTTCCCCTTCAGTCATGGGAATAAAACTGACACGGTATCCCGCTTGGGGAAGGGGTGCGCGGTTCCATGAGCCGTGAAAAGCGATGAGTGCTCCCTCATTGAAGGGCGCTGGAAAACTTGTTTTCTTGACGCTCAATATGTCATTGGGCGCCCAGTGGGCAGGAAAGCCATAGAGTGGTTCTTGATACTCTGTGTCAGGTGTTTTTTTGCCATCGCCGCCATATTCTGGGGCGAGGTAACGGGTATGACCGGATGGATCATAATATGTGTAAGGCCAGCCCAGGTTGGCTCCTTGCTTGACAAGATGTAACTCTTCTGCGGGAAGAGTTGCAGATTGATCATCATCAAAATAATCTGGCCACAGAGCAGAAAGTTGATCGCGGCCATGCATGGCAATGAACAACCCATTAAGGTTAGAGTTCCAGTCCAAGGCTACAGCATTGCGCACGCCTGTCGCAAAACGGGTGCCGTCCTCCGGGGTTTGACCAGAAACTGTGCCGTTGAACTTCCAGATACCTGCGTAGTTTTCCAGTTGTGGGCATGGGCTCAGGCCCGGCGATTCCAGAGAGCGAGCTTCTTCCTGGCACGCATTTGAGGGGGCGCCGGAATTTACATAAATGTTTCCAGCATCATCGAATGTAAATGTTTTATCCGCATGCTGCTGTTCCTCAGGGAAGCCCGAAATGATGGTCTCAAAATCTCCGCCGGGAACGAGAGCCTCATCCAGGCGAACACGGCTTAGGGAGACCAAATCGGAGACATACAAATACCCGTCTCTCATATCAATCCCGGTTGTAATCGGGGCTTTTCGTTGAGCGATTTCATCGGCTATGCCATCTTGATCAGTGTCGCGCAATCCGATGAGGGTACCATCACGGCGGGCAACAAGAACATCACCATTCTCGCGAACAACAATGTGTCGAACGCCGCGACCAACACCTTCGTGGAAACGCGAAATCGAAAACCCTGGGGCTACTGTGATTTCACCAACGATAAATTCTGCACCATCGGCTAATTGGGTTAATGTGGTTTTCTCAAGGATAGGTTTCTCAGAAGTCGTGCTGACACGCTCTGGGGCTTGCGCGCCACTCGTTGTAGGAGCTCCTACTACAGCCGTTTCACCGCCGCATGCCGATAGCAATGCGCATGAAGAGAGTGATATAAGAAGAGAAATTGACTTGTGTTTTCGAAGTTTCATTATGACTATTCCTATTCCAGCTTCGCAATTAAAATGCATTTTGTGTTATCGGATCCGTCGCCTAGCGGATCGCTTTATAGTAGTGCTTTTTGTAGTTTGATGAAAACAGAATGCGAGCTTTATGCTAATGATGCGCGTCCTTTCCCGTCAAACCGATGAGCAATGTTAGCGGCAAGCCGCCATAGCACAAATGCTAACGAGAGAGAATAGACAAACAAATCTTTCACTGAAAGCCCCTCCAGATTAAAGCGCCTCGACTTCAAATTGAATCACTGAGATAGGTGCTTTAACAGGCAGCTGAAAAACTTCAGTTTTCATGGTTTGAATAGCAGGG
>CAYZLR010000288.1:0-1852 GCA_964479275.1 uncultured Caulobacterales bacterium
CAACCCCTATAGCCGTTGTTCCGCCACCGCCTCCACCTCCCTCGCAAGGGCAGGTAACTATGACATTGGATACAGTTGAAAAAACTGCGAGTTTTCTATCCAAAACAGGTTTTGGCGGAACACCGAACCAAATCGAAGCAACGCAAGACAAGCTTGCCTCTACTCTCATAAAGGCTGAATTTGCCAAATCGCCGAGTTATATATTACCGAATTTGCGATCCAAAGCCGAAGCGGGTCAAGAGGTCGATAATCGCGCTCATGCCAATGCCTTTTGGAATGCGATGATCGAAGGGGATGATCAACTACGTCAGCGTATGGTCTTCGCTTTATCTCAAATCGTTGTTATTTCAGATAATCCGATGGGCAATAAACCTTTGACCAATGCCCAATATATTGACGTATTATCGGAACATGCCTTTGGGAATTATCGGGATCTTTTGAAAGCGATAACCTATACACCCGCTATGGCGCGTTACTTGACTTTTCTGCGTAACCGCAAGGGCGATGAGCGTACAGGTCGTCAGCCCGACGAAAATTATGCCCGCGAGTTTTTACAGCTCTTTACGACAGGTCTTGTGGAACTGAATATGGACGGCACACAAAAACTGTCAGATGGTAAGCCTGTTGAGATTTTTGATAATGAAGATATTATAGGACTCGCCAAGGTTTTTACAGGCTTGAGTTATAAGGGAACAGGTTTTTGGGACGCTGATGAAGATGGTGAATATTCCCGGCTTGTAATGTATGAAGATAGACATAGTCCGTTGGAAAAGACCTTTATAGGTAAAACCATAGCACCAGAAACGACCGGAGATGAGTCCATTGATCAAGCTATAGATCATATCTTCGAACACCCAAATCTAGCCCCCTTTATTTCGCGTCAGCTGATTCAGCGTTTTACGGCCAGTCATCCTAAACCAGCTTATGTCAACCGTGTGGCCAATGCCTTTGAAACGGGCAGATATATGTCTGTCGACGAAGAAGAATTTGGCACGGGTGAGCGTGGTGACTTGCAGGCCACACTTGCTGCGATACTATTAGATGAGCAATTTTATGATGATCAATCCGACACACAAGATGGCAAAATTCGTGAACCTGTTCTGCGGTTTATTCATTGGGCACGCGCTTTTGACGTTGGCAATGTTATGGCTGAAAATGAATGGTGGCTGCTTTATAATGCGGGGTCAAATACGCGGTTGGGCCAACAACCTTTTCAAGCGCCATCTGTCTTTAATTTTTATAGACCGGGTTTTGTCGCGCCGGGAAGTGCAACAGGTGCGGCGGGTTTAACGGCCCCTGAACTGCAAACAGTCAATGAAAGCGCAGCTATTGGTTATGCGAATTTTATGCTCAATTATGTCTTTAACACATCCCCTAGGCGAAATGATGCAATTGATAGTTTTGTACCGGATTATACGGACGAAATCGCTTTGGCAGATGAGCCTGCCGAACTTGCCGATCATTTAAACGCTTTACTGCTCGGCGGGCGGATGAGTCCGCAAACCAAGGACAGAATTGTAACTGTATTAGATGAAATTCCAATACGTGCTCAGGCCAGCGACGCGCAAGATGATAAAACAACGCGTGCCGCTCTGGCTGTTTACTTAGCCGTCACATCGCCGGCTTTCGCGTTGGAATTATAGGAGAGAGATTATGACGTATATTAACCGCAGACGTTTCCTTCAATCCTCTACGGCCATGGGCTTTGCTACCGGAACAGGCTTACTCGCTAGCATGAGCAGCTCTAATGCTTTTGCCGCTGATACATCAGGTTATAAGGCATTGGTGTGTGTGTTTTTCAAAGGCGGGATGGATAGCTTGGATCTCGTTTTACCCAAAGATGTTGCCTCTC
>CAYZLR010000289.1:0-1847 GCA_964479275.1 uncultured Caulobacterales bacterium
GCTCGGTCATTGTGGAAGTCGAAACAGGTGATGAGTTACAACTTATAAATAAGGAAGGCTGCCAGATTTGCGAATTGATTGCGATTGGCAGCTCGGGCAAGTTTGACGGCTCTATTATAAATGAAAAGCCGGACGCAAATGCAGAAGGCTTTAAAGCTATATTGGAGAGCGGTGACGAAAGCGCGCATCGCGCTCGCAAATCGCTTGAACGCAGAAACATTGATATTTCAGAAGCAAAATCGCTGAACCTCTTCAGTTCAACTTCGCCTGCGGGTGATGAAACCGAACTCACCATACAGAATGATGGTGTGATGATCATTGCCGCTCCCGGTGGTGTAATGGATTTCGAAGAGCAGAACACAAGCACACCCATTGAAATTTTCCTCCAACGCAAAAAACCACGCACATCTGACAAAGCACAACTTCCCGAACCGCTTGCCGACCCAGTGCAAGATTTCCGCGTGAAGATGGCTACATCGGAAAGTTTCACCGTCAAAAAAGGTGAGTATATTCAAATTATCGATGTGGAAGGTCGCCAATGTTCTGACTTTCAGGCCTTTGCAATTTCAAAGCTTGAGCAGGGTAGAGAACTCGCACTTGATGCAACCATTACACGTTCGCTCCTCGGCATTATCAATCCTATTCCAGGTCTGCCCGCCAAAGCATTTGACTTGGAAATGGATCCGCTTGTCGAAATCATTCAGGATACATGCGGGCGCCATGACGTATTCATGACCGCCTGTAACTCTAAATATTATGATGAGATGGGCTATCCGGGTCATGTGAATTGCTCAGATAATTTCAACACCTCCCTAGCCAAGCACGACATAGGCGGGCGCAGGGGCTGGGAAGCACTCAACTATTTCTACAACACTAATATTGATGACGCGAACCAGATCTATTTTGACGAACCATGGTCTCGAGCTGGCGACTATGTGATGATGCGCGCCCTCACCGATTTGGTGTGTGTGGCTTCCTCCTGCCCGTGCGACATCGATGCCGCCAACGGCTGGAACCCAACAGATATTCATGTCCGCGTTTATGGTGCGGATGAAACTTTCAAAAAAGCAACGGCCTTTAGAATGACCCCAGAAGCAGACGCAGTCCTTACCAAAGAAACCGCATTCCATTCATCCTTCGCAAAACACACGCGCGACTTCACCGAATATAATGGCTATTGGTTGCCGAACCGCTTTAACAATGACGGACCAGTTGAAGAATATCATGCAGCACGTGAAGCAGCCGTAGTGATGGACCTCTCACCTTTGCGTAAATATGAGGTGACCGGACCCGATGCCGAAGCGCTCGTCAATTATTGTGTGACGCGCAACATTCGCAAGCTCTCGGAAGGTCAGGTTGTTTATACCGCCATGTGCTATGAGCATGGCGGCATGATTGACGACGGTACGGTTTTCCGTTTGGCTCAGGATAATTTCCGCTGGATTGGTGGCAATGATCTTTCCGGCATTTGGATGCGTGAACAAGCAGAAAAACTTGGCCTTAAGGCATGGGTGCGAAACTCTACCGACCAGATGCATAATATTGCTGTACAAGGGCCGAACAGTCGGGACATTCTGAAAGACATTATCTGGACACCACCAAACCGAGCGGCCGTTAGTGAGATTGACTGGTTCCGGTTCACCGTCGGACGCATTGGAGATTTTCAGGGCACACCGGTTGTCGTTTCGCGCACAGGATATTCTGGCGAACTTGGCTATGAAGTCTTCTGCCATCCACGAGACGCTGAAACAGTTTTCGATGCGGTTTGGGAAGCAGGACAACCCCACGGACTCAAACCACTTGGCCTTGAGGCGCTTGACTGGTTGCGTACAGAGGCTGGGTTGATT
>CAYZLR010000290.1:0-1838 GCA_964479275.1 uncultured Caulobacterales bacterium
CAGATTATCTCAAAATGTTGGCTCCCGCGTTTCTGATACTTCCATTTTTCTACCAAGTCAACGGCTCACCATTTATAAGGTTGTAAGTGCCATGCCTGTTTTGGTCTCCTCCCATTTTATTAGAATTTAAAACAACTGAGGAGGCAGTAACGCCAAGATTAGGTTGAGACATAGAAACAGAACTTTTTGTTGATTTGTGCATACCTAATGATACTGGCTTTAGGCTATTCCAATTCAAATGATCCTTTTTAGGCTGTGGAGATCCTTGCATAGCTGTAGCAATTCTCATAGGCTTTACATCTTGTTCAACACTCAACCTAGAGGCTGTTCCAATTCAATTCACATCCATTGATTGTCTCGCTAACTCTTCATTTCAATTTCTCATATCGGGAGAAGCTCTAGCAGTATTCGCCAACTATCCTCCTTGACTTGTTGGTGGCCCAAGAGGGGCTATTTAGCTTGCATTTAGAATTTCCTTTGTACCGTCCTTTAAGAATCCATACTATCCAAGTCTATGATCATCTATATCCTGGTCTCGGTCAGTATGGTAGTGATATTTGTGAGACTCTTGATGGGGCTTATTATCGAACCCGGGAAGGAAATGAGTTCCTTTGTCAAAATTCTTGTATGCCTCTAATTCTTCTTTATTCAATTGTTTCTCTACTCCAGTCATGTTACCATACATTGCCTATCACTTTTTAGTGTTCATTTGATTGTCAAGCTATTTCTTATATACTTCCATATCAAGAGCCTTTTTGCTTTTAATCTACTCCTGTTCCATATTGAATTTCATCTAGTGCTCCAGACTCTCCCTCATTTCTTTTTCCAATTCAGTCTAATGCTTGACTTTCTCCTCAATCTGATGCTCTTTGATTTGATTCTATACTCCAATTCAATTCATAGTCAAACTGTGCTAGTGCTAATTATCTCTCATCATTTGCTTTGCATCAGCTTTTCATTTTTCATCAGTTTCGTATTGTTTCCTTAGGTCTTCCTAAATTTTGATTTTCATTTGCGCTGGTGAAAGCACGGAATTTGAGTAATTTGCATAAGTCTTTCCGGAAGCATTACTAAAATCTCTAAGTTTGGCATCCAAATCTAGCGTCTTTTGCAGAGTGATTTTCTCTGCTGGGTTAAGGGAATTGATGTTTAATTTAGACTGCTGAGCTTCTTGGTATCCATACCCTGAGGACAACATATTCTTAATCATGTCTTTCTTTTCCGCAGCTGCCTAGTTGAACATATCCTGTTCCCTCATTGCCCTTTGATTGGCCATCTATCCCAAGTAAAGGTCATTAGCCTTTTCCTTCATCTTTCTTCTCTGTTGGTCTTCCATTACTTGAAGATAGTCATTCTTTAGAATGTCCTGTTTGCTTTTTTCCATTTGCTTTGCCTGATTCTCAAACATGTCCTGCTCAAGCTTCTTTATGTCGGCCTATTCACGCTCCTAAGCCCTTCCCGCTACGGCTTCAAGTGCTCTAGCTTTTGCTTTTTGATCAATTTACTCTGATAATTGAGAATCATATTGGTTCTTTATCTCTTCGGCCTTGATCTTTTCTTACTCTTATAGGATTTTGGTTTGTTCCTCTCTGTGCCTTTGGAGAGCTCCCCATTCGTCGAACCTATGAGCTGCACTTGGTGGGTAATATCTTTTACCTTCTGTCTAGATCGTTTAGATCTCTGGTTCTTTTTCCTTTAAAGTTCTCTTAACACCCCAAGAATGACTTTTAAGAGGATCAATCTAATGTCAACGAAAGACTTACTAATGGGTCCATGTTTTATTTTTACGAATTCAACAGATTGGGGTTTTGGGGTTTTGGGGTTTTGGGGTTTTGGGG
>CAYZLR010000291.1:0-1832 GCA_964479275.1 uncultured Caulobacterales bacterium
TTGCCAATGCTCCTTAAGAAATGACCCCTGTATTGATCGCAAAGTTTGCAATGCGGATGCAAGCCGCTCTTCCCATGCTTTCGTGTCAAAGGATTGATCAATCAATTTATGCAGACCTGGCTAGTTCATTGCACCCACGTAAAATATCAGTCTAAAACTACATGATTTTGGTGATATATACTACTGAGCCTATCAAATATTACAATCGACCCATAGGTATGTACCGGCTGCTGTTCGAAGAAACTTTTATAATGCAACTGAAACCCAGAATTACGGTGAGTTGAATTACGGTGACACGACAAATTACAGTGACAGTTTACTAATTAACGAAGTAACAGATATAAACCACCTTTACTTGCACACATCGCTATACTCAGTCTTCCTCGCCATTTAACTCCTAATCCTGCTCATCAACCTACTGCCTTGCCAATTCCTTCGCTTCATCGCTAAAGCCTGCGGTCATTTTCTCTCTGCCCACGAAAACCGGCCGCTTCAGCAGTGTTGGGTGTTCCTCGATCAGCGCGATTGCTTTTGCATTGTCGATGTCCGCCTTCTGCACGTCATCAAGATTGCGCCAGGTTGTAGAGCGGCGGTTGAGGGCGGTTTCCCATCCAAGCACATCAACTATGCCGGAAATGATGTCTCGCGTCAGGCCATCCGCTCTCACATCATGGTTTTGAAATGCAATTTGTTCCTCTTCCAGCCATTTGATGGCCTTTTTGCAGGTGTCGCAGTTTTTGAGCGAGTAGACGGTCAGCATGATGGGTTTTTCCTTACTGGCACATTGGGCGAGGCTATGCTTTCGCTTTTCCAGTTGCGGTTTTCAAGATTTCAGCGATCTTTTCCTCTGAAATACCCGCTTCTCTGAGAACTTCCTCTGTATGCTCACCCAGTGCAGGGGCTGGGACAGGAGGCGCGTTCGCAGTTTTTGAAAACTTTGCCGGATGACGGGATTGCCTCAATGGTCCGGCTTCAGGATGTTCATATTCCTGCAGGATTGCGTTTGCAGCCACCTGCGGATGCTGGCGCATTTGCGTGCGGGTTAGAACGGGTGCGCAGGGTACATCATTTGCTTCCAAAACGGCGATCAGTGCATCACGGTTGAAATCTCTTACCGCATCCTGAATGGCTTGAAGTCGCGCATCCTTGTTTTCCTCGCGCAGGATTGCGGTTGCAAACCGCGGATCAGATTTCAGCGCCTCGGTTTCGATTGCCTCGCAGAATGCGTTCCATTGCTTGTCCTGCATCACCGCAATCGAGACATAGCCGTCCTTAACTTGGTAAATCAGATCAATGAAGGACTGAGCCTGCTCGGTATTGGCCTCATCCCCCACAAAAGTGTGGGCACCCATGTCTGAACCCCATAGAAACGCTATGATCGTATCGAGCATGGAAATGTGAATTTCCTGTCCTTCACCGGTCCGTTCACGGGCAAACAATGCAGCAGAAATGGCCTGGCTTAACTGAATGCCGGTCAGTTTGTCAGGTAGAATGGTGCGTACAAGTTTAGGGCGTTCTTCGTCTGAACCTGCCTGTACTGTTGTAAGCGCGGAAACTGCCTGAATGAGCGGGTCATACACGGGCTTGCCGGCATAGGGTCCGGTAAATCCGAAACCTGCGATAGAAGCGTAGATTATTTTGGGATTGATCTTTGAAACAACCTCATAGCTGAGGCCAAGACGATCCATGACACCGGGGCGAAGGTTCTGCGTGAAAACGTCAGCGTCCTTGATTAGTTCGAACAAGGCTTCCTTGCCGATTTCAGATTTGAGGTCCAGCACAATGGATCGCTTGTTGCGATTGTTGTTGAGAAAAGAAGCAGAGTATCCACC
>CAYZLR010000292.1:0-1824 GCA_964479275.1 uncultured Caulobacterales bacterium
ACCAAGCAAATGCTTGGCTATCTTGAAGATTACTGGTTAGAAATCTCCGGCTCTTTTTCGGTGATAGTATTACTGCTTTCGAGTAAAGACTTAATTGCCTGAACCTCTGCACCCATATCCTCCATTTTGGAGCCCAGAATCTTTATTCTCTGATAAAGTTGCTGCTTTAAGTCATCGCTTAAAGGACTACCGCCAATACCGACCACCTGATTCTTCTGGTTGATTTTAACACCACCCAAAAGCCAGTTCTCGAATTCGCTACGCTTTTTAAACGAAATAACATCGGCAGACTTGTCTTTGCCATCAACGACAACAAAGTCTGAGATGTTACCATATCCACCTGTGGTAATAGCTACATAGTTATATCTTTTTCCATCTTTTGTAAATGGAATAGGATCAACGATATGTGACTCACTCTTACTGTTACCGCTTTCACTCGAGATATCAGATCCTCCAATCTTTGAGTCAAAAGTATAGTTACTGAAAGGCTTTTTTGCCGCATCAATAACTGCTCTTGGGCCCAATAATGGATTCTCGAACTGATAGTAAGTGAAATCACCGGTACTTAGGTTGACATAGTATTCCCTGAATAATCCTGACCCTGAACCTGCTGGCTCTGCTTGAGTCAAGCCAATCTGCTGTTTGTCTTTACTGCCAACAAGAATAGGATACTCGTCACCCACCGAGAACTCGGGGATTTCAATTTTTCCATCTCTTGAAGTCACTCCAGACCACCAGGCGCCAAAAGTACTACCTCTGTCTCCGTCGTAGATCTGTGAGTTAACCATATAGTCAACTAGCTTATCAGGAAAAGTTCTTTTTCCTTCGAACATAGGATTGCTGGCAATTTCTTCAGGAGTGTATCCCTTAACCTTGCCATCTGAACCAAAAGTAGCGATTCCACCCCAGTATTTTTCAATAAATACCCCACTTAGGCGATACTTAATCTTGGGAGCAATACCTAATCTCTTAACCTGACCATTCTCCACCACCTCGATGTAATAAACCTCTGGGTAGTGCGCGAAAGGGTCTTTGAAGTAAATCTTCTTCCAGATATTGTCCAAAAACTGCATCCCCTCACCTGCAATAAACACATCCTCGTGCGTTGATGTCCTGACATCTTTGGTGTTCCGTGAGTTATCTCGGAAGTCCTTGAAGCCAGGATTCTGCGCGTTAAAGGTTGGCAAGGTTCCGTCAGGCTCAATAGGGACAGTATAGCCCATTGAACCATCGGCAAACATGATTGGGTCAGTTTTACCGGATTTGATCTGGAAGCGACTTTCACTCATGACTCCTTGCATGCTTTTGTATGCGACCAGTCTTGGCGTAATCCGAAGAGTGCTATTATCAATCTCTAAAGGCTCAAAGACCTTTGTTGGGATATATAGATTGGCTGCGTGGTATGCGTTTTCCATACTCTCGTACAAAAATGCAGTACCAATGGACAATACGAATCCGAATATACCGATTAACAGCTTACCAACCTTAGAGATACTTGTGTTTCCATTGTTTTCTAGCATCACCATTTTTACTGGTAAATAAATACCAATAGCGACTAAGGCAAAGAACGGCAAGTTCACAAATACCGTTGAGTAGAATACTTCAGACATGTTCTCAGGGAACAAGTAGGCAAGTAGTCCAAATATCGCTGCCACGGTTATGGCGTTTGAGATGACAACACCTTTTCCAAGGCGCTCTCTGGTAGATTTTTTAAGGTTAAAGTAAAGCAACCAGCCTAATAAGGCGATTAGTGTGGCAAAAAGAATAAAAGTCATTAGTTTTGATTTTGAAAAAAATGATGAATGAATTAGGATGCCTACTTTT
>CAYZLR010000293.1:0-1791 GCA_964479275.1 uncultured Caulobacterales bacterium
TTGTGCGTGCGCGGGCACCTGACGCTAAAATGACGTGTTTGGCTGTATAGTCTTTTCCGTCCACCATAACGGTTGGGGCGTTCTTGCCGGCTTTCAGCGTGGCGAAACCTACAATCACAGTGACTTTGTTCTTTTTCATCAAATGCTTGATTCCGCCCGATAATTGCCCGGCAATATTACGGGATCGTTTAACGATAGCTTTAAGGTCAAATTGCGGAGAGGCTTTGAGCCCATAATCGGCCGCATGTTGCATGTTATGATAGACTTCGGCCGAGCGGAGCAAAGCTTTAGTCGGGATGCAGCCCCAATTCAGGCATACGCCGCCTAAATCTTCTTTCTCAATAATGGCGGTTTTAAAACCTAATTGGCTCGCGCGAATGGCCGTCACATAACCGCCGGGGCCGGAACCGATAATGATAACGTCGAAAGAAGCTTCGGACATGAAATAACCTGCCGTGATACGAAAAATACGCTTTCATATCTATACAGATTTTTGCGCGGGGTTGAACCGTTAATTAAAGAAACAAAGCCTGCGCTATTGCATATCTTCGGGCAGTTCCTCCGGCGCGATTATAGCTTCAATGACTTGCAGGCGCATAACATCGCGCAGGGCATCTACTTCGATATCTTCAAGAATGCCAAAGGCTTCATCTGTATGACCGTCTTTGGCATGAGCGACGGCAATGCGGTTACGCGCCGTATCACGCAATTCGACTTGCTCTATTTTTGTAAGAGCTTTAGCCGCAACCTCATAATCATCGTGATCAAGACTATATGAGACGAGATCAAGATAAGCCCGGTCACGCAATTCCGGCATTTTTATTTTTTCAGCTTGTGCCATAATGATTTTAACAGTGACGGAAATATCTTTGGATTTGGCCTTCATTAAGAACTTATCGATGGATGGTTTTTTATCCGTTCGGATGACCTGAATGTCCTCAGCGCTGATACCGCCTGTGCCGTTTTCATCGGTCATGACCTTGATGCGCATCTTTTTTCCGCCGCTTTCGTGGCCATTATCGTCATGGGTTTCAGATGTTACTGTCTTCTTGACGATCTTCATAATCTTACCATCGCCCATATCAATGGTCTCAGTCTCGATAGTGGTTTTGCCATCTTTATTGGCCATGACTTTGATGTCGACTTTTTTCTCGCCATCTGGTCCTTCGCTTGTAAATGTGGTGCGGTCTTTCTTGATAATATCGTGCAACATTTTGCGGGTTGCTTTTTTGCGGCCCGTTTCCGAAGCACCTTCTTCAACCCAGATATTCTCACCTTCGCTCGGCTCTTCATCATTATCTTCAACGATAAAACGACCTGTGTCAGAATCAGAGCCACCTTCTTTCGTGAGCCCCATACTCTTCATTAAGTCTTTGGCGATGTCGGTCTTCTCTTCAATCTCAACACCTTCTTCTGTCTCTGTGGCAGCTGGTTTCGTCATCACAGTCCGGGATGCAGTTTCGGTTTCAATGTCTTTTTTGGGTGTTTCCGTCTTTAGATACTGATTAAGCCATTTCTTTTGTGGTTCTTCGGGCGACACGACTTCAACGGTTTTGATTTTTTTATCAGGAGAAGTCGAAGTATGAGACACTATAGGCTTTTTGGCTTCAATCACTTTCCCGGACCGCGTTTTCACGCTTGGCATGTCCACTGAACTTTCAGAGCCTAAAATATCGGTTTTATCGCTATGGGGATGCTTTTTTGCTTCATCGGCCATGACCTTTTCCGATAGTTCGGCTTTCACAGCAGCGGTTTTTTCAATGACTTTCTCTTTGACTGCAGCGGTATCCA
>CAYZLR010000294.1:0-1791 GCA_964479275.1 uncultured Caulobacterales bacterium
GGCGATTTATCAGTGGGGGGGTTCGATGATACGCCTCTGGCCACTATCATCACGCCGAAGCTCACGACTATACGACAACCTATTCATCAAATGGGGCATCAGGCAGCAATTTTACTAATCCGGCCACCCGAGAATAGGTTGGATGTTTATAATCTCGACCATAAACTGGTTATTAGAGGTTCGACGACAAAACCTTCATAAATCTGATTAATTGACAGCGCTGTCATTTTGCGGTTAGAAGCTGTTAAAACAGGGAGTTTGATGTGGCAGAAACAGAAAAACTAAGCACAACTGATGCCGCAACATCAAGCTTTGTGCCTGTGCAGCCATTTGAAATCATTGTGTTTGGCGGCACAGGGGACTTGGCGCGGCGCAAGCTATTGCCTGCACTTTACCACCGTTATCGTGATGGGCAGATATCTGATGACAGCCGTATTGTCGGCGTCTCCAGATCCAAACATTCCCGTGCAGATTATCAAGTGCTGATTGAAAAATATTATCATGAATTTGCTGATGACGAGGATTTTGACTCAAACCTTTGGGGGAAATTCATCAAGCTTGTTGATTATGTTCAGATTGATGTCTTGGCTGATAAAGACTGGTCTGCATTAAACAAAGTGTTGTCGCCGAAAAATGATCTTATTCGCGTATTTTATTTGGCCATGCCGCCAAGCATGTTTGCTGATATTTGCGTCGGCCTTGAAACTGCAAATCTGGTGCATAGTAAATCGCGTGTGGTGCTCGAAAAACCACTCGGAACGGATTACGAATCCGCACGCCAAATTAATAAAGGCGTCGGTAAAGTTTTCAAAGAGAACAATATTTATCGTATTGACCACTATCTTGGCAAAGAGACAGTTCAAAACTTATTAGTGCTTCGCTTTGGTAATATCCTTCTCGAACCGCTTTGGTCCAATCAAGCTATTGATTACATAGAAATTACGGCGGCTGAAGTTATTGGTGTTGGTGGCCGCGGCTCGTATTATGAGGGTGCCGGCGCTTTGCGGGATATGGTGCAAAACCATTTGCTCCACCTTCTCTGCCTGCCCGCCATGGAAGCGCCAACATCACTCGACGCTAATGATGTGCGAGCGGAGAAAATCAAAGTTCTTCGAGCTTTACGTCCCATTTCGGCGGAAAGCGTCAATGAGAAAACAGTGCGTGGTCAATATGCGCGCGGGAAGGTAGAGGGCGAGGCCGTTACAGATTATATGAGCGATGTTGATGTTGAGGAAAGCTCAACGGAAACCTATGTCGCGATTAAAGCCGAAGTCGATAACTGGCGATGGGCGGGTGTGCCGATATATTTGCGTACAGGAAAACGCATGTCCTCGCGCCGTTCAGAAATTGTTATTCAGTTTAAATCCGTCCCTCATTCTATCTTTGGCGATACGCCGGTAAATCCAAATAAATTGGTTATTCGATTGCAGCCCAATGAAGCAGTGAAGCTTTGGTTCGAGGTCAAAGAACCCGGGGCAGGTGGTATGCGGTTGAAAACCTTACCGCTAAATTTGACCTATGCGGATAATTTCACTGTGCGTTATCCTGATGCTTATGAACGTCTCTTGATGGATGTCGTGCGCGGGAACTTAAGTCTCTTTATGCGCCGCGATGAAGTCGAATCAGCCTGGAAATGGGTTGATGGTATTTTGGAAGCGTGGGAACACTCCAACCAACGGACAGAACTTTATGCGGCGGGCAGTGAGGGTCCGGCTGAGGCCGATGATATGTTAGGCCGTGCAGGCCATTATTGGTCTAAGGGCTAATATGGGGGAGACTTTTAAATATCAG
>CAYZLR010000295.1:0-702 GCA_964479275.1 uncultured Caulobacterales bacterium
GTTTTCACTTGGTCTGGTGATCAGCTAGGGTGTCTTCAAATCTTCTCTGTTTCTGATACATCTAAGTTTTGTAAGCTAAATCTTCTTTATGCAATATTTCATTCTATCGCTTCTTAGATTCTACTTCATCTTTGAAAGCCTAAGTCATCCTTACATGATCCATAACCTCTTCTCGGTTGTTATTTGCTCTAATTGAGAGGTCTTTAACCTTAATTCCATTGAGTTTGCATTGATCAATAAGGGCGTCGTTCTATTTAGTTCGAGCTTCTCTTTCAGCTCCTCTTTCAAGTTCTTTGAAAGCCTTTTCTTCAACCATTGCCTTTGAGGCATTCAGGTATTGTCTCTAAAGTCTTATTTCTTTCAACTCTTTAGCTAGTCTTTCTTCTTCCTCCCTCTTCTTCCTTTTCTTTTCCTGAATTTTATCATTAGCCATCAGAAGCCCCTTTTCTCTCATTTCTTTCTCAATTCTCAATCTTTCTAGTTTGTCTTTCCTCTTCTATTCCCTTTCTAACTCTTTCTACCTTCTAACATTATCTCAGTTTTCATGGACTCGATGAGCCTTCTCCATCAGCTTATCTTGTTGTCTCTCAGCTTCATCCAGAATGTTTTTCCTCTTAATTTCAGTTTCAGCCTATCTTCTGATTTTCTCATACTCAAGTCATTCTCGCAATTCAGCCATACTCATCTCATAGAGAAGACCTT
>CAYZLR010000295.1:712-1779 GCA_964479275.1 uncultured Caulobacterales bacterium
AGCAGTTTCAGTCGGATCATATCCAGTTGTTCGAACTAGAGGAATCTTCTCTAATTCTCTTATCTATCTAATGAGCTCTTCTTTTCTTGCTAGTTCGATTGCATCTTCTTCTTTTCTTCTTTGAAGAGCTTCAGTAATTTCCTAGTTCATTTGGTCTCTAACAGCCTTCTTCTCTGCTTTATTCTTTTCAACTTCATTTGCAGCTTGACCTCTCTAATCATGAACCAAATCAACTATTTCTTTCTTTACTTCAAGATCTTCTTCTTTTTCTTTGGCTAATTCATGAAGCTTTATTTCACCTTCGACCTTAATTTTCTCAGCCACTACTCTGTTACTCTTGTATTTTCATTCTTTTGCCTCAATAGCTTCTTCTCAACACATTTCCATTTCAATTTTCATCATTTGCCTATGTTCTATAGATTCTACCTACTCTGACTATTTATTCTCCTCAAGCCATCTATTATACTCAGTCTCATCTCTTAGATTCATTTCATAGTCTTTGATCACCTATTCTTCTCATTTCTCTCATTTCTGAAGAAGAGCTTCTTCTCGAATAATAGCTGCGGTATTTAGCTTTACAGCTGCAGGCTTTTTGTTGAAGTTAGGCATCTTTCTAGTATGCTTCTTGTTGAACTGAAGATCTCTATCTCAGTATTCTTCGTATTCCTTCTATCCAGCTTTACTATGGTTTGGCCGATTCATAGTATCCATTTGAAATCCTTGTTCAGTCTCATATTGCCTTCATACAGCATCAATCTTCTTCTACCTTCGATCTTTCTTTTCTTTCTCAATCTCAGCTAGAGATTTTCTATAAATGTTCTTCGGAACAGGAATTGCTTTAACCTCTCATTTCAAGGGCTCGGGCTCTTCAATAACCTTTGGCTTTGTTTTAGTTAGGTTGAATGGTTTCTATTTCGTTGGTGCCTTTTTCTTCACTTCATCTTCCATCATAGTCTTCATTAAACTCTCAGACCCAGATTCTCCCTTTGCTTGAGCTGCAGCTGAGAATGATGATTGAGTCAGAGTAGAGACAATGTGACCTGTAGCTCTCTTCTCAACTTGGCCTA
>CAYZLR010000296.1:0-1776 GCA_964479275.1 uncultured Caulobacterales bacterium
AATCACGGAATTTATAGTTCTAGTTTTATCCACTTGATGAATGATAACAATTTTCCAAAGAGGTGAATTGTAATATAGTCTCTTCAAAGAAAAATAAGATACCCAACGTAAATAATGACCTACTTTAACGCCACAATGCTGAATACTGCAATTCAAATTAGTTTGATTGCCAGCATGTTGCTACGCAATGTCATTTTTGCACACTTTTTAATGCCAAAAGAATTTGCTATAGCAATGACTTTTGGAGTGGTGTTGATGTTGTTTGAATTTGCAGGCAATTTTGGCCATGAAATTCTCATGCAAAGAGCAACATATGGTGGACGACGGGCATTTCAAGCATCGATACATGCTTATCTCATCATTAGAGGCATTTTAGTTGCATCGCTTGTCATTTTATTTTCACCGTTAATTTCTCAATTTTTGAAAATTCCCAGCGATGTGTTTAATTACGCAGCCTTAGCGATTGTGCCATTTATTAATGGTTTCTATCACACAGACCATCAACGTCTGCATCGAGACCATAACTATAGCCACACTGCACGTATTTCTATACTTGCTGACGTACTCTCTATTATCATAGCTTTTATATGTGCTTACTCTTTGAATGGATACTGGGCTTTTTACATTTCCTTTGTCTTTCGCCATTCAATGGCAACCTGGCTTTCACATACGTGGTCAATCAGACCGTATTTAGTGAAATTCAACAAGGCTTATACTAAAGACTTATGGGTGTTTGGTTTGCCGTTTGTGCTTATTGGTGTATTGAAATATTTTGGTAGCGAATCAGATAAATCAATTATCACTCGCTATATTGGGTTAGAAGCATTCAGTGCTTACCTGTTAACTATGACCATCATCACTGGGTTAACAAATTTTGTAGCCGTCGGCTTTTCTAAAATTTTCATGCGTAGAGTCAGTGTCCAAAATGATCCTACAACGCAGGTTAAGGTGGCTTTTGAAAATGGAATTATTCTGGTGTATTTAGTAGTGCCTGTATTTATTTTTATGAGTGCCGTTGGTGAAAACGTGTTAAATATCTTATTTGGCAAGGTATATCTCCAGATAGACTATTTATTACCAATTGCATGTTCTCTCATCTCTATTCGCATTGTGAATTTATGGCTATCACAAACTGGAGCCGCTGCGGATCGCACTACAAAGCTGTTATTTGCTGACGTATTTAAATTGATAGGGCTTTGTATTGCTTTCTATTTAGCAATTGATGATCAGGGGATATTATTAATAGTCGCGGCGTTTATAATTGGTGAACTTTGCTATCTCATTGTATTATCATATTTACTAACGCAAAAGTTACCGTCTATTTGGCAGAAGTCTTTGTATATTTTGAGCCTGTCACTGATGGGTAATTTGATAGGTGTTGTACTGTATTTCTCTGTTCACTCATTGGATAGTAGTGTGAAATTGTTGGTTGGAGTCATTACATTGCTAGTGACATTTTCGGCTTTCTATCTTTTTTCATCAGTATGTAGGCAGCAGACTAATATATTTGTTCAACATTTTTTTATTTTCATTCAAAAACAAAAAAAAGGTTAAAGATTGGAAGCAGAATTTCGACATTTTTTGCAAGAAATAGGCGTTGTTGTTGCAGTGAATAAGCCTGAAGTTCTGCAGGAAAACTTATTGCGTTCACCTCTGCTTGTTTCTAAACAATTGGATTACATCGCAATTGAAGGTGCACCCTCGGCATCCATTGCCTATAACCAAGGAATTAAGCATTACTCTGAAAAAAAATACATAATCTTCGTTCATCAAGAC
>CAYZLR010000297.1:0-1773 GCA_964479275.1 uncultured Caulobacterales bacterium
TGGTGGATTTGCTACAGTGATAGATGCACTTCCTGAAACAGTACCTGAACAAGCCGGTATAGAATTATCTGTTATAGATTGTAAAGTATAAACTGTATTCATCGTTGGAGAAACTGCTTCCACATGTCCATCTGATATATTATTCAATACTATTGGATTTCCACCACTCGTTAAATACGTCACAGTGAACGGACCATTTCCTGTTAAGGTAAAAATCAGAAAAGCATTATCACCTTCACAGATAGATAAATCTCCAATTAATGTTGCTGTTGGAGATGGATTAAATACTACTGGCGTGCCTTGTGCCACACTTAAACATGGATCGGTAAGGTCAACATTTCCAGCAATCATATTTCCAGCTATTGCAGAAATATAATAGGTCGTTCCAAAACTCATTCCTGTTTGGAAGGTGAATTCGGGAACACTATTTGTCGAAATGATATTTCCTAAACTTGCCCCACTTCCATCATGTAAAACATATTGTAACATATCGTTTGCATCTAATACTTCATCGCCAAAATGAGTTGCCGTTGCTGCCTGCCCTTCACAAATTGAAAGTGGAGTTAAATTCATTGTTCCTGCTGACGTAGTACATGAACAATTAAATGTTCCGCTTACAACTACAGGTCCACAACCATTAGCATCATCTACTAAAAAATTATATGGATCACCTGATGAAATTATGTCACTTGTAAATATATTCCCTGTAAGTGTACCTGTTCCACCTGTTACCATATATGATGACGGATCACCTCCACTAATTTCAAAAACAACGGTATATCCTGTATTTGTTCCATTACAAGTAGTTGTTATATTACTTACTGTTGGAGCCTCTGTAACTGTAATTGTTACCATTCCTGCAACATTACCATTACATGCAGGGGTATTTCCATCTATTACCGAAACTAACGAATAACTAGTCGTACTAGTAGGCGATACTGTAATAGTATGCCCATCTAATATATTATTTAATGGGAATTGAATATTAGAATCATCTTGATAGATAACATTAAATGGTCCATTTCCTGTTAGTGAAAACGTTAAACTTGCTGCTCCTCCATCACAAATAGAAGTACTTCCTGAAATAGTAGCGATTGGAGATGAGTTCACTTGGACTGTTGTACTTGCAGCTACTGTACAATTTCCTGTTGGAGTGAACGTCACTGATACAGGACCACTTTGTCCTATTGGATTAAAGGTATTTCCAGTTACTCCTGAACCTGACCAAGTCCCAGTTGGGAAATTCGGATCTAACAAAGCTAATAAATTAAATGCTCCATTGTCTTCACAAATTGTGGCGGTCCCTAGTGAGGGAGACGTAGTAGGGGTCACTGTTATCGTTGTTGTCGAAGGACTCGCACAATTTCCTGTTGGCGTAAAAGTAAGAGAGACTGGACCACTTTGACCAACTGGATTAAAGTTGGTTCCTGTTACTCCTACTCCCGACCAACTTCCTGTTGGAAAACTTGGATCTTGTAAGCCTAATAAACTATATACTCCATTATCATCGCATATCATATCCGTTCCTAAAATTGGACTCGTCGTTGGCGTTACCATTATCGTCGTCGTCGAAGGACTCGCACAATTTCCTGTTGGCATAAAGGTCAATGTCACGGGACCACTTTGTCCAATTGGGTTAAAATTTGTTCCTATTACTCCAGAACCAGACCAACTTCCTATTGGAAAACTTGGATCTTGTAAGCCTAATAAATTATATAACCCATTATCATCGCATATCATATCCGTTCCTAAAATTGGACTTGTTGTTGGCGT
>CAYZLR010000298.1:0-676 GCA_964479275.1 uncultured Caulobacterales bacterium
AATTCCGGGCATCGGTGCCGGAGGTTTACTCGTCTTCATTCTCGCCATTGGCTATTACATCACGCCTGCATTGGTGGGCGGCCAAGACGGACAACTGATCTCGAATTTCATCGCCTACCACATGCAGAAATCTCTGAATTGGTCGCTCGCGGCTGCACTTGGCGGCATTCTGCTGGTGATCGTATTGTTCCTCTATTGGCTCTATGACCGCATCGTCGGCATCGACAACATGAAGTTGGGGTAAGTCATGGCCAAGCTCCCCCCTTACGCCACGACCGGCGAACGCGTTTGGAAGTTCACTTATCTCGCAATCTGCGCGCTGATCTTCATATTCCTGATCACACCAATCCTGATCATCGCGCCGCTGAGCTTTAACGCAGAGCCGTATTTCAGCTTTACCGATGGGATGTTGGAGTTTGATAGCGACGCTTACTCGATGCGTTGGTATCTGGACATCATGACGAACGGCATGGCTGATCCAGAGCAAGAGCGCTCGTGGAGCATCTTCACCGATTGGCTTTGGCGCGCGCTCAGTCCGTTCCATACTGCACCAGCGAGCTTTTTCACCGACATGTGGGAAAACGCTCAGTGGATTCGCGCGATGCGGAACAGCTTTTTCATCGGGTTCTTTGCAACGATGATCGCGGTAACACTCGGCACGTTGGCAGCTATTGGA
>CAYZLR010000298.1:686-1768 GCA_964479275.1 uncultured Caulobacterales bacterium
TTCGCGGTCTGAAATGCCTGCGCGCAGCCTGATCATGTCTATCTTGATCTCACCGCTGATTGTACCGCTCGTCGTGACCGCCGCTGGAATGTTCTATTTCTATTCAACGAACTTTAATCCCGATAGCTGGTTGAACGGAAATCCAGACGCGAGTTCGTGGATTTTGGCGCAGACCTATGCAGGGGTCATTCTCGCCCATGCCGCGCTTGGAACGCCGTTTGTTATCATCACTGTAACGGCGACATTGGTTGGCTTTGATAAAAGCCTTGTCCGCGCGGGGGCCTCGATGGGAGCTGGACCAGCGAAAACCTTCTGGAAAATCCAGATGCCGTTGATCTTGCCCGGTGTCGTCTCGGGCGGCCTCTTCGCGTTCATCACGTCATTTGACGAAGTTGTCGCCGTTCTGTTCCTCGCCGGACCAGAACACCGCACAATTCCACGCCAAATGTATTCAGGCATTCGTGAGCAAATCTCACCGACTATTCTGGCCGTCGCAACGATTTTGGTAATATTATCGATTATATTGCTGACAACATTGGAACTATTGCGCCGCCGAAGCGAGAGATTGCGCGGGATGACACCCGCCTGAGTTTCGTCTATTTTGCGGCGTCTAATACGGAAAACTCGGAGGACGCGATGAAACCGCTCTTTGCTCTAGCCCTTTTGGGTATCCTTGCCGGATGCAACACGGTCGAAGGCTTTGGCCGCGATCTCGCAGCAGGCGGGACGGCGATTGAAGAGGCCTCTACAGAGGCCCGTAAACCGCAGCCCGTATATAACTCGGCACCGCAGCAGCCGATTTATCAGCAGCAACCGGCACCTACTCCGATTTATTGAAGTAAAGGCCGCCCTCCGAACTCGGAGGGGGGTAAGTTCGATATTATTCGTCGAGCGCCGCGATCACTTCATCGGATATATCGGCGTTTGACGTGACGTTTTGCACGTCATCGTCATCTTCGAGCCCGTCGATCAGCTTCATCAGTGACTTTGCCTGATCAACGTCTACCGGGTTCGTGTTTTGTGGACGCCATGCGAGTTTCGCACTTTCAGCCTCACCAAGCGCTTGCTCCAGAGCAGTTGAA
>CAYZLR010000299.1:0-1768 GCA_964479275.1 uncultured Caulobacterales bacterium
CATCGATGCTTCCTCCCTTTCCGAAGGCTTCATCATCGATGCCAACGCCGATGAAAACAACAGACGCAGAGTCCTCGACATCGCCAGCGGCACCACCGTCACCTTGGAGAACCTCACCTTCACCGGAGGATGGCCCGCAGACGGTCAAGATGGAGGTGGAATCCGCGCACAAGGCGATTCTCTCACCTTAACACGATGCACCATTACCGAAAACCAGACCTCTGGCTCGGGCGGCGATGGCGGTGGCGTCTTCAATAATCAAGGCAGCCTTGATATCACCGAATCCACCATCTCTTACAATCAAACCCTTGATGCGGGAGATGGCGGCGGCCTGCGCAACAATGGTGGGAGTCTGACTGTCAGTCGTTCAACGATCCTGGGGAATCGCACCGCCAACGCCTTCTCCCAAGGTGGAGGCATCTCCTGCAATACCAGCTCCCCAAATGCCGCAAACATCACCCGATGCACCTTCTCGCAAAATGTCGCGAAAAATACCTCGGGGGGCGCTTACTTTAACAATGGCGGCACCACGAGTTTCATCTCCTGCACCATTGTCGACAACTCCGCTCTCTCTGGCGGAGGGGTTTCCACCTTCGAATCAGGTGCCCTGACCAATCTCATCTATAACATCATCAAAGACAATCACGCGACCTCTGAGGACGGAAGCGACGACCTCCACGCTCACCAAACGACAAGCAACTACGGAGATTTCGGTAATAATCTAATCGGCATCATTGATTCACTCATTACTGATACCGGACAAATCAATGCCTCTTCCATCAATCCCAATCCCATTATCCTAGCCCCCTTAGGAGACTATGGCGGACCGACCTTGACGCAACCTCCCCTCCCCGGATCACCTGCCATCGATGTCGTGACGACTATCCTCACTCAAGGTTTCTCCGATGATCAACGGAACCTCCCCGTCGCCGATCTTGATGATGCCGACCTCGGAGCCGCCGAACTTCAAGACAACGAAGGAACGAATATTTTCTCCGCTCTCTGGAACACCGACCTCGACGGCGACGGAACCTCCTACGGAGTCGAATTCATGATCGGCTCTAACCCGAATCTCAGTGACCCGGAGACCGCCCAAAAGCTCTCCTTCCCTGAACTGTCTCCAGGTTCTGCAAGCACCTCACCCTTTGCGTCGATGATTTTTGGAAGAACCACCAACCCCATTCCAAACGGAGCTACCCTCTCCGTCCATCGCTCGACAACACTCCTCCCCAACTCCTTCCAAGAAGTCGCCCACTACGAAGCCTCCACCGAAATCTCCAGTATCCCTGATGGCTCTGACGACAACTTCTTCTTCCTCTCAGCAAGCGGCGTCTTTACTTACATCGATTTCAATCACCCAACCCAAAAAGCCTTCTACCGCCTCGAATCGGAATACCTTCCACCCCAGAACTAGATTAAGAGAGTAGCCTCACTGACTTATCTGAACTCCTTCTCTTCGGAGGACATCCTACAAAGATATTCGGTAAGAGACAGCCTCTCTATCCTCAACTTTACTCCCCGAATGAGAAACGTTAGTATCTCTCGGACAACTCAACCATGTCTCCATCAGGGAAAAACATCGCAGACTCTTCTTCTTCATCCTCCACAGCCACAACCCAATGGTCCTTGGTTCTAGGACTAAAGGAAGGCACCGAAGACGATCGCGCGCACGCTCTGGAAGAGCTCTGCAAACGCTATTGGCTCCCTGTTTACTCCTTCATTCGCCGACAAGGTCACGACCACCCTGATGCGCAGGACCACACTCAGA
>CAYZLR010000300.1:0-1414 GCA_964479275.1 uncultured Caulobacterales bacterium
AAGCATGTCGCTGGCTTTGACCCGGCTGAAATGCATTTGATTGGGATTCATTAAGAACTTAGTGCCATCGTCATTGATGCTCAGTGAAAAATGGTTCGACACGCCTTCATGCATGTTCAATCTGGCCGTCCACCGAAACGCAGCGGCAAGATCCACGCGTTCTTGCCAATAATCCATGTTCGGGCGCAATTCAGTCACAGTCATCAAAGGTCCTCCTAAGTGTCAGCGTGCCTGCGGAAGACACCGCATTCAATCGCATTTGCGACAGGACTATAAAGGACGCGACGGCACCCAAGCATAGCCATTTTCGCACAAGATATAGGCCTCACGTAACCCGTGTGGCTTGTCCATTGGCTCTTGTAATACAGTTACCCCTGCCGCTTGGGCCGCCTTTACGGCCACATCGGGATCGGTGTCATACAATCGAATTTCCAATCCTCCACCACGTGGGGGTTGTTCAGGAACCAAACTCAACATCGGGTTGGAATGATAGGTCCCATCGCTGTGAATCTGAAATATCTGCTCGCCATAGGCCATGATTGCGAAATCCGCCGAGACGCGATGTGAAACCATGCCAAACACAGACTCTAGAAAGGTAACTTCCGATAACACGTCCCGCACAAGGATGTTCAACCCAATCCCACGCAAAGATGCTCCGAAGTCTTCTGCCGATACAGTTTCGAAATCCATGACCGTTCTCCCAGTCGGCTGCAAACAAGGTCAGCTTGGCCGATCCAAATTCTTCCGTCCAGTCCTATGACGCTGCGCGGTAATTCGATCACCCCTCTTGCGTCTTCTGATCGGGTTTGAAATATTGGGACATGGAAACAACGCTAACATGGCCCGAGGCGGCTCCCGATCTTATCAATGTGGCCGCTGGCCGCGCATCTGCAGATACTGTCATCAAGAACGGTATCTGGGTGAATGTTCACTCCCGCGAAACACTGCCCGGCTATGACCTAGCGATCAAACATGGTCGCATCGCATGTGTTGTTCCTGATGCTTCCGCTCAGATCGGACCTGACACAACCATCATCGACGCGGCCGGACGTTTCATGATTCCGGGCCTCTGCGACGGACACATGCACATCGAAAGCGGGATGCTGACGCCAGCAGAATTCGCACGCGCGGTCATTCCGCATGGTACAACAACTATGTTTACAGACCCGCACGAGATCGCAAATGTCCTGGGTCTCGCTGGCGTGCGCATGATGCATGACGAAGCCGCCTTGCAGCCCATCAACATCTTTACGCAAATGCCCTCTTGTGCGCCGTCGGCTCCTGGCCTCGAGACGACAGGCTATGAAATTTCGCCCGAAGACGTCGCCGAAGCCATGACTTGGCCCGGCATTATTGGCTTGGGTGAAATGATGAATTTCCCCGGTGTTGCCGATGCAGACCCGAAAATGTTAGC
>CAYZLR010000300.1:1424-1760 GCA_964479275.1 uncultured Caulobacterales bacterium
CCGGGAAAACCGTGGGCGGACATTATGCTTCGCCTGATTTAGGCCCTAGTTTCGCGGCCTATGTCGCTGGCGGCCCAGCAGATGATCACGAAGGAACCTGTGAATCAGATGCCATTGCGCGGGTGCGCCAAGGCATGCGCTCAATGATGCGGCTGGGGTCTGCGTGGTATGATGTCGAAAGCCAAATCACAGCGATCACGGAAAAGGGGCTCGATCCGCGCAACTTCATTTTGTGCACCGACGATTGCCACTCAGGGACGCTGGTGAATGAAGGGCATATGAACCGCGTCGTTAGACACGCTATCGCGTGTGGATGTGACTCGTTGATTGCCCTGC
>CAYZLR010000301.1:0-684 GCA_964479275.1 uncultured Caulobacterales bacterium
CGTTTTTACCGGCTGATATGCGCAGAGCTTTGAAAGAACAAGGACTTGTCGTGGAGTGCATGGACACCCCCGCCGCCTGCCGCACTTATAACGTGCTGATGGCTGAAGGGCGGCAGGTTGTCGCGGCGTTGCTATCGGTTGCTGGCAGTGACTTTGGCTGATTTAAAGTTATTGTTGATTTAATGTTTGATAATCAACTGGGCCCATACTTTTCTTCATACTCTGTAATCGTTCTTTGATGGCCTTTGATAGTTTTTCTTATTGATGCACGTGTTTTGTTTTTGAATTCGTCGATAAGTTTGCAGCCCTGATTCCATAGCTTATCTTGATTCATCAAGGCATGCACCGCATTATGATATTCTATTTCTTCTGTCGTTTTTTCTTCATCTTCTTGTGGTTGTCTTGTCGTTTCAGATGGGTATTGAGTTGTTTCGTTATCTGTAGGCTCTTCTTCGTAATTTATATTCCACGCTGTCGATTTTGTTCTTTTTGCGTGTTCTGCAATTGCATTGTACACTCTATGGGGAAGTTCTAATTCTTCTAAACGTATATATTGTACGATGACTTCTTGTGATTTATCTTGTCCGGCTAACGCAATCAAAAGTTCGATATGTAATTCTACAATGTCATCTTGATTTGTTGCTTCTTGTAATTGCTGTTGGATAATTATTTCCGCAGATTCAT
>CAYZLR010000301.1:694-1759 GCA_964479275.1 uncultured Caulobacterales bacterium
GGTTGTTCATGCCATGGATCATGCGTGTTAGAATATTTGTGGTTTCTGTATGCTGCATGAGAACTCTTTGATGTTACGAAAAATGAAAACACCTTCTTATAATGCCATTACAAGAAGGTGTCAATTTTTACGACAAATACTGTGGTGTACTTTTAAGCCGCGATCTTCAGCGGGCCGGCCTCAAATAGCTCGGTCACGTATTCCCAGTTCACCATGTTGTCGATGAAGGCCTCTAGGTATTTCGGGCGGGCGTTGCGGTAGTCGATGTAGTAGCTATGCTCCCACACGTCGCAACCCAGCAATGTTGTTTTGCCGTGTGTCAGCGGGTTATCAGCGTTGGCTGTTTTTAAGATTTCCAGCTTGCCTGTTTGTGGGTCTTGCACCAACCATGCCCAGCCGGAGCCAAACTGCGTCATGCCAGCCTCAATAAACGCTGCGCGGAACGCATCGAAGGAGCCAAAGCCGTCTGTGATTGCTGCGTTTAGGTTGCCCGGGCGTGCGCCGCCGCCATTTGCTTTCATCCAGTTCCAGAAATGAATGTGGTTGTAATGCTGGCCTGCATTATTAAAAAGGCCTTGATTGCCTTGTTTATGGGCATTGATGATGATTTCTTCAAGGCTACTTCCCATGTCGCCGGCGCTGGCTAAAAGCTCGTTGCCTTTTGTGACATAAGCATTGTGGTGCTTGTCGTGATGAAATTCCAGCGTTTCTGCTGACATGTACGGATCTAGTGCATCATAGGCGTAGGGAAGGTCTGGTAATGTGAAAGTCATGGGATGGGCTCCTTGTTATTATGATGATTATAAGATAAGTCTTTGCCATGAAAGTGCAAGAGAGTTCCTTCGAGTTTTGCAGGCAAAATCTACAGGCTTATGATTTGGATCGTTATTTGGTGTCGTTGATGATGCGTCCGCCTGTGCGCGATGGTTTATGGGTGCTGTTTGCCTTTAATCATGAAATAGCCAAAGCGCGGTTTTTAGTCAGTGAGCCACAGCTTGGGCTTATTCGCCTGAAATGGTGGAGCGATGAAATTGGCAAAATTTATGCGGGGGAGTCGTATGCACC
>CAYZLR010000302.1:0-1756 GCA_964479275.1 uncultured Caulobacterales bacterium
CACACCAAAGCCTACGGTGTAGGTTTTCATGTGCTGATGCATCAGCTCATCTTCATTCTCAAACGAACCAGCCGGTGCCAACTCAATATCACGCGCGCTGGTTGGCACACCGTTGTCCAGGCCTGGATGCAAATCACGTTCGTAATAATGCATCGCCACATCTGCCAGCGTGTTGTTGAGACTGTCAGCAAACACCCCGCCATCGAACACTGTGTTAACAGCTACGCCTGTGCTGCTGCCATCATCGGCATTGTCAACATCGGGGTTGCTGCCGTTCCAGGTGCCGTCAGAGAACAGCAAGGTGAAGTTGTTCTGACACTGGCCTTCAGGAAACGGCAGTACTGGACAGGCTGGAGAACCGGGAGAGGTGTCAGCGCTGCTACCAAAGGAGTCGTTGGAACGACACTCAAAGTGCCGGCCTGCTCGCTCTAACGCACGTCGCAGCGGAGTTCCACCACCTGAATTAGTGGCATAAATCTGCTCCATGAGATCGGCTTTGTGACCAACGCGGAAGCTTGAGTTGAGCGACGCAATCTCGACTGTGTCCCTCGAATCGTTGAGCACCGCATAGCCCATTCGCAGGTTGGTTGTGTCTGCTACTGCACGGCCTAGTGCCGCCTTGGCGGTGTACTCGCGATTGCGATAGTAGGTGAACCAGTTTGCAAAGTTCTGCAGCTCTTCGGCGTAAGAACAGGTCAGTGGATTGCCATCGTTCTCTGCACAATCGAGCCGCGAAAGGCCGCCGGGATAGGTTGCCGCCGGGTCGCTAATTTCGATCTTGGTCCGGGGGTCATCCCAATCGGGTCGCCCAGGAACCGGTGTTGTGTAGTAGTACGGATAGTAAACATTGGAGTTCACCAGGTTTACCAGACCAATGGCCCGGTTGCGGAACACCGGCACGTTGGTAGATGTGTAGTTATGAGTGGCGGTCAGATCAATTGTCCGCTCCGTCACATCAAACGGATCCAGAGGCGCTGCCGTGGGATCAGCATTCGGAAAATCGTCGTTATCCCGATCGAGACCGCGCCAGGGCGTGTATTCAATCTCCGGGTTGTAGTAGATCGTGTTGTACTGCGGGTTACGCAGCCGCCAAACACCAAACCGGTTACCGTCAAGATCCTGACCGGGGCCATCAAGCGCCTCAATCGTTTCCTGAACGGGCACGACCGAAAGATTAAATACGTTGGTCTCCAACCGATAGATATAGTAGTTCCAGATACCCCAGCCACGAATGCCAGCGGCGCGGCCGATGTTATCGAGACGGAACACACCCGAACTCTGATCGGTCATCATGTCCCAATCCATCGAGCCCGAATCATCCATAACGATTAGAACGTTGGCTTCGGTCGATATGGCATCTTCAAGTGGAACGTCTGCCAGGTTCATATCAAACTCAACCTCACCCGCCGCCGGCGGTGCTGGAGGCGGCGGTGTCGGCGCAACTGTTACCGTGACGCTCACAGAATCCAGTGAGGTCTCTGAGGCATCACTAAAGCTGATATCAAAAGTCAGCACGCCCACAAAGGTTGGCTGTGGGGTCAGCTCAAAGGACCCATCCGGATTGCCGTTAAAGCTCACAATGTCAAGACCCGACGGCGAATTCAGGTAGTTAACGGTTAACTCGTCCTGATCGGCGTCAAAACCCTGAGCGCGCAAGCCGCCGACGACCGGCACAATAAGGCTCTCGCCCTGGAACAGGTCAAAGGTGACCGGTGATACGGCTTCTGGCCGAACGTTGCCTTCAAGAACCTCAACC
>CAYZLR010000303.1:0-1740 GCA_964479275.1 uncultured Caulobacterales bacterium
CATCTATATCTGCTATATGCACCGACCTTGCTGCATCAGCATTTTGAACAATAACTTGTTGATCACTAAAATTACCTAACCCATCTAAATTTTCATACCAAGCTATCTTTCCATCTCCTGAAGAAGCAGAAAATACATCTATATCTCCATCTCCATCTATATCTGTTGAAGTTACAATGTATGCTCCTTCAGCATTTTCGGTAATAATTTGCTGATCACTAAAACTACCTACCCCATCTAAATTTTCATACCATGCTATTTTATCATCAATAGAAGAGGCAGAAAGCACATCCATATCTCCGTCTCCATCTATATCTGCTGCAAACACCGAAATAGCCGCATCAGTATTTAAGGTAATAATTTGTTGTGTCCCGAAATTCCCTAAACCATCTGTATTTTCATACCATGCTATTTTATTATCACCTGAAGAAGCAGAAAGCACATCCATATCTCCATCTCCATCTATGTCTGCAGTATGAACCGAACGGGCATAAAAAGGTAGTGTAGAATTGTCAATAATTATATGATTCTCAAATTGAATCTGAGAACATAAGTTAATGGATATATTTAATAAAAAGATTATCAAAAAAGATATTTTCCTTTCCATAAATTGTTATAGTTATTTTGATGCAGAGTCAATTCGTTGAGTATTTTGATACGAAAGCAACGTTTGTAGAATAAAAATAAAACTTTATATCGTACTTTGCAATTTGAATTATTCAGACTCGGACACAATAACTACATAAGTATTACCATTACTACCAACAACCGGATTTCCATCTTTATCATCTTCAAAATCAGCTTTACCAAAAAGTGCATATTTTCTAGGTTCATTTGGCTGCGTACTTAATTGAATTACATAATTTGCAATATCAACATCATTGTCTTCATCAATGAAGCCATCATTATTATTATCATCATCACTTGAAGCACCATTAAATATTTCAGTATAGTAAATAACCTTAAAAATATTTTCAGCAAATTCAGGTCTGACAATAATAGCCGTCATATCTTCTTCTTCATTTCCTCCTTTTTGTCCTGCCAAAATCCAATCGTCACCACTGATCTCTGCTACAGCTTGACAATATCCTGATTGATGGTTATAAAATTGTTCTGTTTGGAAATATTTATATGCAGGGGGAATAGTTGGAATATTATTTGATCCATCTATATCACTAACGTCAAGAAAATAAGCGAGTCCCATTCTATTCCCTGATGTCTGCGGTTCTTGAAACCCACCACAAGCAATCACACCCTGAGGTCCTGCACAGGCTACCATTTTAGGTTTATGCGTTACAAGGCCAGTGAAATCCTCTACGTACTCTACTCTAAATCCTCCTTTAACCATGAGGTGATAACTAATGGTTCACCTTCCGAATTTATTCCTTGGCCGGCAACAATTAAATGATCTCCTCCACAACTCGCTATTGCATGTGGAAGTCTTAACCCTACATATTCTTGACTAACTCTTGGATAACCAAATTCACCTTTGTACTTAAACCTAAAAAGATATATAGTATGAGTATCATCAGCATCTGGAATATTAGGGTTATTGCCTGCCAGATAATAAAGAAGAACAAAATATTCTATTGGATTTTGTTCATTTTGAATCACGGAATAAGCGGTTGCGCTTCGTGCTTTCTCTGGAGCTTTTACTTTCTCTAGTCCATTATATTCATTTATTGAAAATATATCTGGGGCGCAATCGGAGTATGTCCCCCCTTTCTAAGTCCTTATTTT
>CAYZLR010000304.1:0-1737 GCA_964479275.1 uncultured Caulobacterales bacterium
AACTCAAATGTGGCGCCTAACTTGAGAAAGCCATTAATATGAGTATCTATCCTCCTGCGGCCGATCTTATCACCACCAGGCTTTGGCATATATGCGCGACCAAAGCGGGCGATTAGCGGACCTAGCAGCATCACTGACCCTCTGATTTTTTTAGCATTGGCCTGATATTCGGCACTAGCCAGATAATCTAGATCGATATCCGTAGCGCGGAATGTATAACTATTAGCTGTGTGTTTTTTAATCTCCACACCGAGACCTTTCAGTAGGGAGATAGATCTGTGTACATCTATGATGTCTGGGACATTAGTGACATGGACCTCTTCATCGGTCAGAAGTACAGCAGCTAAGATCTGAAGGGCCTCGTTTTTTGCACCCTGAGGATGGATGGTTCCATTGAGTTTTGCCTTGCCAGGGACTCGAAAAAAAGTTTTATCTATCATAAAATGACCAAATTGTACTTTATACCATTTGTATTAAGGTGTGCCGCACGAGATGCTTATAAGATTCGATCGTGGTCAAGATGTAAGCGGTAGATACGAGATGGATTACACCGAGGCCTTTTGACAAGGATGTCATCGAATAAATAAGAATATATGCGGCGATTCTGATTTCAAAAGGTATTAAAGGTAGAGTTGGTGGGTCTATAAGATCAATTTGGTATTGACTCTAGATTAGAGCGTAACTCTGACTAAGAATATTGTAGGAATATAATATTATCGTCGCTTCCTGTTATTACCTCTACCTCCGCCTTTGTTACGATAGTTATTAGATCCTCCTCTACGTCCCTTGCCATGGGTCTTGCGTCTTTTGTATTGGTGACTTGAGGGCATAGGTGCAGTAACGATGATATTGTCATCTTCGGAGATTTTAATCTGTCCATTAGACATAGACTCCAGGTCTTGCTTGATGACATCATCACTTACAAAGTGCTCGCGATTCCAAGTGCGATACGCTAGCTTCATATATGCAGCGATGATCATTACAAACTCTTCTTTCTTTGGACCATTTTCCATCTCCATCGCCATTTTTACTAGCTCTTGGACATTGCTACCATAATGGCGAAATCTTCGAAGGTTCTGACCATACTCCATTTTTATTGGCTTGATCAGGGTATTTTCTGGAGTAGGTATAACCCCTCCTGGAGGAGTCACATCTATCTCATAGTTAGCTATCTTAAATAGATGTCGCCAAAGTTTCGTTTTGGATTCTGGATTGTTTTTATCTGTGGGGTGCATCTGATGCATAAGCTCTACGATGGCCTCTGCAAACTTTTGCCTCTCTTTATCATCCTCCATTTTTTTGACCTCATAGATCATATTTTGGATGTTTCTACCGTACTCTGAGATGATCAATCCATCCATTTGAGAATTGTACATCATATTTTCAGTACTCATAATTGTGGTTATTCTACTGTTACTGATTTTGCAAGATTTCTAGGCTGATCGACATCACAACCTCTCATCACGGCTATGTGATAAGCTAACATCTGAAGGGGTATCACAGATAAAATCGGTGACAATGTTTCAATGGTAGTAGGAAGTTCAATATAGTAATCTGCTATTTCTTTAATTCTGTTATTGCCTTGGTTGATGATGGCAATTATAGTTCCTTTTCGAGCCCTGACTTCTTCAATATTGCTGATGATTTTATCAAGCACACTTTCATTGGTTGCTATGACAATGACGGGCATGTATAAATCTATCAAGGCTATCGGGCCATGCTTCATCTCGGCGGCTG
>CAYZLR010000305.1:0-1737 GCA_964479275.1 uncultured Caulobacterales bacterium
CGATGATCAACTTGAAGCGAAGTAACGGAACGCTGTTGCAGTCACAAAACGTCAGCGTAACTGCAGGCAACGAAAACGGATGTAAGTCAATTGAGTTGACTAAAGGACTTCCGGTCGATGCCCAAGGCGGTGTCGCAACTGAATTGGCACCGACTGAAATAATTGATCAAGGCGCCGTTGTGCCCCGGCAAGCCGGCGAATCAATCATGCAACAACCTTCAACCTTTGTTGAACAAACCCCACCATCAAGTGTGCCTGCAACTCCGCCGAGTCAGTTGGACTATTACAGGTAGCGACTTGTCAAAAACTGCCGGTACATTCCTGCCGGCCCATTCCTGTCGGCAACTTCTTTTGCGCCTCACAGGCGCCAAGCGACTGATTCGCCCCACCCTCGAAACTCCCCAGGCTTCAAATGGCCAACTCAAATTTGAGAAGCGAAAAGTTGGCTTTGGTCAACACGGCCGTTGTTCAATCAGCAGCGGCCAAACGTGAGCGCCGCAAGAAGCGTCCAGCGGCGATCCGGCACCGCGACCTGGATCAATGGGTTAATGAGATCAGAACGGCTGAACAAGTCGCCGCGACCTGGAGTGATCAGCGTTTGATTTCCCGAGCGAACGAGTTGCGGGAACAAGCCAGCGAGAATATGCAGGACCGATTGACGATTGAGTTTGCAGGCTTGGTGGCTGAAACGGTTTTTCGCACAAACGGTTTTCGTCTGCATGACGTCCAAGTCCGTGCTGCGGCGGCGGGTGCTGCGGGCGCGATCGTAGAAATGCAAACCGGCGAAGGCAAAACGGTTGTCACCGGCGCAATCGCGGCGATCAAGTCTTTGAATTTTCCTTCGGTCCACGTTGGCACAACCAACACTTATCTTGCCGAGCGCGATCTCGAAAGCAATACGGGCATGTTTGAGATGCTGGGTATCAGTTACGGATTGCTTCCAGAAGAATCAGACGAAGATGTGTCGCGCCGCGTTTATCGACAACAGATTGTTTACGGCCCCGGTTATCAATACGGCTTTGATTACCTCCGAGATCAAATGTACCTTCGTGACAATCGTCAGAGCGAATTGGGTACGGCGACGTTGAATCGAATTCGCGGTAAAGATCCATTTAAAAAGCTGATCCAACCGGACGAACACCACATGGCTTTGATCGACGAAGCCGACAGTGTGATGATCGACGAAGCGATGACTCCGTTGATTATCAGTATGCCCAAGAAAACAGGTGAAGATCCGAAGCCCTACCTGCTTGCCAAAAAGATCACATCCAACTTTGTTGAAGGCGTCGACTACAAGATCGAAATGCCCGGCAAGAAGATCGAAGTGTTTGATGCGACCAACAAAAAGGCTCACGACGAAATTGCGGACATCAGGAATTTGAGGCTTTCCCGTCCCTGGCGAATTTATATTTCCAACGCGATCCGAGCCATTGTCACGTATGACCGCGATATTGACTACGTTGTTGTGGACGATGAAGTGCAGATCGTCGACCCGTACACCGGACGAATTCTCCCGGATCGGACCTGGCAAGACGGGCTTCATCAAGCGATCGAAGCAAAAGAGAATTTGCCGATTCAGCCCGGGCGCGAGTCGACCACCCAAGTCACCCGCCAACGATATTTGCAAATGTATCAGGAACTGGCTGGATTGACTGGAACGGCCAGTTCGGTTGCCGATGAGTTTCGCGCGGTTTACAGTTGCCGGGTGGTTGAAGTACCGACCAATAAACCATGCAT
>CAYZLR010000306.1:0-1277 GCA_964479275.1 uncultured Caulobacterales bacterium
ATACGCCGCCGTCGCTGGATGGTTGGAATGACTCAGCAACAGCTTGGCGAAGCTGTCGGAATTAAATTTCAGCAGATCCAAAAATATGAGACCGGTATGAACCGCGTTTCGGCAAGCCGACTTTACGAGATCTCCAAGGCGCTTGATGTCCCGGTGGCATTCTTCTTCGAGGCTGTCGATGATCCGGCAAATGAGAATGATACTTCAGATCAGGCTGCCGATCTGAACGTTGTTGATAAGTCTGAAGCACCAGCCGTCGATTTATTCACTGACAAAGAAGCGCTTGAGCTTGTCCGCTGTTACTTCCGTCTTCCAGAAGAGCCCCGTAAGCGGCTGTTCGAACTGACGCGTTCTCTCACCAAAGCGGCTTGAAGCAATCACTGAGAAACGGGAGTGGGCAGATAGTCTGTCGCTCCTTTTTGCAGTGCTTCTGATACCAAATCGCGTATACGTTCCAGATTATTGCCTCAAATTTTTTGGCAGAAACGGGACAGGCCAATGAGTATCGAAACGCCGAATTTTGCCACTGACCTCGACGTCGCGATGGCATTAGCGGATGCAGCCAGAAGCTCCGCCCTAAAACATTTCAGATCAGACAGCCTGCATATCGACAACAAGCGCATCGCCGATGGTGCATTCGATCCAGTCACCGTTGCTGATCGCGAAATCGAAAAAGAAATCCGCGAAATTCTCTCACGCGCTCGCCCCGACGATGGCGTTCTCGGTGAAGAGCATAATGACACCCAAGGCACATCAGGGCGTAGCTGGGTTATTGACCCTATCGACGGTACTCGAGCCTTCATGTGTGGGTTACCGACATGGGGCGTTCTCATTGCATTGAACGACGGGAAGCATCCCTTTCTGGGCATCATGGATCAACCCTTCATCGGCGAGCGTTATATCGGCGTTACGGACACAAATTCACCGCGAGCGCGTTATCAGCACGATGGCTCGGAGACGATCATCCAGACGCGCCGCTGCGGCAATTTAGCCGACGCAGTGATGTGTTCGACTGCGCCCGACGCCTTTGGCAGCGACGAGGATATCGCTGCATTTTCAAACCTATCCAAACAGGTCAAGCTAACGCGTTTTGGGACTGATTGTTACGGCTATGCCATGCTCGCGCGCGGCCAGATTGATCTTGTCGTTGAGTCCGGTCTCCAAGCCTATGACATCCAAGCAATGATACCGATCGTCGAAGCGGCTGGCGGTATCGTGACGAATTGGCAGGGCGGTGATTGCTCGCAAGGCGGTCAGGTCATAGCTGCTGGGGATGT
>CAYZLR010000306.1:1287-1736 GCA_964479275.1 uncultured Caulobacterales bacterium
GTAGCGCTTCACGAAAAGGCTCTGGCGGTTCTCGCCGGTTAACTACCTCAACGCCAACCGCAATCCTGCCGCCGCCACCACTGGACAAAGCGGCAAGCAAGCAAGGGTAATCGCGCCAAGCAACATCAAATAGGGCGACGCATCCAAACCGCTCGCCGCTGCATTCCCCGCGAGCGCTCCTAGTATCAATGTCGGCACGTAGAGCGGTAACACCAGCACCGCCGTCAACACGCCTCCGCGCCTCATTCCGGAGGTGAGCGCCGCGCCAATCGCTCCGATCATACTCAGCGCAGGCGTCCCCAAAGCGAGAGCCATGACCATCGCGCCATAGGCGTCACTCGGCATATTCAAGGTAATCGCCATTAAGGGTGCAGCTATGAGCAGTGGCAATCCTGTCGTCAGCCAATGTGCCAAACACTTCGCCAACACAGTCAGCTCTAACGGCAGAG
>CAYZLR010000307.1:0-1735 GCA_964479275.1 uncultured Caulobacterales bacterium
CGCTATTCTATTCCCCAAAACATTTGCCATCGCCCTGTCGACGTTTAAATCGGAAATCAGTCAACCGCTGTTTCTGATCATCACGTTGATCGGTGTTGTGTTCATCGTGGTCTCGATTTACGTGCCGTACAACACGTTCGGCGAAGACATCAAGATGTACAAGGATTCCGGGCTGACGCTAATTCGCGTGTTGGCAATTTTCCTGGCCATTTGGGCAGCCAGTAAATCCGTCGCCGAAGAAATCGAAGGCCGGACGGCGCTAACGGTCCTTTCTAAACCCGTGGGTCGCCGGCAGTTTATTCTGGGAAAGTTTTCGGGGATTGGATTGGCTGTTTCGTTGTTGTTTATCGTGCTTGGGTTGTGGTTCGTTATCTGGACTGCTTACAAACCGATTTATGACGGCGTCGAGACGTCCAAAGGGACGATCGAATGGGAAATCTGTTTCATGGAAGCGATCAGAATCGTGCCTGTGTTGTTTCTCGGCTTCCTTGAAGTGTTGATCTTTGTTGCGATAAGCGTTGCTATTTCGACGCGGTTCGGAATCCTTGCGAACTTTCTGATTTGCTTTTCGATATACGTGCTTGGGCACCTAACGCCGTTGATCGTTCAATCTTCTGCCGGCGAGTTCGAGATCGTGCAGACGTTCGGTTATTTGATCGCGATCGTATTTCCGGTGTTGGATCACTTCGATGTTCAGGCAGCCATCAATACCAACCGTGACGTGCCCATGATATATCTCGGATGGGCCATCATCTATTGCCTGCTGTACGGCACGATCACGATGTTACTGGCGCTGGTGCTGTTTGAAGATCGGGATTTAGCTTAAGAGCATTGCCAATGTGATTAGGCGAGATGTTTCTTCAAAAGCTCAATAGTTTCCGCAGCACCCAGTTGAGATTTGCCGAACCCCTTAACTGCACCTGCATTGATTGCTGACTGTTGCGCATCTTCATAATTCGAAACCAGCATGACCGGACAGCTTGATTCCATGGCGCACAATGCTTCGATCGTGTTTTGCCCGGCAGATTGATCGGCATCATAAATTCGATTGATCAATATCAAATCGAATTTACCCTCTTGCGCCAGTTTCATCGTTTCGTCATGGCTTGAAACGTTTTCGATATGGACATCAAAATTTGCATTCAACATCTTGCCAATGCTGTTGTCATCCAAGGAGCATTGCCCCACATTCAATACTTGCTTTTTCATGTCAGAAGAATGCAATTTTCTGTTTGGTCCATAGTTGATTACCAACTCTTCTTTTTACAACGTCCAATGCACACGGAACACTATGCAGCTTTCGGAATCTCATTCGCGGATTCGCGGTACAACTCAACTGGTACTGCGTGATCATTTGCAGTCATTGGGAATGGGACGCCGGCGACTTCTTGTGCATTCCATGTATGAGCATTAATCGCATCGATAACTGCCGCCGCAATCTCGACTGCTTCTAGAGCGTTTTGTCCGGAGTTTCGAACCGGTTTGTTTTTCATGATACCGGCGATCCAATCCTTCTGCTCTTCAAGGATTGCATTGACTTTTGGCGCGACAGTAACAGTTTTAGGCAGGATCTGATTGAACAGCTCTGCACTTACAAAAGATCTCTGCTCGGGTGAAAGCGATTCAAAATCGACTTCCTGTTGTTTGATCCAACCAGGAATGGCGACCGATTGCACTGAGTGTTTTGCTAAATCAACGGCGGCGAATCCGCTGGTGCCAAAGACCTGAAAGTTGC
>CAYZLR010000308.1:0-1734 GCA_964479275.1 uncultured Caulobacterales bacterium
CAGCGCGTGCCGCGTCTGGTGCGGTGATCGAAGCAAAGCTGGACGTTGGTCGCGGACCTGTTGCTACGGTTCTGGTTCAGAACGGTACGCTGAAACAGGGCGATATCTTCGTTGTTGGTGAACAATGGGGTAAAGTCCGCGCGATGGAAAACGATCAGGGCGACCGTGTGAAAGAAGCCGGTCCATCTGTTCCTGTTGAGGTGTTGGGTCTGAACGGCACACCCGAAGCAGGCGATGTTCTGAATGTTGTTGATACCGAAGCGCAAGCGCGTGAGATTGCCGAGTATCGTCAGCAAGCCGCCAAAGACAAACGGGCTGCTGCTGGTGCGGCGACGACATTGGATCAGTTGTTGGCGAAAGCCAAAGCAGATGAAAACGTGTCGGAATTGCCAATCTTGGTCAAAGCGGATGTTCAGGGTTCTGCCGAAGCGATCGTTCAAGCGATGGAAAAAATCGGCAACGATGAAGTCCGTGTTCGCGTGCTGCACTCGGGTGTTGGTGCCATCACGGAAACAGATGTTGGTCTGGCCGAGGCGTCAGGTGCGCCAATCATGGGCTTTAACGTGCGTGCAAACGCATCGGCCCGGAATACGGCAAACCAAAAGAGCGTCGAGATCCGGTACTATTCTGTCATCTACGATCTTGTGGACGATGTGAAAGCTGCGGCCTCGGGTCTGTTGTCTGCGGAAGTGCGCGAAAACTTCATCGGTTACTCCGAGATCAAAGAGGTCTTCAAAGTATCCAATGTTGGTAAAGTCGCGGGTTGTTTGGTCACCGAAGGTGTGGCGCGACGTTCTGCAGGTGTTCGCCTGTTGCGCGACAACGTTGTGATCCACGAAGGCACGCTGAAAACGCTGAAGCGCTTTAAAGATGAAGTCGCAGAAGTTCAGTCGGGCCAGGAATGTGGTATGGCGTTCGAAAACTACGACGACATCCGCCCGAAAGACGTGATCGAGATCTTCGAACGCGAAGAGATCGAGCGTTCGCTCGATTGATCGTCGTCTAGAAAATCCTGAACTATCAAAAAGAAAAGGCAGCGGAAACGCTGCCTTTTTTGATTTATGCCGCCTGACTTACCGGAAGCCCTGAATAGACCGAGGTTCCGACACGGACGCTTATCCGACCATCTGGAAGGGTTTTAACAAACGTCCCCTGAACTGATACCGTACTGCCAATTGTGATTGTACGTAGCATTTTGTTTTCCCCGATGATGTATCATCGCTGTTTTTGTTTTTTTGAGTGTGTCCAATTTTTAAACAAAAAAAGAAGATTGGCAATCACTGTTCGCAATTTAATTACAACCAATCTCGAATAATTGGAATTAATGGTAAGTCCGCAGGTGGCATGGGGTAGTCTCGCAGTGCATTCGGGCGAACCCACGCAAGTGTTTGACCTTCTTGCGCATTTGGTGTCCCTTTCCACTTTCGGCATGCAAATAAAGGCATCAACAAGTGAAAATCAGCGTAGCTGTGGCTTGCAAAGGTTAACGGTGCCAGACAGCTTTCCCATGTGTCGATCCCCAGTTCCTCTCCCAGTTCGCGGATCAGAGCTGCTTCTGGGGTTTCGCCCGGTTCAATTTTTCCTCCGGGAAACTCCCAAAGACCTGCCATATTTTTGCCTTCGGGGCGCTGGGTCAACAAAACGCGTCCGTCAACGTCGATCAACGCGACGGCTGACACTAACAGAACCTTGGTTGTCATGAACGATAATCTGCGTTGATGGATATGTATCCAT
>CAYZLR010000309.1:0-1729 GCA_964479275.1 uncultured Caulobacterales bacterium
GAACAAGAATGACCAAGTGAAAGGTTTCCTCAAGAATGCTGAGGATTAGTTAAATGATTAGGTAGAGAATTCAAGCCTCGAGAGGGTACAGCTTCAGCCAAACCCAAAGTCAAAATAGAACGAATAGAAGCACGATTTTGGAAGTCCCTCGTCTCCTAATTAGAATCAGCAGAGGCCTTGGGTGGTTTATCTGCAGAGCCTAAGAATTCCAATATGTTGTCACAATCATTAGAAGACAGTAATGGTCCTGAAGAACTTCTTCAACATTGAGAAAGGAGATGAAAAAGGCAAGAAATGAAAAGGAGGAGGTCCAGTGAATATGAAGAATCCCAATTGCAATCATAACAGTAGCAGTGTTTTCTATTAGGCCACTTTCAGTCACATTAAGTATGCTGGGAGGAAGAAATAGAAGTAAGAGGTAGTTAATATGCTTTTCAAAGAACCAGAGTCAGTGAAGGATGAATACAATGTTGCAAAGGAGTTTCTGAGAGAACTCATTATTGAGTCTTCTAATTACAAATCGGAGAAACAGTATTCAGAAGACCTAATGGAGGCAATTGAGAAAAGCCATGTGGACGATTATTCCCTCTATACAATGAAGAAGTTATCAAATCATCATAAAGCATTCCTCTACTCAATGCTGAGCCTTGTGGGAGATGATGGAGAGCCCTTAGTAGAGAGAGACGCGGCGATCCATATCTTCAATGAATTCTCAAAATCAGTTAAATGGGAAAAGGACTGTTATTTCTGTGTTCTGACTTATATGCTAGTCCAATCCTTAAGAGGAGAATATGGGCTAGGGTGTGACCAGATCACTGATTGCTTAAAGAACCTATTCAGCCAATAGTAGCACCCAATCAAGAGATCAAATATTTGCCAGCTCTATCCCATATAGCCAAGAAAGCCAATTACAAACAAAGTAATCCAGTTCCACACAGCTGAAAAGAAATAAAATAGTGATATGACTACAAAGGTATAGCCAAGGCCTGTACCTAAGTTATAGCCTATTCAAAACCCAAAGGATATTGAGTGAGCAAAGTTTGAATAGAAGGAAAAGAGGTTCAGGAAATTCATTCAGAAAATTTAGAACATTAATGGAATGCAGGTGTAGATCGAAGGATATGCTAAGAACCATAAATACCTAATAGGAAGAGGAAACAACTCAATTCTGATAAGAATGGCAATGAAATAGAGGTGGTGGTGGATGCCCGGAGATAAGGATAAAACTCCTAATTTCATGTGGACTCAGAATAAGTCCAAAAAGGCTTTTGAGAGGCTGAGAAAACTAAATGAGAACAATGATGATAGCCCAAAGAAATTTGATTTAGAGACCTCAATGAGTAGTGAAGACACCTGTGCTCCTAACGTAAGCACTAGTAGCAGCTCCCTTAGAATCAAAGAGCATAAGCTGGCCTCAAACAAGAAAGGCTCTTGGAAAGATTTGAGGATAAGCACTAAGAGTACTCCAAAGAAAGGATAGATTAATACTAGGGACAAGCTGAAGCTAAAGAATCTCAGTAGGACTGCAGAGAAAGTGCCGATGAAAACCAAACCTCCTGCTGTAATGACTTGTAATCATTTGGAGAGCCATTTCCATCTGAGTAATAAGAAAGCCTTATTCTACAATATGAAGATCTATTACGATTCCATAGGAAAGAACGTTTTCGATTATCTCCCTCTTACGTTCCATATCAAGGAAGGACTAGAAGACCCAGAATTTGATCGATTC
>CAYZLR010000310.1:0-1728 GCA_964479275.1 uncultured Caulobacterales bacterium
GTCCTCGATCTCCTTCTTCGATTTCATCTTATTCTTGTTCTTCCTGGCCTCGGCCTGCTTCTTCCTCTCCTCCTTCTTATCCTTAATCTCATTCAGATCGTCTACATTTAGCTCAATTCCATTGGCAATGGCTAATTGCTTCATTTCCTCTTCAGTGAGGTCTCCTCGGGCAAGGAGCTCTTTCAATTGCTCTTTGGTTAATTCACCGCCGTTTTCCCGTTTGAGCCTTTCTATCTCGTCGTTGATTTCGTCTTTGCTTAATTGCTTCTGTTTCTCATCGAAACCATTGAATTTCCAAGTCTTCTGCTCTTCATAGATCTGATCGACTTCTTCAGGCCCAATGTCCAATTCATTGTCATCGGCAATTCTCTTGATTTCTTCCTTTGAGATCAGGCAATTGGCAGGGTCCTCACCACTGTCAATTCTTCTCTTCTTCTCTTGGTACACCATTTTCTTACATTTGGTATAGTCGTTATCGTCTTCATTAATCTCAGACATTCCTCTCTTCTTCTTTCCATAAATACCATCTCCTTCAGTGTCTAATGCCTCCATTTGCCTCTGTAGCAAAATCTACTCAAGCATTTTCTTCATTTTCCTCTATTTATGCCTTTGTTTGCACCAGAGGATCAAAGCAATGATAATGCAGTAGAAAGTCCTTGTTATGAGGATGTCAACAAATATCCATCCTACAATCAACATGATGAGGCACCTCAGGGCCACCCAACCAGACATATTGTAGACCATGAAACAGCAAACAGCGGTGCTCAGGAAAATGACTATCAGTAGAGCCATGAAACTAACGAAAGTTCTCATATTACTAGAGGCCTTTGCTTCATGCTCAATCATCTCCAAATCTCCATATCATTGCTGCTCGTCCTATTGAGTATCCAATTCGTACTCCATTGACTTCTCTGAGACTATTTCTGTCTTTTCCAACATTGGCCTGGCAGTACTCATACTATCGTGTTGCTGCCTCCTCCTCTCGATTTCCTCCATACCGACTTCTTTGCTCTCTGGTCTGCCTCCTTCCATTTCTAAATCTCCTGGTTCAAGCTTCTTCTCGGTTTCGTTGAGGACTCTGGAGTCATCTGAGTCTTTATCACTTTGCCTGGACTGCTCGAGCTACTTATACCTATCGCTTACAATGGATCTGGTGAACGCTGCCTGAACGTTCATAAGATACACCTTGTAGAAGAGCCAGATAACGATCATCGTTAGAGGGCTCGCTATGAATCCGCACAGAATCAGCAAGGCTATGAACACTCCAATATTGATAGTGGCGATAGAAGTGGATACTGCTGCAATGATTGCAACTACAAAGACAATGATAGTCCAGAGGATGAATACCCCTGTTACATTGAGGAAATTGTAGAATCGGTACGGGGGTTTTAGGAGATCATATTCTTTATTTCTCTTCTTGCACATACAAGGCCACACGAGGATGTGGTTGTACTTGTCCATCACAATGCCTAGGATGTTGCAGAATTTGGTAGACCTCCCCTGGGCTATCATATTATTCATGATATTCTGGACCTCTTCCACCGAAGGCCCTGCCTCCGATGCATCGTCCTCTTCAGTATATTGGATGTCTGGATTCTCTTCTCAAAACTTGGCTGCCCTCATGATGAGGCCAATTTTGTAGGTCAGGTCCTTCATGTACTTCATACTTAGTGCCAAGAGCACAAGAAGTAATAACACCAGTACTATTGTGAGTATGACACTCAAAAC
>CAYZLR010000311.1:0-1728 GCA_964479275.1 uncultured Caulobacterales bacterium
TGTCGCTTCAGATACGATTTGCAGAGTCTTGTCAGAAAGCGCAATTCATACTCCAGTTCAGAATTTGTTGAGAGCTAATGCCAATCAAATGACATGAATGTCAAACTATTTTGGGCAGCTTATTTAAATATTTTCACCTAATGGATTTTCCAAAAATGGAATTGTTTAGTTTTCTTTGAGCGAGCACTACTCCAATTGCGAGCCATCCCTGCATCAGGTGCTCATCATCATGCTTCTGATTTTGAGTGAAGAAAAACCTTGCCTTTGGTTTCTACGTTTTGAAATCCTTTCGTTTCCAGCTTTTCAAGCAAATCATCGATAGCATTTTTGCCGACGATATGTCGGTGTAGTTCTGCAACGATGTGTTTTACGTTGTGCAGGTCACTATCGTTCAGCAAGCTCACCTCCGCACCCTCCACATCCATTATGATTACTTCGGGATCTAATTCCTTGAGTACGGTATCAAATTTTTCACTTTGAATAGTCGTTTCAGTGTCACCGCGACCGCGATCAATTGAACTGGAAGAAAGGATGTTGTCGTCCACAAAAAACGTTAAGTCTTTGCCATCAGATGTAATCGCTTTCATGACAAGATCTGGCTCCAGATCATTTAAAGCGTAGTTTTTTCTTATAAGGTCTTCCATACGCGGATTCGCTTCGTAGGAACGAACGAAACCATTTGGACACAATTTGCGGGCTACCAGACTTACCAGCCCGATTCCACACCCTATTTCCAGTACGCGGCTGTCAGGTTTCACTACCTTCCTAACCAGTTGACGTTCCACATCTTCATATGTTTCCCGAAAAAGAAATTTGCGAATACTTCGTGGCACATCTTTCTTGTCTGTAGAAACAATCACGCCGTCGAGCATAGTGGTCTTGGTGCCAAGTAGCCTGTGCCAGTTATATCTTATTGAGCTAAACGAAAATGACATAATGGCCTCCAGCCGATCACTTTGGTCGATATTGCAAATTGCATTGGAGAAATCCAGTGTTAGTCTGCTGAAAACCCGAAACGAATGGTGTATTTATTCAAGCGGCGCGACTGCACTACTTGAACTTTTTCCAGTTTTGAAAATCAGATAAACTTTACTGAAAGGATCTCATAAGAACGAGAGCCTCCAGGTGCTGCTACTTCCACAGAGTCACCTTCGCTCTTTCCAATGAGTGCACGCGCAATCGGTGACGAAATAGAAATTTTTCCTTCTTTCACGTCCGCTTCCTGATCTCCAACAATCTGGTACTTGCTCTCTTCGTCCGTGTCTTCATCGGCCAGTTCGACGGTGGCGCCGAACTTGACGCTATCGCCAGACAGTTTCGAAACATCAATAATCTCTGCACGAGACAGCATGTCCTCAAGTTCTGAAACGCGACCTTCGTTCAGGCTCTGCTGTTCCTTAGCAGCATGATATTCGGCATTCTCCGAAAGGTCGCCGTGGGCGCGCGCCTCCGCAATTGCTGCAATGATCGCAGGGCGGTCTTCTGATTGCCTGCGTTGTAATTCTTCTTCCAGCGCCTTGTGTCCGCTGGCTGTCATTGGAACCTTTTCCATTTCCTTACTCACTTATTCTGGCCCGCAGCGACAGGGCTGAGGCAAAAAGAAAACGGCCACCAAGGCGAATAAACCATGGAGCCGCAAAGAATATATGTGAACTTATAGCGTCAAACTGGCGGTTTTTCCAGTTTTTTATTGGTTTTTGTAGTTGGATCGTTTTGACTGAGGCAAAC
>CAYZLR010000312.1:0-1727 GCA_964479275.1 uncultured Caulobacterales bacterium
ATCTTCTTGGAATGCAAGAAAGTTGTATAGTTCCTCGTAGGCTTCATCAACTGTATTATCTAGTTCCTTAATGCTTTTGCCAGTCTCAGCATCAAGATCTGCTAGGGCGACAAGGCTAGTTGCCAGCATAAATTGGGCATGTTCTGACATGTCTTTTATCTGTTCCATGCATTGATGGGGTTCATATTTTATTAATTTGGTAGACATCTCAGCTAGATCTTGCGCGTAGTCACCGATTCTCTCCAAATCTCTTACCAATTGCATTAATGCACTCAAAAGTCTCAAATCTTTGGCAACAGGAGACTGAAGTGTCATGAGTGTGGCGCAATCCATCTCAATTTGGCGATAGTATTTATCAATACTTTTCTCGATGCTGGCAATTTTCTCCGCCGCTTGTATATCCCGGCTAAATAAACTTTGGTGACTCATTCGAAAGGACTGTTCTACAAGTGTTCCCATGCGTAAAACTTCTTGTTGAACCTGTTTAAGCGATCGCTCTAGATGAGTTTTCTCGTTGCTGATGGCCTGGGAAGAATAATTCACCTGTTGCTGCTTAGTCCTAATTAAAAAAGTTATTTTATATCTTAATTAATAACAGAATAAGTTTAATTTTGACTTATAGCATGTATATGTTGTAACTAAATCTTCAATCTTTTTTTATGATGTAGGGCTATTAACTTTTTTTTGAGGTAATTTGACTCTTAGCCAGGCTCCTCCAGATTGAGGATGGTTTTTGGCTCTAATCAATCCGCCATGAGCTTGGACAATTTGTTGCACAATAGTTAACCCTAATCCGCTGCCTCCTGGAAGATTAGCTGGTCTGTTTCTTGAAGCATCTCCTCGATACAAACGCTCGAACACATAGGGTAGATCTGAAGAGACAAAACCTTGACCCGAATCAACAATATCGATAATCACGAATTGAGTATTCTGTAATTCTGGTGATGTATCTATTGGTTGTTTTTGTAACTGGGATTCAAGATTGATATCGACAATTATGTTTCCCTGTTTGGGGGTGTGCTTAATCGCGTTGTCTAATAAGTTGAGAAAAACTTGAATTAAGCGAGATCTATCTCCATCAATTGAAAAATCTTTTTGATTGTTTGTGACTAACTTAATCTGCTTTTTCCTGGCAATTGGTTCTAGAGTTTGCCAGATCGATGTAATTAGATCTGATAAAGATATTTGCTCATACTGAATATTTTGCAGAGGTGAGGCTTCTAGTTGGGTTATGTCTAACCATTCTTTGACTAGGTTAATTAACCGATTGGTATCTTTGAGCATTTGTTCTACCCAACGAAGTTCGGGATTTTGGAGTCGAGTGATTAGATTTTCCGCTACTAGAGAAATTGAGGTGAGTGGTGTTTTTAGCTCGTGAGCTAAATCCGATGTTGTGCGATCGCGAGACTTTGATAGGTCAACAAACGGCTGTCTGTTCTCTAAAAATACGCCAACTTTGCGATCTAATAGGGGAAAAGCGTGACCACCAAGAGCGATCGCCTTAACCATTTCTGTTGAGCCAAAAGAAGAACCATTTTCTTCTGATGACAAGTCCTTGATAATTGCGTGACGAGTAAAATAGTAAATCCATTCTTTTGTCTGGGGTTGCTGAGATTTGCGAGTCTGTTCTATGAGGCGATCTAGCTCATACGAGCGAACCAACTCTATTAATAGTCTCACTTCTCCCCAACGCCAACGATCCAACTTCAGTAAAATTCTTGCTTGTT
>CAYZLR010000313.1:0-1718 GCA_964479275.1 uncultured Caulobacterales bacterium
TGGTGATTGGCAATTGAGAGTCCTTGCTAACGATGAGCTTCTTGCGGACCAAATCGTTGGAAGCAAAACCACCGCGAAAGATGAGTGGCTGGATATCTCCGTCGATCTTTCAAAATTCGCAGGCCAGACGATCAAGCTGAGCGTTGAGAACAAAGCCAACGACTGGATGAACGAATGGGCCTACTGGCATCGCGTCACGGTCGAAAGTGAGCCGGAAGAAGTCGCCGACGCGACTGGTCCATCCGGGAAGAAATCCAAAATTGTCTTCATCTCAGGACACCCCAGCCACGGTCCGATGAAGCACGAACATCGCGCCGGCAACATGATCCTTGCCAAGGCACTCAATGATTCCGGCTTGAATGTCGAAGCCAAACTGGTGCCGCACTACGGCTATCCTGACGATGAGAGCATCCTTGAAGATGCATCGACGGTCGTGATCTTCAGCACCGGCCACAATCGACATGTCCTCAAATCAAAGCTTGATGAGTTCGATGCGTTGATGAAAAAGGGCACGGGCGTGGTCATGATCCACTGGTCCACCGAAGCCGAAAAAGGAAAGATGGGAGATCTGTTTCTCAGTTGGATGGGGGGCTTTTGCGATCTTGATTGGTCCGTCAATCCGCACTGGAAGCCGAACTTCAAGGACTTCCCCGATCATCCGATCAGCAACGGAGTCGAACCATTCAGTATCGATGACGAATGGTATTACCACATGCGTTTTGTGGACGGACTCAAAGAAGTGACACCGATCCTGACTGATGTTCCTCCGGCACATACACTTCGTCGTCCCGATGGTGCTCGCAGCGGAAATCTTGCTGTGCGAAAAGCAGTCGCCAATGGAGAATCACAGCATGTCGCGTGGGCTTATGATCGCCCTGACGGTGGACGAGGCTTTGGGTTTACCGGCGCCCACAATCACGAGAGCTGGCAGGACGAAAACTTCCGCAGGGTCGTCCTCAACGCGATCCTCTGGACGGCAAATGTCGAAGTGCCCAAGGACGGTTGCCCTTCACCTTCTGTTGACGACGATCAGATCAAGCAAAACGTCGACAAGAAGTAGCATTTTGAAATTGTGGCTGAGGCGTCTCGCCATAGTACTCGTTAGCTTTTATCAAACAATCAAAGGAATCGATATGAAATTTTCAATCGCACTTGCAGTACTGGTTTCCTTTGCGTTGCTTCCACAGCAACAGGAATCAGCCGACGACGGTTTTCGCAATGAGTTCGACCAGTCGTCTATGCAGATCAATCTACTCGCAAATCCTGAAGTGATGAAAGAGCTGGAGTTGTCGGACGAGCAGCGTGGAAAGATGCACATGGCCAGGCACAAAATGCAAATGTTAATCCACCGGTATCATCAGGACGGCGCGAATGAGCAGGATCCGGAATTGAAACAGATGCTGCAAAAACGCTTGTTCAGGGATATTGGCAAAGCGCAACAGGAAGTGACGACTGATCTACTGCTGCCGCACCAAAACGAACACCTGAATCGGATTCGCAATCGAAGAATTCTTGAGCATCATGTTGCCACGGGGTTTACACGAACCAAAGGAACCGAGCTGGAAAAATTAGAGCTTACGGATCTGCAGAGAGGCAAGTTGAATGACGCCCGCGATAAACTTCATTCTGAATTGGAAGCGGAACGCAAACGACATGTCGAGAAGATTGGAGAAATAAAGGAGCGGGCTCTGGCCAGCGTTCGCAAATCGCTCAACGAC
>CAYZLR010000314.1:0-1711 GCA_964479275.1 uncultured Caulobacterales bacterium
CTGCAGTGGAAAATGCAGGGTTTTTTCATACAAGCTTGATGGGAATACAATTGCATCAATGATCATGTTGGGATCAGGAGGCCGATACGTGGCCTGGAAAATTGCCTTTGACGAACACTATGCAGATCATTCGGTTGGAAACCTTCTACTGGTTGATGTGAACAACCGGCTAGCGAGTGAACCGGATTTCGAATTCCTCGATTCGGTTGCAGTGCCGGGAAATGAAACTGCAAATCGCTTTTGGCCCGATCGTTTAAAGGTCTGCAGTCTTGCATTAGGGTTCGCGAAATCATCTCCGCAAATGCCAATGTATATCGCCCGCAACCTATCCATATACGGAATTGTGAAGCGCAAAGCCAAGAAGATGCTGGGACGCTAACCTGTTTCTAAAACGGTTCTGATAAATCCTATGCCTTTTTGGCTGGTATTCGCTTGCGTTTTGGCGCGGGTGCGGGTTCTTCTGATTTGATCAAAACTTCGCGCTGTGGGAACGGTATTCCTATGTCTGCGGCGCGGAATTCCTTAAGAATTGAGAACCGAAGATCGCTCGTGACGGACATCCCGTAATTGATGTCAGAAAGAAAACATCTGAGTTCGAAATCCAGTGAACTGGCTCCAAATTCCATGAAATAAACTACCGGTGCAGGACGTCCCAAAACCAATTTATGTTCCGCCGCGCAGGTAAGCAGAATTTCTTTTACTTGATCAGGATCGCTGTCATATGCAACGCCAATCGGAATTCTGATCCGGCCTGTTTTATTACCGTGTGTCCAGTTTGTTACTGTGTCGGTAATCAGGCTGGAATTAGGTACAATGATTGTTGCTCTGTCGAAGGTTTCAATCTCGGTGGAACGTACCGATATCTTGCGGACATAGCCGTCACCGCCAGAAGTGGAAACCCAGTCACCGGCCTTGATGGGACGTTCAGCCAGGAGAATAAGGCCAGAAACAAAATTACTGACGATACTTTGCAGGCCAAAACCAACACCGAGAGACAAAGCACCTGCCACAATCGCGAGGTTGGATAAGTCAAATCCTGCCGCGCTGATTGCCAGCATGGCAGCGACAACAATTCCGATATATCCAAAGACAGTGGAAATCGAATTGCTGACACCAATATCCAGAGAAGTTGTCGGGAGCAGTTTGTCATTCAGCCACGCACGCAATGCCATGGTGATGGTGTAACCGATGACAAAAAGCAACAGTGCGAGCAGTACTGTGGAAATCGATATGCTGAGGCCGCCGACCTCAAAGCCGAAAAATGCTTTTTCGAAAATCTGGAAAAAGTCGCTGGTTCTATATCCCCATGGCAGCATCAGCAGAACAGCTGCGACTATATAAACCGTTAGCTTGGAGACACCTGCGCCGAGGATTGCGATTTGTCCTGCGTTGCCGAAATTCGCTGTATTGGATTCGGTTCCCTCAATGTTTTCGATATGGTTAATCGAGAGCTGTAAAAACAGAAAATCTATAAACCGAAGCAACAGCCATGCAGAAAGGGTTACCGCAATTCCAAACAGCAATTGCTGGGCGAGAAATTCCGAGAAGGAGATGTAGCCCGCGATTGCTGCAATCAATATGAAAAGGCTGGCGCCCCATACTACAATGCCCAGATATCGGGTGAAAACGGGGATTGGAGTATATTCGGATAGTTGAGCCTGCTTTTGGCGGTCTCTGCGATACATCCACAGCATCGTTAAAGTTGGGATTG
>CAYZLR010000315.1:0-1706 GCA_964479275.1 uncultured Caulobacterales bacterium
CGAGGAAAACGCTGTTTTGAATACATCTCTAACTTATTTTATTAGTAAAGGAGGATTAAATGAAAAATTAATTTCTTATTACTATAAAAATACTTTTGATCATAATATCTGTCAACTAAATGCTGCAAGTCAACTAAATAAGTATGCACAAATATTTACTAAAGAATTTTCCCCTAGTGATTGGAAAAGGGCATTTAGAATATACTTTTTTGAATAAGAAGGTTAGACTTAAAATACTATTTATATTTAAGATCATTACAGTATTGATTTATATTTTCTGGTGTTATTGACGAGCAAATAGACCTAAAATTATAGATTATACAATGAAATTATTGAGAGAATATCTGTAGGTGCGACTAAATTAACCTTGTATTCTTTTTTTTCTTAGTCTTAATAAAAAGATTTTTTTCTTTGATTTCTGTCCGAAAATATCTAATAATCGGACAGTTATAGTATAAACTAAGAAGAAACCCCATCATCATGTATAAAGCAACAATGTCTCTCTATAATGGCAATGGACACCGTAAATATTTAAATCAAAAAGAACGCCTTAGGTTTTTAGAGGAAACAAAGAAATGCAAAACCGATATAAAGTTGTTTTGCCAATTGCTCTATTATACAGGAGCACGTATCTCCGAAGTGCATAACCTTACCATAGACCATATTGATTTTGAAAATGAGACGGTTGTATTGGAAACGCTTAAAAAAAGAAGAAAAGGAATTTATAGAGAAATGCACCTACCCTCACATCTATTAATTGATATTCAGGAATATGTAAATTATTTTAAAATCAAAAAAGCTATTCAACCTCTGTTCTCATTTTCACTTCGGACAGCATCTAGGAAATTAAAAAATGTAATGGTTAATGCTCAGATCACAGGAGTCAGAAGCTGCGCCAGAGGTCTTCGTCATGGTTATGCGGTACATGCAGTAAATAAAGTACCACTTACGCTCGTAAAAAAATGGCTCGGGCATGCCAATTTAGAAACCACGGAGATTTATTTGAATATTATTGGAGTTGAGGAAAGAGCAATGGCACAAAAGGTTTGGTAAGGAATGTATTTGATTACGCAACACATCTAACATTATAAATAGATTTTTATTGAATAACATACTCATTTCGATGTATAATAGATTATGACTGTAGCTATTGACACATATAAGGCTATTGAAGCCCTTACTAAAGCTGGTTTTAAAAAAGAACAAGCCCGTGTTCTTATTGATGAGCTTAGTCCTGTTGGTGAAAGCCTTGTTACTAAAGATTATCTTAAATCTGAAATGAACGCTCTTGAAGCTCGTATGACTGCTCGTATTTATGGCAGTCAAATCGCTTCAGTTGTTGCTGTTGTTGGAGCTTTGAAGTTTTTTGGTCTTTTCTAGTTAAAGATTATTCCTTTTTCCCTTGTTCTTTTTTGTTTTCTAAAGCAAATGACCCATAATCTAAAATAGATAAATGATTAAGGCTTTAACAGGTTGTCCTCACCTACCAAATCATTGCAAATATAGCCGTCAGCCATTGCGCTCTTGCAAGACCAAGCCCTTCAGGATTTCGAGCATTTTTTGCACACAAAAAATAACCGCCAATGTCTTGCCTTTGCAGCCGCCCCGCCTCTTGTTGCCCTGCTTTCGCATCTGAGAACAACAGATACAAAGCAAAAATTAATAATTCATCTTAAATTTTAAATTATGGCAACAACAGCTAAAAC
>CAYZLR010000316.1:0-1705 GCA_964479275.1 uncultured Caulobacterales bacterium
ACCGGTGGTAACGACCTGGGCAAGAGCCCACATGGCGAAGAAACTGTTGTTACCTCCGCTTCCGAAAAGGAAGGCCTTTCCAGTATCATAGCATCCGAAGTAAGCTCCTCTGTAGGCGATGATTCCAGCAACTGAGATACCGAAACCTCTGTAGAGACCTCCGACACCATCAGACTTGGCAACCTTAGTGATACAGTCAACGAGGCCGTTGAACTGTCTGTCGGCTCCAGATCCAACATCAACGGCGAGTCTGGTTCTTGCGAAATCGAGAGGATATACGAACATGAGAGATGAGGCACCAGCAGCACCACCAGCGGCGATGTTTCCGACGAAGAAGAGTCCTGGCTGGGTTTTCTTGTCATAGGGGTTGAACACTCTCTTGTAGAAGTCCTTGAAGGCGAAGTTCAAGGCCTGGGTTGGGAAGTATCTGATAACATTGGCCATGTTTCCTCTCCAGAAAGATCCAACTCCCTGTTCCTTAGCGACTCTTGAGAAGCAATCGACAATTCCCTTGTATTCCACATCAATCTATGATGAAGCAGCCTGGTTCTGCAAAAGAAGCTTGACTCTCTCGATTGGAGCCACAGCGGTCTTTGAGATGGCAGCGGAGACACCTCCCATCAAGAAATTTGCAACGAATGATCCTTTCTTCTCGCCCATATCTGGTCTGGTATAATTATTATTAATAGCCACTCTCCCGAATTAATAAAATGTTTGTGCGCCAGTTTAGTTAAGCCTTCAGGGGAGACCCGTATGTTGTCCTCTAAGTTTCCAAGTTCGCTACCCAACAGGAGCTCAAAGATGCCTATTTCAGGATAGCTAAGGTCCATCACCCCGATGTAAAGGGAGGGAGCAAGAAGTTCTTCAAAAGAGCAACCTAAGCTTATGAAATTCTCAGTGATGACGCAAAGAGGAGCGAATATGACCAGAGAGTTCTTTTCGAAGGGAAAGCTAGCGGGGATATCTCAGAATTAGACCCAGAATAGGTGATGGAAGATAATTGGAAGGGTTACCAGGAAAAATTTACCTTCGATTCGAAAAATTATGCTGATTTGAGGTCCTCCCTCAACAACCTCGAAATTCTCTTCTAACTGGACGTCAAAGACATCTTCTTTAACAAACCTGCTGAATTCTCGACCTACAACAGAGTGATATGAGAATGCAAGGGATGTTAGGGGGAGGAGGTGTCCCGGGCTCCGTGTGAGGTCTGTGGAGGAGTGGGAGAGATATCGATTAAGAAAGATGAGGAGGACGAGGACGAGGAGGAAATTGAAGTCAGCTGCTAAGAGTGTAGTGGAACTGGGTACTACGGGAAAGGAATATGCAAGAATTGTGAGGATAGGGGCTTTGCGTACGAGAATGAGGAATTCAAGTACACGCTCTTAGATGAGCAGAAGGTGAATGGGCATCGGTTTCTAGTTGAAGATGTGGGGCACTGGTGCTGAAATGGAGTATTTGGAAATGTAGCAGTAGAGGTCAAAGTTGTGGGTGACAAGTACTTGGAATTCGTTGGGGAAAAGTTGGTACTCAAGAAGCCAGTGAAAACCTCTCTCAAAGACATAATATTTGGGAAGAAAGACATAAAGGTCGATGTCTATGGAGAGGCAGGAACAATATAGGTGGAAAAAGGGTTCATTCCTGGGATGATCACATAAATTGACCTTAAAGGCACGTCAGGAGAACACTTGAAAATTCCTGTTTATGC
>CAYZLR010000317.1:0-1700 GCA_964479275.1 uncultured Caulobacterales bacterium
AGTGGCCCTCTTTAGGTGGAATGATAGGCATATGACGGCTTAATGTCTTAAACGAAGCGAATTTAAGCCGCTTATACATAGAAGACATATGCAAGGCAGAATTTAGCCTGCCTGTTGAGCGAAACCGATGAGATTATCAGCTGGATCGCGGACATAAAGCTCACGAGACCCATGAGCTGTTGTGTGCTCGGGAATAACGACATCGTAATTTTCGGCCACTGCGGAGACGGCTTCAAAAGAGTCGGTCTCCAAATAAAGAACTGACCGGTTAACGCCTTCAATCCCGACCGGATTGGTGGCCTCAGAAAACGCGAAACTCTGATACATGATTTCCATTGAACCGTTTTTCAAACTTACAAATGCCAGCTTGTCTTCGAACGGCACCGATATTGCTGCTTCAAATCCAAAATCATTCCAGAACCGCACACACGCTTCCAGATCTTTAGCCAGCAGCACTGGCGTGACTTTTAGCAATCCCATTGATGCCTCCTGTTCGACTGGGGCGCCGCGCGGAGCTGGCTCTTCAGAACATGCGTACAGCGCCAATGCCAGACCAGCAGACGAGACCAGTTTCAGTAACGCTTTCGACATGAGCACCCTTTATTCTTAACTATTATAATTTATAATAGATTCCAGTAAACAGGACTCGAGTCAATCAAAAGGTGCCTGATTATAGAATGAGCAGAAAGACGGAACTGACGGCTGCGGATCTGGTTGTCCTTGCAGTGTTGCTTGGTCACAAGCCCATGCATGGCTATGAGCTGGTCAAAACACTGGAGGCCGCAGATGTCGAAGACTGGGCGGCAATTTCCGTCCCGCAAGTCTATTACTCCCTACGCAAAATGGCGAAGCTTGGCCATATTGTGCCGGCAAGTAATGCCGAACCATCTCTCGGCCCAAACCGAATAATTTATAAACCGGCAAAGCATGCCCTTCGAGAAATGCAGTCATCTTTGGGACAAAATATGTGGGTGTATCACCGTGAGCCATCCCCTTTCATAACCTGGGTCGCGCTCGCCATTCATGCGGGTGCCGAGACAATCGAGACACAATTTGCCCGTCGCGGAGAGTTTCTAGAAACCGAGATTAGGCGAGAAGCCGAAACACTCGGCGCTTTGAAAAGCGAAAACGGTCCGGGCGTTGCAAGTGCAAGAGTTATGATTTCGCTTGTCATAGCGCAGATGAAAGCTGAGCTAGAACATCTTCCGAATTTGAAAGATGCCGTCCTGACCGAAAGAGCAGCTATCCACTGAGCGACCGTTTTTGGGCGACAACGGCCTCACGTGAGCCTCCTTGATGAGGCAATACTGTTGAAAAACTCCAAAATCGGAATTCGACAAATTTTGTTGTTTGAGCAAGAGATTGAAAAGCAGATTTAAAGTTGCCCATACATGACTCATAGGTCAGTCAGGAGGAGAGGTATCAAATTTTCGCTATCCCCTCGGATAAAAAATGCAAAATCTTCTGTATCGCGCGGAAATTTTTGACGTTGAGCCAAAAGTGGAGTTTTTCAACAGTATTGGGCGTTTTAAGCCTCTGGTAAAACGTAGAATGATCTTACAAGCAGACTTAAAGTGAAGATGAGTTCCGTCTATGTTGCTTGTATTGATCATACTGAATTCCGTCAGTATACAGTAGAAGTCTCTGCTTTTGTCAGCACAGCGAACGTCCGAAACGCTCCTAAAGCAAAAGTTAGCTTA
>CAYZLR010000318.1:0-1694 GCA_964479275.1 uncultured Caulobacterales bacterium
TCATCACCGCCATCGGTGAAATCTGCCACCTCTTCACACCAGACGAATGCTGGAACTATCTCGCCGCAGCAGGATATGCCTCATCGTAAAAGCAAAATGCTCTAAACCGATACTTGGTCACCCAAACAACGTTAAATCGGTGGTAATATTTTGTATGGCCTCCGGTACGATAACTCATGATCTTGCTCCCTGAATTTGGCTTTCACCCTTCGGGCGAGCCAAATTCAGGGAGCAAGATCTGCTGAAGCTGACCGGCTGGAAGCCGGTGGATTAAATCCTGAAGAGTGGAAATTAAATTCTGGAGAGTGGAAATTCAATTGACCAGATGGCATACAGGTGGTCTTCCCCTATCGGAAATGATCCGTTTTAATAGATAGAAGCCTTGCATCTGGAGTTAAGTGTTACACCGTGAGCGAAGTTATATTAATAACCGGAGGCACTGGTTCCTTCGGTAAAACGATGCTTTTACGCCTTTTGGAAACCGATGTTGGCGAAGTTCGGATTTTCAGTCGCGACGAGGAAAAGCAAGACGCAATGCGTCATTTGATCAATGACGACCGAGTCCGCTACTACATCGGCGATGTCCGATCGCGTGAGAGTGTCATGTATGCGACCCGTGGTGTAGATCGCATCTTTCACGCAGCAGCGCTTAAGCAGGTTCCATCTTGCGAATTTTTTCCCATGGAAGCGATCCAGACCAATGTGGTCGGATCAGAGAACATCGTTCGGGCTTCGGTTGCGAATGATGTTAAATCGCTGGTCTGCCTCTCTACCGACAAGGCGGTCATGCCTGTAAACGCTATGGGAATGACCAAGGCATTGATGGAAAAAACGGCACAGGCTGCGGCGCGCGAACTGGGACCTGACGCAACGCCCACGATTTCCTGCGTGCGCTATGGTAACGTGATGTATTCACGAGGGTCGGTCATTCCGCTCTTTATTCGCCAGATTGTCAACGGCGATCCGATTACCCTGACCGAACCGAGCATGACCCGGTTCCTGATGCCATTGCGTGATTCTGTAGCGCTCGTTTTTTTTGCGTTCGAGCATGCTAATCAAGGCGATATCTTCATCCGCAAAGCCGCATCGGCCACCATCGCCGACTTGGCGCTAGCGGTGAAGAACATCATGGGTGTTCCCGAACACCCTGTTGAAATCATCGGCTGGCGGCACGGCGAGAAGCTTTACGAAAGCCTCGCCAGCGACCGTGAAATGGCAGAAGCCGAAGAGATGGACGATTATTTCCGCTTACCTCTCGATTCTCGGAAGCTTAACTATGCCAAGTATTTCAGTCAGGGTGACTCGTCAGTCAGAGAAGATCAGGAATACAGTTCTCACAACGTTGACCGTATTTCCGTGTCCGATCTCGAAGCATTACTGCTTAGCCTCGACGAAGTACAAGAGCTCGCCAGAAGATGGGGCTGACTAGATGAAGATCGTAATTACGGGCGCTGGGGGGCTGATTGGCTGGCATGCTGCGGCCCGACTTCACGCTGTGAATTGCGGTGCTCGCTTTCAAGGAAAGACGCCGCCTCATGAGATCGTAGAGCTCAACCGAACGACCTTCAATGACGCTACAGTTCTAGCCAATGCTCTTTCTCGTGCGGAAGTTGTGTTACACTTCGCCGGTATCAACCGCGCCTCCGAAGACGAACAGGAATATGGCAATATTGCCCTTGCAGAGCGGCTTGCGG
>CAYZLR010000319.1:0-1688 GCA_964479275.1 uncultured Caulobacterales bacterium
ATCAGAGTTCTCTAACGGTATCGCCGCTGCTAAAGGCCTCAAGATCGTCATCGTAGGCTGTGGGGCCCAAGGTCTCAACCAAGGCCTCAACATGCGTGACTCAGGTCTCGATGTCTCCTACACCCTCCGCGCCGCTGCCATCCAAGAAAAGCGTCAGTCATATCTCAATGCAACCGAGAATGACTTCGAAGTCGGCACCTATGAGGAAATGCTTCCAAAAGCAGACATCGTCATGAACCTCGCGCCAGATAAGCAGCACACAGATGTCGTCAACACTGTCGTTCCTCTCATGAAAAAGGGCGCCTGTTTCTCATACGCACACGGCTTCAACATCGTAGAAGAAGGCACTCAGATCCGTGAAGACCTCACCGTCATCATGGTTGCCCCAAAGAGCCCTGGCTCAGAAGTGCGTGAGGAATATAAGCGTGGCTTTGGTGTTCCCACCCTCATCGCCTGTCATGGTGAAAATGACCCTAGCGGTGAAGGCATCGAGCTTGCGAAGGCACTCTGTGTCGCACAAGGCGGAGACCGCGCAGGCGTCCTTCAGTCTAGCTTCGTCGCAGAAGTGAAATCAGACCTCATGGGTGAGCAAACCATCCTCTGCGGACTCCTTCAGGCTGGCTCCATCCTCTGCTTTGATAAGATGAAGGCTGACGGCATCGACACCAAGTGGGCCGTGCAACTCATTCAATACGGATGGGAAACCATCACTGAAGCACTCAAGCAAGGCGGCATCACCAACATGATGGATCGCCTCTCAAACCCAGCGAAGATCGAAGCCTTCAAACTCTCTGAAGAGCTCAAGAACATCATGCGTGACCTTTTCTACAAGCACATGGATGACATCATCTCTGGAGAATTTTCCAGCACCATGATGGCAGACTGGGCAGACAATGATAAGAACCTCCTCGGCTGGCGTCAGGCAACTGGTGAAACAGAATTTGAAAAAACCGAAGCCAAAGGTGACATCACGGAACAAGAATACTTCGATAAAGGCATCCTCATGGTCGCCATGGTCCGTGCTGGTGTAGAACTCGCCTTCGAAGCCATGGTAGAAGCCGGCATCGAGCCAGAAAGCGCTTACTACGAGTCCCTTCACGAGACCCCACTCATCGCCAACACCATCGCGCGTAAGAAGCTCTTTGAAATGAACAACGTCATCTCAGACACCGCTGAGTATGGTTGCTACCTCTTCTCACACGCAGCAGTCCCTCTCTTAGAAGACTTCATGAAGAGCATCAAAACTGACGTCATCGGTAAAGGCCTAGACCTCTCCGACAACAGCGTAGATAACAAAACCCTCGTAGAAGTGAATGCCCTCATTCGTGACCACGAAGTAGAAGAAATCGGCGTCTATCTTCGTGAGGCCATGGGTGCCATGAAGCCCATCGCCACAGCCTAAGCATCTACTAAAGACACCTATTAATACTTTTAAAAGCGCGAGTCGAAAGGCTCGTGCTTTTTATTGGTTTGGGCTGAATGCTCATATGGCACTGGGAATAACGGCTCTGCGTTAGCAATCTCGTCATCACACGCGTCAGAGTGGATGCACCTTTCTTCGCCATATCCCGCACCCTCGTGGTCCGCCTTTATGAAACGTCTCGTCACCATCAAGTCCGAAGGTTTTCTTACTCTATCTAGAGCCTGTCCCACGATCCGATGTTTTCAGTGACTCAAACTGCTGATTT
>CAYZLR010000320.1:0-1685 GCA_964479275.1 uncultured Caulobacterales bacterium
CTGCATTGGCAGCCGCTGTTGCCGCCAATTGTTCAAAATAAGAGATGGTTCCTCCTGTAACGGGGTTTCTAAAAGCCGTCGAAAAGTTGCTATTGATTCCACCATAATAAGATACGGTAGGCATTAATGCGCCCTTGGCAATGCTTACGCCCAACTCCGCACTTTTTTCGCGCAACTTAGAAGCCAAGATATTAGGCTGTCTGGTAATGGCTTCCTCGTATACCCCTTCTAGTGTTGATTCTTGCTCCAATTCTGCCACTTCTATATCTCCAACAATTTCAATAGAAATTTCCTTGCCTATGTCAATATTCATCAAGGTTTTTAAGTTGACATAAGATAAGTCGATATTGTTTTGTGCAATGACAATATTTTCTTCATCGCGTGCGATTTGAGCCTCTAAATCATATCGGCTATTTTCTGCCAGCACTCCCCCTTCTATCAGTTTGAGCGTTTGCTGCAATTGTTCTTGGGTCACTTTTGCTTGCTCTTCAAAAACACTTTTGCTCTCTTCTGCCAACAAAATGGCCAAGTAAGCTTGTGCTACTGAGAGAGAGATGTCATTCTTGGCCTGCTCTATATCTTTATCCGAAGCTTCCAAATCAACTCTGGTTTGCTTGATGGTGTTTCTGATTTGCAATCCTTGAAAAATAATTCCATTCACATTCACAGAAAGCCCAGAGCCAAAGTTAGGAATGGTAATCAACTCATTGTTGGTCGGGTTAACGGTATTACCTACGTTGATACCATTGCGATAGCTCGCACTAACATTGGGCGTTTGTGCCCAAATTGCTTGCTTATTTGTCAATTGTGCCTGACTTTTATTCAAATTGGTTTGCTGTACTTGTAAGCTATTTTGAATGGCATAATTAATACACTTTTCCAGTGACCAAATAGATTCGTCATCCTGTGCCCACAATGGTGTGGCACACCAACAGATACACAATAACAATAGTGTTTTGTACATTTTTATTTATTTGTTATGATAATGATAAATCCATCAACAGTTCCACAGTTTACATAGAAGTATGGTATTTCTACTAGTATGAAGCACTTCTTTAACCAAACTAATTGTATTTTGTTGACAGTAGGTTGTTCCGTTCTTAAATCTACTGCTACAATAGCCTTTCCAAAATGGTTTTAAACAACTTCTAAGTACTAAGATAGGATGTTTTCTGTTTTCTCGCATGAATATTATATGAAAGAGGCTCTAAAAGAAGCTCAAAAGGCAGCCTTACTCGACGAAATTCCCGTAGGGGCTGTTGTGGTTTGCCAACAACAAATTATAGCACGAGCACACAACCTGACAGAACAACTGACAGATGTGACGGCCCATGCTGAAATTTTGGCCATTACGGCAGCAAGCCATCACTTAGGCAGTAAATTCCTAAAACAATGTACCTTATACGTTACGCTCGAACCTTGTGTCATGTGTGCTGGGGCACTGGCTTGGGCACAACTGGGCAACCTAGTGATCGGTGCTACAGATAGCAAAAGAGGTTTTCAACGCTTGGCTCCTCAAGCCTTGCACCCCAAAACTACCCTAATTACAGGCATAGAAGCAACGGCTTGCAGTACCCTTATGCGTGATTTTTTTCAGCAAAAGCGGAATTAATATTAACGTCTACTTTTACCCAAAAAAATTTGTACCCCTGGCTTAGGTTCTTGATGACGATAAGCTTTATTGT
>CAYZLR010000321.1:0-1680 GCA_964479275.1 uncultured Caulobacterales bacterium
TAAGCCAGCGACAAATCGCGCTGCGTGGCCATCGGCTTGGTTGGCAGAAGTGCCAATTTTCCCGGTGTTGGGAAGGCATGAAAATCGAGCGCTTGCTGGTCGGTAATATAGGCCTTCTTTGGGACACGTTTTTCGAGTTTAGCCACGTATTGCACTCCTAATATCAATTCTCGCTTAAACCCATCAGTGTCATTGCGCTATGGAGGCGTTAAGCTCGATTCTTGTATGAACGGCCCTTTCCTAACGATTAAATGTGGCAGGGCATAGCTTTTTTAAAGTGAAAATCATCAATATCCGCAGAGAACGCGCCTAAAATTTAATCTCAGTTATAATTCTTGCACAAAATAAGTGCTTTAATGCGCTGCGCTCACAGATAGCCACATTTTAAAAAGTTGACCATATCGACTCCGCAATGACATAAGCGCATAAGGTCATTTATGTAACTGACTAAAACATAGTCAGGACGAATCTTAGGCAGAGGGTGTTATGAAAAAAATCGAAGCAATAATTAAACCGTTCAAACTTGATGAAGTCAAAGAAGCTCTGCAAGTCATCGGCCTGCAAGGCATGACCGTCCTAGAGGCAAAAGGCTTTGGCCGTCAAAAGGGCCATACAGAATTATATCGCGGCGCAGAATATGTCGTCGATTTCCTGCCAAAGCTAAAACTTGAGCTCGTCATCGCCGATGATCAAGTCGAGGCTGCGCTTGAAGCCATTCAGACCGCCGCGAAAACGGGCAAAATTGGGGACGGAAAAATCTTTGTCTCTGACATATCCCAAGCTATTCGTATCCGTACAGGTGACACGGGCGATTCTGCTCTGTAAATTTTACGCAATACTCCCAATATAATAACATATTTATTTCGATAAAGGATTAGGACATGTCCGCAGATAAATTACTCAAACATATTAAAGATGAAGACATTAAATTTGTTGATCTTCGTTTCACAGACCCGCGCGGCAAGATGCAGCATGTGACATTTCATTCTGACCTTGTTGACGAAGACCTGTTCCAAGACGGAACTATGTTTGATGGCTCGTCTATTGCGGGCTGGAAGGATATTAACGAGTCTGACATGGTGCTTTTACCTGATGCCTCAACGGCCAAGATGGATCCGTTTTTTCAGCAAGACACGCTGGCGATTTTCTGCGACATCCTAGAGCCTGATACGGGCGAAGGCTATAATCGTGACCCGCGCGGCACAGCCAAAGCGGCAGAAGCCTATATGCGCTCTGCCAAAGTTGGTGATGATGTGTTTTTTGGCCCAGAAGCCGAGTTTTTTGTCTTTGACGATGTGCGCTGGGATACAGACCAAAACGTAACAGGCTACTCTATCGACTCATCCGAGCTTCCGCAAAATACAGGCACGCATTACCAAAGCGGCAATATGGGCCACCGCCCGGGGCCAAAGGGCGGCTACTTCCCTGTCCCGCCCGTCGATAGCGCCCAAGATATGCGCAGCGAGATGCTCTCTGTTATGGAAGAGCTTGGCCTGCGCCCTGAAAAACATCACCACGAAGTTGCCCCTGCCCAGCACGAGCTTGGCATGAAATTCGACACGCTGTTGCAAATGGGCGATAACATGCAGCTTTATAAGTATATCGTGCATAATGTTGCCCATGCCTACGGCAAGACAGCGACCTTTATGCCAAAGCCAATGTGGAATGATAATGGCACAG
>CAYZLR010000322.1:0-239 GCA_964479275.1 uncultured Caulobacterales bacterium
GAACTTGCCAGGCTCTTCCGCGTCAAAAGCGTAGTTGGACGGCTGCGCGCCAGCTGCACCAGCCTTTTTCGCAAACGCCAGGAACTCATCAAGAGTCTTACTGCCGTGCTGCGCGCCTTCGATACTGGAATGGAAAATTGGTTTGGCCATTGTGTATTGATCTATGAGAGTTGGTTTCGACTGAAAAGCAGTTCGACATTCTGGTCGCGCCAAACACCTGGTCCAGGCTAACCCCATAA
>CAYZLR010000322.1:249-735 GCA_964479275.1 uncultured Caulobacterales bacterium
GCAATGCAAGTTAGTAAAATGCTGACTGGAAAAAACGGCAGGGGTGTTGTGGAAATAGGAAGTTGAGGTGGAATTTCCCTCTTTATCTATACGAATTTTCAACATTAATGTTCGATTTCCGTAAGCCAAAAAGATCCTGCTCGTCCACGTTCTCGACATTCATTGCTGGACGCACTAAAAACGCTCTAGCTGTTCAGCATTCTAAACCTCCTTAGGAAAGACAAATTCAATGAGCAAGTTAGTGTTCTCTCTCTTCGCCATTACTGTTTGTTCAATCAGTTTTTCGCCAACAATTGTCGGGCAGGAAAAAGTCGAATTTGTCGAAATGTACAACCAGCGGCATGCGCAGAAAAAGCCGCTTGCCGGCACGATGTTACCAAACGCATCTGGCTTCAACGAAACCGGAGAACCGTTTGAGCTCAAGCAGACTCGCGGGAAACATACCGTGCTGGTTTTCGGATGCCTCACATGACCGCCTTTTTTGAA
>CAYZLR010000322.1:745-1678 GCA_964479275.1 uncultured Caulobacterales bacterium
AAAGTTCAGTTCTACTACGTTTACAAACACGTTGAACATCCTGGGATCAATGGCTTCCTGACGGCGGTCAATTTGGAAGAAAGATTGTTGCACGTTGCAGAAGCCAAACGCCGTTTGAAAACTGAGATCCCCTGGATTTGTGATAGCGAAGACGATGCGATAAAGCTCGCTTTGAGTGCCGCACCAAACGGTGAATATGTTATCGATCCCGATGGCGTCATTGTTTCCAAGCGATTTTGGAGCGACCCAAAAACGCTTCGCGCTGAGCTGGCAGAGTTCGTGGGTGAGTCTGAGAAAGTCACAACGATCGATGAACTTCCTGCTCGATTCGAACCTGAGCAAAGAAAGGTCGCTAGCGGTGTCGTCCCGCGACTTGAACTACCCGGGAAACTGCGACCGCTGGATGTTGTGGCTATCGAGAGCGACAATCCGTTCTTTGCAAAAATTCGAGTCGAAGCCGAGAGCAGCGTTTTAGAAAATGGAAAGGGAAAACTTCATTTGATCGTTCAACCGGACCCGATTTACAAAGTCCATTGGAACAACCGGGCAGGAAAAGTCAGCATCACAATCCAGCCGGACAAAGGGCAGTCTTTCGAAAAGACAGAACTTGTTGGGCCCGAAGTAGAAGCTGACGCCGACATCGATCCTCGACAGTTCCTTATCGATGTCGACATGGGCGAGTCGAAAGAACCGTTTGAATTGTCAATGAAATATACTGTGTGTGATGATGCCGAAACGTTCTGCCAGACCTTGACTCAAAAGTACTACGTGCAACTGGAGTCCTCAAGGACTATGGGCTCTCGGCCCGAAATCTTTATGCCGAAGATGTTTGCCAAAGTTCGTGAGCTGGACAAGAACGGTGATGGCGATATCACGGCTGAAGAATTTCCCGAGGGCCAGATGACGTTGTATACCAGCCACATTGACTACAAC
>CAYZLR010000323.1:0-1677 GCA_964479275.1 uncultured Caulobacterales bacterium
TACAGGATATTGAAACAACAGTACTATTTTTTGATATTGATGAAATTGAAGAAAATAATTATAAACCAGTAACAGAAACAGTTTTAAATTATAATAAGAATACTAATAGAACTGGAATCATATCAAGTAAGGTAGAAACGAAAAAAGCAGTTTACTCAGATATTGAAGCATTAATTATGCATGAATTGGGACATTTAGTATATGAATATGAATTTATAGAAAAAAATAAAAAAGAACCAAATTATAATGATTCAGAAAAAGCAGCGCAAAATGAAGAAATGAAGTATTATTATAAAAAACATGGTTATTAAATTTTTAATATTTACCTAATTGTATTTAAACTGATACTTGAAGATAAATCCTATTGTTAGAAATTTAAAATCAAAGTTTGTTAAACGAAAAGATAAACTCTAATAACTTGGTACTTAAAAGTATTTCAATTTAAAGATTTTACCCAAAAGTCGTCAGGTTAAGGAAAAACAGCACTGATAGTCAGTTATTTACGAAAATTTAATATTTGTAGATAAAATCTACAAATCAATATTTCTTATGTTTTCAACCTATTTCACTTGCAAAACCTGATATTTCAAATCATTAGTCTGACGGCCATGTATGAAATTTTAAAATCAATATCTTTTAAATCGTTAACCTTATTAACTTTAAAAGAAATCGAGTTAATTCTTTAACTAGACAGTTATTAATGAAACCTAAAAATCATTATTCAAATTACATTTAATTGCTATAAAATAATTTAAGCTAAAATCCACGAAAAAAGAAAAAAATCAAATATCTAAAGTATCAAAGGCTAATATCCTGCTGTGAGAAAACCACAAATAAAAACCTTTTAAACTAAAAAACAGCAGCAATGTCAGACATCATAATACGCCTACGCCCAGAAAATACAATCGCATCAGGAGCTTTCACCAGCCTTTTATCGGGAATGGAAATAGAAGTTAGAGAGCTTAATATTCCTTATAGTAGCAGCCCTTTGAGTAACACTACTCAATTAGTTCAACATTTAGTTAACATAACTAATTTTAAATCGGTAGCTACTGCCATGGTTTCTGTCCCAATTAGTATCATAATAGGCGGAAAAGCCAATGTGAGGATAACCATAAAAAAAGGGGGAAAAGTCTATGCGGATATGGCATGTCATAATCTAACAGTATTTAATATTGGTTCTCCTCCACCGAGTGATTTTCAAACTTTAAATGAGAGTATCATAATTGCCGTACCTAATAGTACACCTAATCCTGCCATCCTACCAGATAAGTTGATAGATTTACCAGCCAATGGAAATGCTCCTGCTTATGGTTTACTTAATACAAGTGTAAAAACAAATGCAGGTGCGTTAGGGTATGATATTGCTGCCTTGACTAAGACTCAATGTGAAGAAATTGCACAAAATATTTTACTGCCTAGTTTGATTAGTCCTTTACCTGCTGTGCCACAAGGTATTACTTTAGAAGCAATATACACCGCTCCAGGCAATCTAAGTGAACAAACCAATTATGAAGGGCAATTAACGCAAGCGAGTAATCAAGGCGCAGCTATTAATCGACTAACAGATTATATTTATGCCCTCTCCGCAGCTCATCATTGTGCAAATGAGGTAAAGAAAAAAGAGCAGATTGTATTAACTATTCCTACTCGCCCAAAAAACACTTCCAACGTTGC
>CAYZLR010000324.1:0-1673 GCA_964479275.1 uncultured Caulobacterales bacterium
CACTTGTTACTACTATACAACCATTCGCATCCGTTACCGTTACATCGTAAACACCGGCGCCTAGACCCGTTACTGTTGCATCTGTACTTACAAATTGATCATTGCTATCTTCCCATGCATATGTATAACCAGCTGTTCCGCCACTCACACTTACACTCACACTGCCATCTGTATCTCCATTACAACTTAATGCATCTCCAGTTGTCATCGCCATCAATGTTGCTGGCTCATTTACTGTCGCACTCGCTGTAATCGTACAGTCGTTCGCATCTGTTACTGTTACTGTATAAACTCCAGCTGCTAATCCTGTTACTGTTGCTGTGGTTGATGATCCTGTATCATTCCATTCATAAGTGTAACCTGTCGTTCCACCAGAAGCAACTACACTTACACTACCATTAGATTCACCATTACAGTTCGCATCTGTCGAACTTGCTGTTGCTTCTAATGCACTTGGCTCAGATATTACATAACTCGCTGTTAAAGAACAACCATTCGCATCCGTCACAGTCAAATTATACGTTCCTCCTTCTAAGGTAGTTTGACTCGCTGCAGTCGTTGCTAGACCATTTCCATCTGTAGTACTCCATGCATATGTATAAGCCATGGTTCCACCACTCACTGTCGTCGTGATCATTCCATTCTCATCTCCATTACACAATAAGTCTTCTGTCTCTGCACTTAATGTCAACAAGGTAGGCTCTGTAACTTCTGCACTTGTTACTACTATACAACCATTCGCATCCGTTACCGTTACATCGTAAACACCAGCGCCTAGACCCGTCACTGTCGGATCTGTACTTACAAATTGATCATTGCTATCTTCCCATGCATATGTATAACCAGTGGTACCACCAATTACACTAACACTTACGCTACCATCTGAATCACCATTACAACTTAGATCAAATCCAGTAGTAGTAATTACTAAATCATCAGGCTCACTTACGGTGGCACTTGCTGTTGTTGTACAGTTATTTGCATCTGATACCGTTACTGTATAAGTACCTGGTTCTAGATTACTTACTGTTGCAGTCGTAGATGATCCTGTATCATCCCATTCATAGGTATAACCTGCGGTACCACCACTTACATCTACACTCACACTACCATCTGCATCACCATGACAAATTACATCTGTTACTGTTATGGTTGCTGTTGGTCTTTCATTGACTGTCAATGTAGCTGCTGTTCTTTCACTTACACAAGTTCCATCTTCGCATTGTGCATAGAAGGTATAAGTACCAGGTACATTTGTATCTACTGAACCATCCGCAACTGGATCAAAATTATTTCCTGTAGATAACTGACTTCCTCCTGTTGGGCTATCCCACCATGTTGTTGTCCCTGAAGCTGTTCCAGTTCCAGTTGTAATGGTAATAGACCAAGAATTAATAGTCATTGGTAAACCAGTATCAGGATCCACTATTGTTAGATACCACATTCCATTTGGATTTTCCCCATTCAAAATACTTAAAATATCACCATCAGGCATTACAGTTCCAGAAATTATAGGAGATATTGCATTACAAGTTATTGCTGCTCCTCCATCATCAAACGTAGCGTTTACATCCATTCCAAAACATGCAGGACCACCCACTAAGGTAACACCATTTAATGGAGAGCTGACATCCATCAGAAGCAAATCAACTGGTCCTGAATAATCAACTGAT
>CAYZLR010000325.1:0-1671 GCA_964479275.1 uncultured Caulobacterales bacterium
GGGCGGGTTTTGCATCGACCTGATCGCGAAGCATATCTTCGGGCAATACCAGCACGACAGGGCCGGGGCGACCGCTCATAGCGACATGCCATGCACGGTTGATGATTTCGGGCAATCGAGCTGGGTCTTCAATCTGTTCAACCAGTTTGGCCATCCCGCCAAACATCAGGCGGTAATCAACTTCCTGAAAGGCATCGCGCCCTGTCCACCCGCGCGAGATTTGTCCGACGAACAGGATCATCGGCGTCGAATCCTGCTGCGCCACATGGACGCCAGCGGAAGCATTGGTTGCGCCGGGGCCGCGCGTTACGAAGCATACACCGGGCCTGCCTGTCAGCTTCCCATCAGCCTCGGCCATCATAGCCGCGCCGCCCTCTTGCCGGGCGACGACCGTTTGAACTGCGGACCCGTGTAACCCGTCCAGCACCGCGAGGTAACTTTCACCCGGTACACAGAAAACGCGTTTGACGCCTTGCTCGACGAGGCATTTTACCAACAGCTCACCGCCAGTTTGCATCGTCATTTAACCGCCTCAACGGGTAATCCACCGCGTCGCCAACCGGGATTGCTTGAAGAGCCGAACATTCCACCATCAACGCTATAAACGTTCGTATAACCTTTGCTTGTCAGGTATTCGGCGACCCTGGCAGAGCGGATGCCGGTTCGGCATATCAGAGCGATCGGAGCGTTTTTGTCGCCGCCCGATAACTCTCTAAACTTCGCATCAATCTGCGGGTCTCGCATGGCGATAAGATCGGCACCCTTTGGGACGCCGCTTTCTTTCCATTCCGCAGGCTCACGCACATCGACGAGAGCCACGGCCCCGCTATTTTTCTGAACGTTTGCTTCGGCCGGAGTGACAAGTTTGACGGCTTCGGCAGATGCAGGAAATGCGAAAAATGCCAAGAACCCTGCGAGTGTAAATCTCCGAGTGATCATTTCAGGTTCTCCGCGTGAAAGGCGACATGATCAGGCATAAAAGTCGATACGAAGTAATAGCTATGATCATAGCCCGGACGCATGGTGATCATGGCTTTTTGCCCTTTCGCCTCACACGCATCAATCAAGGCTTGTGTCTTCAAAAGATCGAGGAAGTTATCTGCGTCACCTTGATCAACAAGGATCTCGCCCTGCCAACCTCGTTCTGCCACCAGTTTCGAGGCATCTGTTTCGCCCCAGTTTGCCTCGTTGCCTAAATAAGCGCCAAGTTGCTTACGGCCCCAGTCAGAGCCATGCGGATTGCAGATCGGTGAAAATGCTGAAACCGATTTGAATTTGTCGGGATTGGTCATCGCCAATGTCAGCGCGCCGTGACCGCCCATCGAATGACCGCTGATGCCCGATCGCGCCATATCAATCTGCGGAAACTCAGCGGCAATCAAATCGCGCAGCTCATTCAATATGTAAGAACGCATCTTAAAATGAGGAGCCCACGGTGCTTCGGTGGCATCGACATAAAATCCAGCGCCTTGACCGAGATCATACGCATCGTCATTCGCGATCTTTTCACCGCGTGGTGATGTATCAGGATAGATGACGGCAATGCCGTGTTCGGCTGCTGCGCGTTGAGCACCGGCCTTTTCCATAGCGTTCGCATGGGTGCAGGTCAGGCCCGAAAGCCACCAAAGCACAGGCACTTTTCCAGCCTTAGCTTGCGGCGGTAGATAGACC
>CAYZLR010000326.1:0-1666 GCA_964479275.1 uncultured Caulobacterales bacterium
TAGCGAATTTCATGCCAAATTTCAGTAGAAAATGGGAAATTTTTCTAAATGCTAGATTGATAGGGCTGAGAGTTCATAAAAAATGCCACTCGAGGAGCTTTCGCTACCCGAGTGGCAAGATATCCAAATTTTCTCAAGAGATCCTAGAACTTGTAGTCAAGCTGTACTGAAGCTTGTTGGACGTCGCCAAAATCGTCATCGCCAACGAAGTAGGCTAATTTCAGAACTCCTGTCAGGTCTTTGTTGAACTTTTTAACTAAGACAGCATCCGCTTCGTAGCCATAAACTTCATCGAGTTGAGCATCGGCAAAGTAGTGGAGGAAGCCTTTGAAAACGAGACCACCTGGGAGTCCTTTTTTCGTGTAGTTAAGGTAGACATTAGTAAGGCCATTGTAGGCGCCGCCGCCATTATTTAGACCGATACGCTGTAGAACGAAGAAGTCAGCATATCCATTATAAGCGTGAACGGTAGCGAGTGGGGTTTTGAAGTCGTCTCCAAGATACTCTACCCCGATGGTTCCCTTACCGCCTGCAGCATCTGCAGTATATTTTAGGTGTCCATAAAGTGCTGAATAATCACCGCCTGCTACAGTGCTCGTTCCATCTTGATAAGCAAATTCTGCATAAAAGCCTTTGGATTCAGCAAATAAACCGAAAGTATTTGATTCACCAACGGCTGCATTATTCTCGACATCGAGAAGGTAAGCGTAGCCTCCTAATTTTCCGAAATCAGTGGTGGTATTGAAATCGAAGATATGGAATTCTCCTGTAAATGCATGTAAAGGACTCAAGCTGCTTGGCTCGTCACCGAAGATGCGCTGGACACGATCAAAGTAAGCATAGCTGACAGAGAGATCCTCATTTTTATAGCCAAGTTGAATTGCGTCAAAAGTCTGTTCATTTTGACGCCAGCCTACGTTTCCGATGAATGCTGCTTTATTGCGAATGATACGTTGACGCCCTACTTTGACGAGAAGACCATCTTTCTTATACTGCAAGTAAGCTTGGTTCAGTTCAGCATTGTTAGGATCTGCAATTACAGAATTACCAGCAACGTAAGGGCTTGTTACAGGAGCGCCACCAGGATTACTGCGAAAATCTTCAATGATTCCTTGGGTTCCTTCCCCTTCTACGAAGGCAGAGAAACCATTGAAGTCTCCAAGCGTGACGCCAATGCGGGCTCGTACGGTAAGGGCATGAGAAGCGTCAAATGGATCTGTTTCACGGAATTCATAACGAGCACGAAGAGCTCCGCTAAATTTAATTTTTGAGAGGAAATCTCCATCTTGCGCGCTTGCTGATGGAGCAAGCCCGAGCGAGAGGGAGGCCAGTGTAAGTGAGGTGATGCGTTTCATCAAGAAACAGATATAGCGGGAGCTGTGCCATTTTTTTTATATGAAATTAAATATTCCCATGAAATTGGTTCATAGGAATTCAAGTCTCTTTTAAAAACACAAAAAGGCTCCGCGAGGGAGCCTTTGATGATAAGAAATAATAGAGGAAGTTCTAAGCAACACTTGACGCAAGCTCTTCCGCATAGGCTTGAAGGTCTGCGCCTTCTTTATCGGTGAAGCCCATGGTGTCTCCATTAGAAAAGGTGCGTGTGCCGCTTTTGAGGTGCGCTCTTTGTTCGAGGAATGCCAAGAGATGTTCGCGATATTCGAAG
>CAYZLR010000327.1:0-1662 GCA_964479275.1 uncultured Caulobacterales bacterium
GTTGGATTGCTGGCTGACTCCTCGAAGATGATGACGGTTGGTTTCAAATCTGGAGGCCAGCCGATTGTCTTGATTGGTGCCGGTGGCGGCGGACATATGGGTCAGTCGATGTACTTGCGTGAACTGTTTGGCAGGGAAGAGGGCGCACCTCCGCCTGTTAATCTCAATGCTGAACGGCTGGGGGGTGAACTTGTCCAAGCCTTGATCGAGAATGGTCTGATTACCGCGTGCCACGATGTCTCTGATGGCGGTCTCGCTGTTGCGCTGGCCGAGATGGCGCTGGCGGGCGGCATTGGCTGCGAAGTCCGCTCACCAGGCGGCGCGGATCATGAGACCTTCTTTGGTGAAGATCAGGGCCGCTATGTTGTGACCCTCACAGACCCGAATGGCTTTGACGCCCTGACAGAATTGTCCTCGGGTGCTGGTATCGCTGCGCCTTGGATCGGCGAAACGGGCGGCGATATGGTCAGCCTCGGCGGAGCTTCGGTGTCGCTGGATGCTTTGCGAACGGCCCATGAAGGCTGGTTCCCGGAGTATATGGGAGAAACTGTATAGTTTTGGTTGGGAGAGCACTCCATTGAACTGTCAGCGTTAACGCCCTAAATCTTTTCTATCGCATCACTACGGAGCCTCAACACATGCCCATGCAAGCCGGAGAAATCGAAGCGCTTATCCGCGAAGGGTTTCCTGAAGCGGAAATCGAAATTCGCGATCTCGCTGGGGACGGTAATCACTATTCGGCGTCCGTAACCGATGAGAGTTTTCGCGGGAAATCACGCGTTGCTCAGCATCAGATGGTTTATGCGGCGCTGAAGGGCAAAATGGATGGCGCGGCGGGTGAACTCCATGCACTTGCCCTGCAAACGGCCGCCCCTGAGGTCTCCAGTTGACCGGCCCTGCCGTCGCGCTCGGATTGTTGGTTGGCGGGATGGCTGCCTTATTCGGAATTTTGCGCCTAATCGCGCCCACAGGCATGCGAGCACATCACTCAGCCTCCACAGACCCAAAGATCGTTGGGAACGAGTTCAATACGATTCGCGGCGGGCATGTTCGCCCCATAGCGGTTTCTCAAGATCCGCAAGAATACGCACAAATTTGGTCTAGAGCGTCATGCGAAAAATTGTAGTCAAAGAACGTATCGAAAGGCATGCGGCACTTGGCATGGCTTTAGATTCCTAATTCACGCATGTGCTTGAATGACCGCACCTAACCAAGGACTAAATTGATGACCGACGCTATCCAGTCTCAAATCAAAGACACTGTCGACACGAATGATGTCGTACTCTTCATGAAGGGAACCAAGCAATTCCCCCAATGTGGGTTCTCAAGCAAAGTGGCGAGTGTGCTGAACTATCTTTCGGTAGAATTCCAAGATGTTAACGTGCTCGACAGCGACGAGATGCGCCAAGGCATCAAGGATTTCACGAATTGGCCAACAACACCGCAGCTCTACGTTAAAGGCGAGTTTGTTGGTGGATGCGACATCGTCACGGAAATGACCCTCAGCGGAGAATTGGATACTTTGCTGAAAGACAAGGGCGTGACCTTTGACCAAGAGGCCGCGAACAAAGTTAGAGAAGCCAACAGTTAAGCTGTCTTCTTGGTTTGTAACGGACTATACGCAATAAAAAACCCACGCTCAAAAGCGTGGGTTTTCTATGG
>CAYZLR010000328.1:0-765 GCA_964479275.1 uncultured Caulobacterales bacterium
TTTGCAGGTACGGGAAGTTGTTGCTGCTGCTGCGGCAGCGGTGCCGCAGCAAAATTTGGTTGTTGGTAGGCTGGCGGCGGCGTCACCACATATGTCTGCGACGGTGCAGGCGCTGCAATTTGCGTTGTTGGCTTATAAGGCGACGCATAACTCGGTGTCGTATTGGCGTAGGTGGTCGCGCCTTGCTGTTGCACGATAGCAGGGGATGGCGCTGCAAAAGTGCTACCGATCTGCTGTGTCGTGTAACTCCCTGCAGGTTGCTGAGTATAGCTGATGGAGGGCTGCGGCGCGTATGCCGTCGTGGGCGCAGCATAGATCGTTTGACCAGCGAGTTGCTGTGTGCCGATTGTTTGCTGCGTGATTACGGGCGCTTGATATGTGCTTGTCGCAGCCGGAGCGATTGTGCCCGCCTGATAGCCGTTCGGGAGCTGTTGGTAATAGGTCGTGTTGCTCTGTGCAGCCACTGCGCCGGTCAGCGCGAGTGTCACCGCCGTGGCGAACGCGCCACTGACTTTGAGGGTCATGAAGTTCTCCTGGCTCAATCAAATGCGCCACTTTTTTGGACGCTGTCCGAATCGTAAACGATTTATTGCTGAGACTCAAATTTTTGTAAGAGTCAATTCGGAATTTTTACGGCAGGTTGGTTTTGAAATTTTAGGTCGCTTACGGACGAAACTCGTAGGCGCGTCACGCGTCTGTGCTAAATATGGTTCTATCAGAAATCGATGATGTGGCGGTGCCAACTCAACCCGAAATTAAACTGGC
>CAYZLR010000328.1:775-1656 GCA_964479275.1 uncultured Caulobacterales bacterium
GTTCGAAAATTGAGTCTCATTTTGCGATTCAATATGCATTTTTTTGCATAGTAAGACTGATGGGGATCACGCCTTACTTTTTCAAGAGGCAGTACGACGCATCACTCTAGGTTGTGCTGTTGTTTTATTCGTGGCTTGAATTTCCAACAGTCGGCTCTCGATTTTGCGAGTGACTTCTGCTTGCCGCTGAAGGTGCTGCTCGAGCAAGGAAAAGAACGGAACCGTGATGCTCTGCGGCACCGGATCGCCAGAAGCCAGCGTAAGTACCAATTGTTTCCGCGTCATATTCAGGTTTTCTGCAAGCGAAGTACGCCAATCATCTCCATAGAGGGTAGTCGCGTATTTGACGATCTCTTCGTGGGTAAAGTCTTCGGCGTGCATTCAGGAGTCTCCCGCTTCCAAAGGATTGTGAAGACTTGCGTTTCCAGTTGTGTGCCAATTGGTTGATCAGCGTGCAGACTTTTAGATAAAATTCTTCCTATCCTTATTGCGGCATGAAGGTTGCGATACCTGAGCTTGTGGTTTGGGAGTCAGGCGGACTGAAGGTCGCCCCCCATCATATGCTTGAATGCCCAAACCACTCTTCACACATAAATAGTTGTGTTTTTGTCACGCATCGACGATTGCGATGCATGTCTGCACCACGTTAGAATTTCGAGAGATCTGAGTATTTGGGCTGCTCCTGAACAATTTCTTTGTGCAGGAGCAGCGCAGCGCCCCGAAGGGCATCTATGGTGTCAAAGGCCGGGGGGGAGGTCTTCGACAACTTCCATGATAGTTGATAAGCGAATTTCGTGCCAAGTACGGTTTATTTCGCCAAGCCTTGCACTTTAACGTCCAGCCACACCAGCCGATGGTCAGAAGCGCTACGAACCACATCG
>CAYZLR010000329.1:0-1654 GCA_964479275.1 uncultured Caulobacterales bacterium
TCATCAACAAGCGCAAGGCGCTTACCGACCAAACGGTTAAAGAGAGTCGACTTCCCAACATTGGGTCGGCCGATAATCGCGAGCGTGAACGTCATCGGTTCGGCCTTTCAGCGCACCTTCAAGAAACGAAAATGCGTTAGCGGTATGCCGCAAGTGTTGCACTATCGGTCAAAACATAGACCGTACCCCCGGCTGCAATTGGAGCATTTGTTGCTCCGCCAGGCAGATCAACTTCTCCGGTCACAGTGCCGTCTCTTGGATTGACTGAGACAAGCTTTCCGAGGTCGGAAGTCAAAAGCAGCTTACCGCCCGCAAGGATTGGTCCGGCCCACGTAATCGGTTGTTCTTTGCTACCGGGATCACGAAAATCACCCAGCTCCGTCACCCAGATGACATCTCCCGTTTCTTTTTGGATCGCCACAAGCGACCCCGAACCGGAAACGAAAAAGACTGTTTCACCAACAACATAAGGAGCTTGTATGCCACCTATATTCCGTGTCCACAGCCGCTCGCCGGAGCGAACATCGACCGCAACAAACCGACCAGATTGGCTGGCCGCATAAACTGTCCCATCCGAGATAACCGGATCGCTCGACACATCGTTGAGCACCACGGACCCAGACCCGCCACGCGAGCCGGTCAGATCATCAATCCATCCGGTCCGACCCGAACCTGCTGCATACGCATTCAGCTCACCAGATGAAAACGGAACAATAACAACAGACTCGTTTGCCGCAGGCGCAGCGCCGCCGAGGATACCCGCAACCTGTTCGAGACCTTGCTCGCGCCAGATGACATCGCCAGATGTTGAATCCACCGCAACGACTTGATTGCTCCGCGTGACAGCAAATACACGGCCGTCACTGATCACTGGCGCAGCACGGCTTGGCGCACCAAGCGCTACAGTCCATTCTACTTCGCCAGACGCAGCGGCAATAGCGTGCAAATCTCCAAACCCGTTCGAGACGAAGACCCGACCCGCATCAACAGCAACGCCGCCGCCGAAGCCGTCAAAAGCATCTTCCCCAGCAGGCGTAAGATCACGGCTCCAAACTCGCGCACCACTGCCTGCTTCATACGAGGAGACAGTCGCCCCCGCATCCAGCGCGAAAATCCGACCACCGGATGCAACAGGAGGCGAAACAATCCGCCCACTCGACCCATTGCCCGAACCGACATCCGCCGTCCAAACGCGCGATAGCGCATCACCCGCCGCGACATGACCAATCGAGCGGGTTGAATTGCCATTTAGCTGTGGCCAATCCGCATTCGATAGAGGTGCCGGCACAGATACAGCCGCCCCCTGAGCATCGACCCTAATGCTGCTACCAGCATTCGCATCACGCAGTGAAACACGCGTGCCACTCAGCAGAACTTCTTCTTCTTCAAAGAAATTAAAGACATCAAGCGACGCACACCCGGAAAGCGCAACGACTGAGACTATCGAAAGTCCACGACCAAGAAAGCGTTTCATCATTGCGCCTCACTTTCGTTGTCTACTCCGGCTCCGCTGGTCAAGACGGCTCGAACCGGCGGCTCCGGTGCTGTTCCACCAAGAGCAGCAATCATCTCTCGCGCACGTGCCCGAACGACGGGGGTGGTCAATTCATCGCTGACGAGCGTGGCAAAGGCATCTATTGCCCCTTCATTATTG
>CAYZLR010000330.1:0-1653 GCA_964479275.1 uncultured Caulobacterales bacterium
TCCGTTCACATCGCCCACACCGCTAACCGCGCCACCGAACGAGTCGTTCGCATTATCGCCGTTGAACGTGTAGAGGATCGAACCATTACTGCCACTGAGAACTCTCGCCGAACCAGACGCTGAGCCATTGTTATCGTCGCCCGTCGCGCCGACGATCAGATCGTCAAATCCATCGCCGTTCACATCACCCGCGCCACTAACCGCTCGACCGAGAAAGTCGGAGCTGCTGTCGCCGCTGAATGTGAAGAGGGTTGATCCGTTCGCGCCACTGAAAACTTGAGCCGAACCGGAGTTCGATCCGTTGTTGGCATCGCCAGAGGCTCCAACGATCACATCGGCAAAGCCATCGTTGTTGATGTCGCCTGCGCTGCTAACGGATGTGCCGAGTGCGTCGTCAGCGTCGTCGCCATTGAACGTGAAGAGGGTTGATCCGTTCGCCCCGCTAAACACACTTACTGATCCGGAATCGACTCCGTTGCTGTCATCAAATCGCGCGCCGACGATCAGGTCGTCAAACCCATCGTTGTTGAGGTCACCTGCGCCGCTCACATTTCCGAACTCGTCAAGAAAGTCGCCGTTGAAGGTATAAAGGGTTGAGCCGTTCGCTCCGCTGAAAACATGGGCTGATCCGGAGGCCCCAATGATCAAGTCGTCATGCCCATCGTTGTTCACGTCGCCGGCACCGCTGACAGACTGACCAAAAAATCCAAACGATAGAGTGCCGTTGAACGTGAAGAGAATCGAGCCATTCGCCCCACTCAAAACGCGGGCTGAGCCGGAACTGAGCAGTCCGTTGTTGTCGTCGAACCAAGCTCCGACGATCAAATCGTCAAACCCATCGTTGTTCACGTCGCCCGCGCCACTGACGGAAGTGCCAAACCGGTCCGCCAAATCGTCGCCATGGAACGTATAGGCCTCGATGAACGTCACGGTTTGTGCGGTCAACTCGCAGGTGCAACTTGCGAGTGCGAAGAAAACAATCGCCATCGCGACGTTGATCCATCGAAAGGTCACCATGTAATACTCTCGGGAATAATCGTCGTAGTGAAACCAACCATGAATAGCCAATATAGTTTAAGAGAGGAGGCCAAAGCAACAATTGCCTCGACGATTCGTTTGTGCCGGCTGGGTGTCGCCGAGTGGAGGCCGGGTGGCATACTCCTCGACTTGTAAACGACGGGTGACGGCTACCGCAACGCGGTTGCATAGCATAGCCCAGGGTCGCGCAGCGCACCCTGGGAAATGGCTTTTACCGCGTTTGCTTGTTTTCGGCCTACGAAGATGACGATTGCAACACGGAGAGAATGTTCGTGTTGCCCTTTTCGGTGGCCCAGTCTTTGAGCGACTTGTCCTGATGAGTCACCGTCGTGTCGGCGCCGGCTGCGAGGAGCAGTTTGGTGACTGGTGCGCAATCGTCTTTCATCAATACGTTCATCATCAATGGTGTGATGCGGTAGTACGTTGAATCGTCGAGATCATTGGTGGAATTGACGTTGGCGCCTCGTTCCAGCAGCAATTCAACGACTTCGGGTTTTGATTCGCTTGCCCAATGCAGTGGCTTGCCTCCATAGCAGTTGATTTCGTCGGCTTCGATGTCGGCGCCTGCATCGAGTAACATCTTTACGATTTCGACGTATCCGTTGTGGCAGGACC
>CAYZLR010000331.1:0-514 GCA_964479275.1 uncultured Caulobacterales bacterium
ATTGCTTTGGGAATGGAGACTTTCCAGCCGATCCGATTCTTTGCCAGTTGCTGCATCGCGCCGAAAGGGCAAATGTGGTGGCAATAGGGTTGATGCTTTGTAAACATCGGAATCGCCAGGGCAGCCAGAGAAAGAAAGACCAGTCCTGGCGCAACGGTCCACGGAATCGCACTCCTCGACCAGCCGACAATCGAAGCTTGCGAAATCATGTGACCATTGATGAAGCCCAAAAATGCGATCACGGCTAACAGATAGGCGAACCGAAGTTTTTTGAATTTGCCGAATCGCCCGAAAGAGAACATGACTCCTGCGATCGTCAGCAGCACTGTGACAACATCGGCCCACCAGGAGATCGGACTTCGAGCAATGTTTTTTGCAGCTTTGTCGAGAGGCCGTAGTACACCTTGAGCGGCCAGAGGCAATCCATCCGCGACGCTCATGCTGGTCATTGTCGCGCCGGACACGCCGTCGATGCCGTTTTCTTCAGGTGTTAGCTTTGCGATTTCTTCAAGTG
>CAYZLR010000331.1:524-1653 GCA_964479275.1 uncultured Caulobacterales bacterium
TTTGCCGACGTAGAATTTTTGAAAACTGCGATCGTCGTTGAGGTAGTTCGCGTAGGGCTGATTCTCGTAGGTTTGATCCACGATCAATCCGACGCATTTTCTATCGGAGTCAAATCCGGCCAACGTCATCGTTGGTCCCTGGTAACCGGATATCTGATCGGCAAAGGGTGACGTGCCAAGAACAAAGCCGATTTTTTTGCCGTGCGAAAACACATCCCAAATGTTTGATCGATCTGTTGGTTCACTGCGAGTCGCTGACTGAAAAAGTGATCGAACATTGACAATGTTTGGGTTGGATTCAAACCTCAGCGACGGAGCATTTCCGTCCATGCGGTTGGCAACCGAAGCAATGATCGCATAGCTGGTTAGTGTTGCGCCGGAGACGGCATCGATGTCTTGCCAATTGTCAGATTCACCAAAACCGAACCCGCGAAACTGGTTGGCAAAATTCGGATCGTTTTTAACCGCTGCAACATGATCGATTGTGTCGCCGCTGCTGGCGATCGCTATCGATTGAATTTTGTTGTCAGCATCAAGTACAACCAAACAGTTGGTCGGACCTGAGTAACCAATGATGTGGTCACTTTTTGGAGAAGTTTGTAGTACCGAACCAAGGGTATGGCCAGATTCGTCAACCACGCGACTGCCTTGAATCGAGTTTGATCCGGGAATTGAATCACGAACGAACTCGAGGGCTTGTGTACTTTCTTCAAGGTTCGTATCACTCCAAACGGTAGCTTGATGCGTGCTTCGAATCATCCACAATACCGAAACAAAAAGCGCGATACGCAAGCAGTGGACGAAGACTCGCTGCAGATTTGGATCGTGCTTCTTTAATGAGCCAGGCATCACTACCCCGCACCCCCAGCCCTCTCCCCAAGGGGCGAGGGGAGTGAGTATCTGTGAGAGTTCCTTTGTTACTTCGTGACTTTCAGCACGTAAGCATATTCCGATGGATGCTCTGTAGGAAGCTCAACGTGTAACCCTTTTTCATCACGCGTCCACTTCAGCGTCGCGTCGCTGCCAAGCATCACGATTGAACCAACTTCATCCGGATAATGCTCGGCGCCTTTGGCCAGAGTTCCAATGGTGACTTTGCCGTCTTCGGGCCACTTGAGCCCCGTCACGT
>CAYZLR010000332.1:0-1648 GCA_964479275.1 uncultured Caulobacterales bacterium
AAAGATGACAAAGAAAATTGATGCGACTGAAACAATCGAACAGTCAAAAGAGTACATGATCAAACATATTGCGAATTCCGAGAAACTCGTTGAGAGCATGATCGAATTCAACGCTGCGATGTTCAAATCTGGCGAAACGCTGGCAAAAAAAGCATACGACAACTATATTTCAAATGTTGCTGCCAGTTTTGATGGTGTAAAGGCGCTCAACAAAACCGGCGATGTTTCGGAGTTTTACAAAGTTGCAACCTCCAACCTGACCGCCGCCGCTGAACGTGTCACAGATCAATCAAAAGAGTTTTCTGAATTGGCAAGCAAGATATTGAAAGACACAGGTGAAGCAAGCCGTCAGGCATATACAAAAAGCTTTTCTGGAAACCTCTAGTTCCCTCTCCTCCTCCTTCCGGAATTTGAGTTCCAGTACAAGAACCGCCCTCCTTGCAAAGGATGGCGGTTTCTTTTCGGTTAAAAATATGGGACATCTTTGAATATGCATGTTGCAGTGCAACAGAATTTGGAGTTGGAACATGAAAAGTGATCGGGAAAAAGAACCTTCGATTGAAGAAACAAAACCAATTCTCATCAAAAAATACCCAAACCGCCGGCTCTATAATACGGCTACCAGTGCCTACATCGTGCTGGATGATATCGTCGAGTTGATCAAGGCCGGTACAGATTTCGTAGTCGAGGACACAAAATCCGGTGCAGACCTGACTCGCAGCATTCTCAATCAAGTCATCTATGAACGCGAGACTGCGCAAGGAGGGCATCATTTTCCGCTAGATGTTCAAAAGCAGCTGATCCTGATGTATGATGATGCATATGGCAAAATGATCCCGGATTATCTGCGCGATTCCATGAACCTGTTCATTGCAGAACGCGACAAGATGAAAAACGCGTTTGATGACATCATCACACAGAACTCAAAACAGATGACAGAGTTCAATCAACGCATCGCGGATCAAAACCTCGAATTCTTCAATCGTTACTTTGAATTGTTTCAAGCCATGAGTGGCATGAAGAAATCTGACAAACGCACTGCAAAAACCACTAAACAATCGTCGAGCAACGATGACAAGGCAGCCGAACTCGGCGACATTCAGAAGCAGATCAACGCACTTCAGGAAAAACTGAAGTCGCTTGAATAATCCATCAGAGCAAACCTACTCAATGCCGCATCGCAAGAAACAACCTACCAAAGCCTATTCCAAACATTATACTCTCGGCCTTGGGTTTCACGGGTTCCACCGCATGAACTATCTTGAATGGGGGAATGCGAAAGAGTTTGCCCATCAGGAAACGCTTTTATGTGTGCACGGCCTGACCCGAAATGCACGCGACTTTGATTTTTTTGCCGGGAAACTCTGCGACCGATATCGTGTTGTATGTCCGGATGTGGTCGGGCGTGGAGATAGCGATCATCTCCTCAGCGATGAAGCGTATAACTACATCCAGTATAATGCGGACATGAATGCACTGATTGCACGTCTTGGCGTTACAGCAGTCAATTGGATCGGCACCTCGATGGGCGGCATTATAGGCATGGTGCTCGCCTCAGTTGCGCAATCTCCAATCCGGCGTCTGGTCGTAAATGATATCGGGCCGGAAGTTTCCCGCGATGCGCTCATGTCGATCGCACAATATATCG
>CAYZLR010000333.1:0-1644 GCA_964479275.1 uncultured Caulobacterales bacterium
ACTTCCTTGCCCGCCGTCATCATCAAGTCCGCGATCTCATCGGCAACGATTACAATGAACGGAAGATTGGAAGGAATGTTCGCTTTCTCTTCTTCCGATTCAGGTTGTAAACGATTGAGCAACTCTTCATCGCCAAGTTGGTTGTAACTGGTCACGTGTCGCACGCCCGCTTTGGCGAGCAAGGTGTAACGCTCATCCATTTTTTCGCATGCCCAAGCGAGAATTGCTTCGGCTTTTCGCATGTCGGTAACAACCGGGTGCATCAAGTGCGGAAGTCGAGCGTATCCGCTCAGTTCGACCATCTTCGGATCGATCATCAACATCCGAACTTCGTCCGGGCGTCGCGTCATCAAGATTGAAGTGATAATCGCATTCAAACAAACCGATTTACCGGTACCCGTTCGACCAGCGATCAACAAGTGTGGAAGCCCCGCAAGATCGGCAACCAGTGGCGCGCCGACAGCGTCTGCACCAAGGAACAGCGGGATCTTCATCGAATTGATTTGCTTTTCCGATTGCTCCATCACCTGGCGCAGATGAACAACTTGTCTTGTTTCGTTTGGAACCTCGACGCCGACCGAGTTTTTACCCGGAATCGGCGCAACGATTCGAACACTCGGCACACGCATCGCGATCGCAAGATCGTCAGCCAGTGCCGTGATCTTTTGCAAACGCAACCCAGGCGCCAGTTCGATTTCATATTGCGAAATCACCGGCCCTGTTTCAATCTCAACGACTTTGACGTCGTAGTTGAACTCTTTGCAAGTCCGCTCAAGAATCTCAGCCTTCTTCAAAGCCTCACGTTTCTGTCGCTCAAACGGCACCTGATCGCCATTGCGCAACATCTGAATGCTGGGCAACTCATAGTCTTCGATGTCCTCGGCAGCGACGGCTTCATTAAGCGCACTCATCACGATTTCTCGCTCCGTCGGTGGCTTTTCCTTTTTCTTGGCACCCGGAATTTTGAAGTGTGGCTTTGGAATAATCGAAGCTACCTTTGAACCCAACGAAGCATCTGGCTCCTCTTCGACTTCTTCGATCGTTGGATCTGGCTCTTTTGCAGTCGATGCTATCTTCAAAGTCTTCAAATCGGCTTCGACTTCTTCAAACTCTTCGGCTTCTTCCTCTTCGTACTCGTATTCTCCCTCATCCTCTTCGAACTCATCTTCTTCATCCGAAGCAACGACTTCTGTCGGAAGCGGTTCCTCTTCGGTCACATCGCGTCGTTTGAAACGAATCGTACGTGGCGTTTCCTCTTCTTCCTCTTCCCATTCTTCTTCGTCATACTCGCCGATATCATCTTCGGCCAAGCTGGAGCTTGAACCGTTGAACCAGGTCATGAACCTGTGCGTCAACCCAAACGGCAATACGGACGCGGCGGCAACAATCGCGGGAGCGAATACGACTCGGCCCGCGCGAAAGACCAGGTACTCCGTCCACATCATCATGCCCAACAAAAACATCGTGAGCGTGAAGATGACACTTCCTGCCAATCCTAAATGCGAACCGAGGACGCTGTTACCAAGCGCGCCAAGGTAACCACCAGGTCCGATCAAAGAACTGGAGAAGCGATTGGGAATCACCATCGTCGCAAATGTAGCCAGCGCAAGAAGGCTAAGCGTCCACCCTGCCGTCTTGAGCCAT
>CAYZLR010000334.1:0-1625 GCA_964479275.1 uncultured Caulobacterales bacterium
TCTAAAGCTCCTTGTCCTTCTTCTGAATCTATCGAGTCATGTAAGTAATTCCCTCAATCGCCACCTTAATCTTGGCAGCGTCCCTATTCTGCTCTCTATAAGAATCAGGGAATACAGGCCTGCTCAACACATAGTCACAAATCTTAGAAACCGCCTTCATATGCTTCTTGGAGTCCGCGCTTACTTTCACCAATTCCTCTTTGTACCGCTTGAGCTTGTTATTCAGCTGCCTCAGTTCCTTGGTCTGATCGTCTGGGTGGCTCTCCGTGGCTTTCCTGAGCTCATTGCACATTTTGGTCAATTGCTTCCTCAGGGAATTGTTCTCCTCCTTGATTTTGAGGACATACCTGATCTTCTGATTTTGGTTCATATGGCCCTAATACTCTTTGAGGGTCTCATAGGTGTCAATTTTATTCGAGAGGTCCTCCTTCTCATCAATCAGCCTTGAAATTTCCTCATTCTTCTCCTATTCAATGGCCTGGACTCGAGCCATGACTTTCTTCACCTCAGCTACAGGCATGCCAATTTCCTCTTCCTATTCAGCCTCCTTCTAAAACTCCAAATCCCTAACAGTGTCCTTTAGCTCTTCGACCTTAGTCTCAAATTTGTTGGATTTATCGCATTCCTCCTTAAACGCCTTTGAGCTCTTTTCCAATTTAACCTCAATTTCCTTCCTAAGCTTCTTCTCCTCATTCAGAGATTTAGCCCTGGCCTCATGATCAGTCTTCATTCCAATGACCTCCTTCTTAATCCTCTCCAAGGTTTCATTGGCTCCCTTCTTCTCAAGATTTAGGGCATCAATTTTCTTTTTCTTTTCTTGGTTGGATTTCTCCTATTTTCGGAGGTCCTGCCTGAGGGTCTAGAGCTCATCATTGAGAGTAGTCACTCTTTGCTCTGTTTGGTAATATTGGTCTTTAGTCTCAGTTTTCACTTTCTCAAGGTCTTTCAATTTCTGATTGGTTTCATCGATCTTCAATTCCAAGGTCTGGTTCTCACTCTGGAAATGCTGGACTTGGTCTTCTAAATTACTCTTTAGGGAAATTTGGGATTCTACCTCAGATTTGAGTTTCTATTGCTCTTCCTTATGAACTTCGGTCATTTCCTATTTCTCAATTTCTAGGGTCTTCATCTAGGCAATGACTTCAGCTAGCTTTTGATTCATTTCAGATACCTGATCATTGCAAATGCTAGATTCAGATAATTGTGATTCTAAAGCCAATTTCTCCTATTGTTGCTGTGCTAGAGATTCTTCCTTAGCTAAAGCCTCGCTCTGAAGGCTTGATAGCTCTTTCTGGGTGTTTTCAAGAAGAGTGATTGTTCCATTATTCTCAGTAGCTAAATTATTGTATTTCTCTCTGAATTCAGAAAGCTCAAATTCTTTCTCTTTTTGGATGGTATCAAGGGAGTCCTCAATCTCTGAGACTTTGATCTCAAGAGTGTTCTTCTCTTTCTCACTATTCGTGAAATCTTGAGTGGCCTAATCCAATTTCATTTCAAGAGAAGAAGTTTGAGTTTTCAGGTTTTCGATCTCTTCCTTTGCTTTAGTTAATGATTGGTCTGATTTCTCCTGGTCATTCAAAGACTCTTTCAATTTAGTAATTTCATCCTCTAGAGAGACCTTAGAA
>CAYZLR010000335.1:0-1625 GCA_964479275.1 uncultured Caulobacterales bacterium
AACAAATCTATCTATCGACCGTAACAAATGATCCGCTGGCACATGATCTTCCAGACAAAACTCATAAAACAGTGCTGCCTGCACTTCTTTCTTTGCTCCCATCATAATCATCAGTCTCCCAAATCAATAAGGAAACTGAATCAGTATCAGCCATGAAACTCAAGCGACTTTTTCAACAAAATAAGCCCTAAGCAGACCTTGGTGTGGTTTCTCTTCACCTATCTCCATTCCCAAATGGCTCAGCAGCTTCACCTTCCTCAACGGACCGGTCATGGTTGAGTGCCCAGTGGACCGTCGGGAAGGCAATGTCGTCCCACGGAATGTCATCCCAAGAGAATAGTTCTACTTCCAAACTCTCTGGTCCTGCTGAAAATTCTGGTGAATTAAGCGTCGCGCGGTAGATGAGTTGAACTTGCGACAGGCGTTCAACCGAATAAACAGCGAGCAGAGATGATAGTTTCAAATCTGCATTTGCTTCTTCCATCGCTTCACGCTTGGCACCATTTTCCGGTGTCTCGTTAAGTTCCATATATCCGGCCGGAATGGTCCAATAGCCTTTGCGCGGTTCAATCGCCCGGCGGCAAAGCAAAATTTTTCCTTCATGGCGAACAACAGAACCGACAACTATTTTCGGGTTTTTATAATCGATAAATCCGCAATGGTCGCACATATCTCGTGTGTATGTATCATCCTCTGGAATGCGTTGCGAAAAGGATGGTTCAAGCTTGCTCATTGTGCCAATGCCTGTTCCATGATGGGGATAATTGTGCGCTCTAATTGTGCAGGGCTAATTGGGCCAACGTGTTTGTAAAGAATACGGCCTTCTTTGTTGACGATGAAACTTTCTGGCACACCGTAAACGCCCCATTCAATCGATGCACGTCCCGCACGGTCAACACCCACAACGTCATATGGGTTGCCAAGTTCGGCAAGAAATTCGAGTGCAGCGCGGTTTGGGTCTCGCTGATTGAGGCCGACAACTTGAAACCGGTCATCTTCTCCCAGCGCAATAATCTGAGGGTGCTCCTGACGGCATGGAATGCACCAAGATGCGAAGACGTTTACGAGCGACACTTTGCCATTAAACGTTTCTGCACCCATGCCCGGAATTTGCGTGCCATTCGCTTCTAGGCCGTTGAGTGCTGGAATGCCGAGAAGAGGAGCGGGTTTGTCTAATAAGGCAGATGGAATGAAGGAGGTGTTGCGGCCCTCTTCCGTGAGTAATGAATAGAAGAGATAGGATAGGCCAAGAAAGGCAATCAGCGGCAAAAATGCCAACCAAGTACGTTTCTTTTTTGTTTGTGTTTTTTCCGCTTCTTCGCTCAATGGCTTATCCTTCAGAACGGCGGCTTGCGCCTTCTTTTTCAAGTCGGGCGAGTTCTTTTCGTCTGGCTGCGTAATTTAGACGAATAAGTGTTGTCATGCCTGCGAGTACAAGAAAACTAATGGCATAAGAAGGGATTATAAAGGCTGCGTGTTCTCCAAACATTATGCTTTTACTCCCTTTACGCCGCGCGCTTGCCCCATTTTCATGGAACGGATGCGGCGAGCCAACACTTCATTGCGCATGGCCATAGTATGAAGCGTAAAGAAAAGCGCCATATAGGCGAGCGCCATAATGAGAA
>CAYZLR010000336.1:0-1622 GCA_964479275.1 uncultured Caulobacterales bacterium
AAAGGCAGAAGAGGCGCCTTTCATACGACTAAATGTTTGCGTTGCCAGTGTAGAGGACGTTGTCATCCCGCCATCATGAAGGGCATGCCTGAGTGAACCAATCAGTAAACTACGCACGGCGGCGGCATCACGAAAACGGACTTCTGTTTTTGCAGGGTGTACATTCACATCCACATCTGCAGATGGTATTTCAAGGAAAAGCGCTGTTAAAGGGTGTCTGCCGCTATGCAAAACATCCATATAAGCGGCGCGAACACAGCCTAAAATCATTTTATCCTTCACTGGACGTCCACTAACGAATAAATATTGATGTTGATTATTGGCGCGGTTCAAAGTTGGCAAACTTGTGAAGCCTTCTAGAGTCATTTCATCACGTTCGCCGTAAACATGGACAGCATTTTCTTTAAACTCCTTCCCCAAAATATCACCAATACGATCTTTACGGTTTGTTGGGGTAAGATTTAATTTCACCACACCTTCATGAGATAATTTGAAACCAATATCTGGAAAAGCCATCGCGATACGCAATATCATTTCCCGCACTGCACCATATTCTGCGCGATCAGACTTTAAAAATTTAAGGCGCGCTGGTGTTGCATAAAAAAGATCAGAAACTTCGATGATCGTTCCATTAATAGGTGTGGCAGGAGCAGGGTTTTGTTTTTGACCGCCTTCAATTTTAATTTCCCACGCATTATCATCATTCGCAGTCTTTGATTGAATTTTAAGGCGGCTGACTGACCCGATAGAGGGTAACGCCTCACCGCGAAAACCAAGATGATTGATATTGACCAAATCATCATTGGGGAGTTTAGATGTTGCATGACGTTCAATAGCAAGATTGAGGTCATCTGCATTCATACCGCATCCATTATCCTTGATACGAATCAGACTTTTACCGCCATGGCGTAAATCAATCTCAATTTGAGTAGAACCGGCATCAATCGCATTTTCGACAAGTTCCTTAACTGCAGCGGCAGGGCGTTCAATCACTTCACCGGCAGCGATTTGATTAACGAGGTAATCAGGGAGTTGTCTTATTTGCATAGAGCGAGATTAGCGTTTGATGTGCCTAAAAATCAATCAAGAATAGCGCCTTCTGTGCGGGCAGAGGATAAGTCTGCTTTATCCAAGATGGCACCTGTAAGGTCAGCTTTACGTAGATCGCAATCTTTGAGTTTTGCACCTGTAAGGTCACACCCCATCAGGACAGCATCACGTAAATCAACCCCTGTTAAGTCGGTATAGCGTAAGGCAGAGCCACTTAAATTGGTGCGTTGTAGCCGTACGCCATTTCCATCTGGACTGTCAAAACGTAAAGCTCCCATTTTGCTTTCAGAGAGGTCAGCGCGGTTGAAATTAGCATTTTGGAGGGAAGAACCGCGTAAATCAGATTTTTGCATACGGCAATCACGAAAAGACGAAGTGTTCAAAGTAGCGCTTTGTAAACTAATACCTTCTAAATCCATATCGGTAAAATTGGCTTTTTCGGCTTTTATCGCTGTTAAAGGATATTCGTTTAGATTCTCAATTGGACGCAGATCAACTTCGCTTAAGTTCATCTGTAAACCAGATTTTCCAGCCGTTGCAATCCATTCTTTATGTTGTTGCAACAGGTCTTC
>CAYZLR010000337.1:0-1621 GCA_964479275.1 uncultured Caulobacterales bacterium
TTTTCCGATCAAAATTTTCGAGCGCGGGCAGAATTCTTAGAGGCTCACAAGCCGTTGCTGGATGCCTGCATTATGATGATGCGCCGGGGCACACGCCATTCCCGCTGGTTGAAGGCGGCCATGATTACTGTGCGGGGAACTGCCCGCCTAATCATTTCAAAACGCGTATTGTCGGCGATTGCAAATCCAGTGTGAGTGAGTTCAATGATTTTCTCAATCGGCGTATCGTTGAAAATGCCGCGAGTACGTTTAACGGCTTTAACCTGTATCCGACACCGCCAGGATTTGGAGGGCCGGGCGGAACCCGCGAAGACATGGTCATTTACGGCAACCAAAATATGGCGATTGAACGCAATAATCTCGGGCTTTCTACTCTGGGACGGGAAGTTATACAAAAAGCCATGAGGCTGGGCATGATAATGACCATAGATCACGTCTCTTATGATGCGCGCGCCCAAATCAAGCAAATGTCGGATGAACAGAATAATTATCCGCTAAATGCGTTTCATAATAACCCCAATAAATTGCTTCAGGGAAATTTGGGCGCCAAAAAATACTGGAAATATCCTTATCCTAGTGAATATGATTTTGAAGATGAAGAGCTCGAGATTGTGAAAGATACCCGGGGAATGTTTGGCGTGCGTTTGGGGCCTATCAATGTTCGGGAAACACTGACCGAAGACGACGGATATCCATCAGATATCGGGCATATTTTGGACTGCCCGAAAACGGCGACAGAGACAGCCAAAGTCCTTGCCTATTTGAATAATCAGGGCGTAAAGGTCGGATATTCTCTGGACTTTGCTGCAGTTACAGAAGGCATTCACTCCAGAACCATTAGAGGATGCCGGGTTAATGCGCCCGACGACCTTCATACCTATGAAGGCCGTGTCACCGAAGGCCTCTCTCATATCGGACAAATGAAGAAGTTTCATGAAGAACTGAAAGCTGTGGGTTTGCCCATGAAATATATAGAGCCGAGCAAATTCAACAGTGCAGAGCAGTTCCTGCAAATGTGGGAGAGGTCGGAAGCCGCATCCCCTGTAATGCCATAATTTCCGATGGGGGCGCATCGGAAGTGGTCGCATCTACTCCCGAGGTTTCGCCAACCGAGCCAAATTCGCTGCAGGTAACGTTTAGGTTTTTTTTCCTACTTTGTTCTTGTAAGTCTTTTTTATATCCTGTATTAAGGGGCTTCGTTTCATGAAACAGAGACGTGCCGGCACCGGTTAGGCCGCGTCGGCAAGTCACAAAACCTGCGGACGCTTTTAACGAAGCGTTCGCTCTTTCAGGCGCCTCTAACATTTCGAGGGGCGGGGCGTCTGAAAACACAATAAGTCAGGAGCTCCTGCATCCTTGTGTGGGTCAATAGAAGAAAGAGAAGATGAAAACGAAATGAGAAAAGTAAGATGATATAAGTGAGAAGGCTCTTGTTTTTACATATCAACAGACTAGTTTGTCCGTTGGTTTAAATACAAGGCGATCCATGCTGAAAATACAAAATTCCTATGACTATAACGATCTGATCATCAGCGGCGAAGAAAGCCTGTTTGGTCCGGGCAATGCAAAACTGCCCCTGCCCCCCATGCTCATGCTTGACCGTATATTGCACATTTCGGAC
>CAYZLR010000338.1:0-1613 GCA_964479275.1 uncultured Caulobacterales bacterium
TCAGGTTGATCCATTTTCTAATTGCTAATTCATTTTGAAAGCAATAGCGGAACAACTTTCAGGTTTTAGTGCATTTGCTAATTATCTCATTTGCTAATTCGCTAATTACCTTTCTTTCAAAACCAATCGCTCCAGTCTTTCAATCCGCTCTAAGAGCGTTGCATTTTCTACCTCGTGTTTTAAAATAACATTCTGCTGCTCCTTAATAGCTTCAAGCAGTATAGGTATCATACCGCTATACTGGACATAGTGCTGTCCTTTTTGATTAGTAGTGACAAGGTCAGGAAACTGCTTCTTGAGTGTAACAGGATCAAAACTATACTGGAGCTTGGAAGCTTGTGCTTTATGACCTGATTTGGCAGTATCTCGATGTCGAAAGGATATACTTGATACTTTCAGAGCCTTATCTAAAATGCCTGTGGCATCCAGACTTCTTTTAGTTGGGTCATCTCCTACCAAAGAACTTGGGTTGCCAGATCCGTTTATCCACCACTTAAGACTTGTGCCGTTTTCCATTCCATCTTCATCATGGACATTAAGTAAGTTCTCGTCTCCTGGAGACCATATATGGATAGACTGCCCATCCCCATATATCCCACTACTTTCTAATAATTCTTGCCCATTATTATCTGCTCTCGCCTTACTTTCAAGAACAAATCCAGAGCCCTCATTTGCGTCAGTCGAAAAATCAAACGTGCCTGCACCTCCATATTTTGGACCTTCTCTTTTAGCGATAAGTATACTTTCCTTATTTTCTGGTTGGGTATGCAGGAAGAGCTCTCCATTTTTAAAAAGGGTCAGCGCATTATTACGCGCATCATCTGCCGTTCCGTTACCTACAGCTAACAGTTGATCACTATCTTGCCAGAACAGCAGCGATGCATTAGCAACTGTATCTGCATATCGGCCGATGACTGTCTCGGCAATGCTTTGGTTCTTATTATTAAAACCCCAAGTGGCTGACCAAGCTCCAGATGTCGTATTTTGGAAACCCCACGTGGCTGATCCACTTCGAGATGTCGTATTTTCCTCTCCCCACGTGGCTGACCAATCTCCAGATGTCGTATTTCCCTCTCCCCACGTGGCTGACCAATTTCCAGATGTCGTATTGTCCTCTCCCCACGTAGCTGATTCACTACCAGAAGTCTCATTACTGACTCCCCAAGAGGCTGAACTATTTCCAGATGTCGTATTAGATCCTCCCCACGACAATGACCCTACGCCGCTGACCTGATTGTTCCTTCCAAAAGCCACTGAGTGATCACCTATGCTATCCAGATCCCACTGCGTTCCCTGCACCTCTCCAGCTCTCAGTGCATGTTTGCTTGGTATCCACATGAACTTGGTGCCAGCATTCGTCATGCTTTCTCCGAAGAGGACATTGTGGGTAGGCTCTATGTGGAAGCCCGGGGTTTGGGTGTGGGCGGTTGTGATGCTTAGTGCCAGCACTAGACAAACCCAAATGTAGTTCGATGCATGGGGTCGGGCATCTCGACTCCGCTCGATGACCATACGGTTGATATAACTTTTCATTGTTTGTTTTTTTCAATTCTAAGAGATATTCCCCCCCCTGCGCCCTCACGCTAGAGCGCGACAGGCTCTCCAAAGGAGGA
>CAYZLR010000339.1:0-1612 GCA_964479275.1 uncultured Caulobacterales bacterium
TCGTGTTCATGGTGCTCGTGGCCCTCTTCATTCTCAAGGGCTTCACATTCTTCAGTAACCTCGATGTTATGGACGGCTGGAGGAGACTCGGCTGATACGGGAGCTGGGCTGCTGACCGCCTCTCTGACCTTCTTGGTCTTCCTCTTGGCTCTTGTCACTTGAGGTGTCACTATTTGGGTTTGCTGAACCTCTTCCTAGACAATAGTTACTTGCTTAGGGTTTGTAGCTCTCTTTACTGTGGCTGCCTTGGTAACTTTCTTGGCTTTCTTGGATTGTAACTTCTCACTCCTGGTTGCAGCTTTAGCTGGAGGCGCCTTCTTAAAGGAAGCCTTCACTGGCATTGGCTCGCTCTCGTCATCTGAAATCTCAGAAGGCTCTGGGGTGCCTCCATGCTCAGAATGGAAGTACTGAGACTTCATGAGGTTTGGAGCAACAATGTTGGTCTAGAGCCTCTGAGGGTTCTCTGGCATAACTGGGTTCCTCTTCTTCTCCTCTTGAATCATATGATCTGTCTGTCTAGCCCCTTCCGCTGGCTTCCTTGGCAAATGCTGGACTCTGTCTCCTTTGCCAAATGACTTCATTCCAGCTCCTTTGTAAGTCTGGTTATACTGAGGAATGTTGCCTCCACACTCTGGGTTGATATTGTGACTGAGCATGTATTGGCCATACACAGGTCCTCCATAAGTAGGATTTGTGTTTCCTTTGCCATAAGCGTGCCAAGCTGGCTTTCCGAAGAAAGTCTAGAAAGCGGAATCTGGAAGCCATCTTGTGGTCTCATGGAGCTTGTTGATTCTGTCAATTCTGTTCTTCTCACTCTACTTCATTCCAGCCTTTGCTCTCAGAATTCCTCTCTTAGCGGACTTGGCTCTTCTCTTCCTTTTCTTATCTTATTGAGCCAACTCATATTCCTCAATCTCTAAGGCCTATGCCTCCTCAGCTGCCATTCTTTCAGCCTCTTCCTGCTCCTCTCTTTCCAACTCACTATTTCTCTCTGGGCTTAGAGAAGTGCTGACTCCCGCATACATAGCCTGATTCATAGTCACCCAATGATTCTATTGGCCCTCTACCTTTCTAGTGAAAGGAATGTTTGGGTCTCTCCAGTCCCTCATCAGCTCTTCATACTCAGGATCGACCACGAAGGCTCTGAACTGATCTCTCGTCTCGGAGATATGTTTATTTACAGTCTTGTTGATTCTTAAGCCCACGTTCTAATCGTTCTCGAGGGTCTCAGCCAATTTGTTTGGGGAGGCTGGCTCCTCCACTTCCTCGAGGTGGGGTCTGTCCTTGATGTAGTCATTATTCACATGGTGATCATAACCGCCAGTTAGAATCTTAAACATGCTTGGCTCGTCTTCTCGAGGCTTCGTGGCTTTTCCGTATTTCCTCCTATAGTCTTTAGATCGGGCCAGAGTTCTGACCTTCTATAACTCCTGGTAATCTTTGAAATCCACTATTTTCTCAGGACTGTCTTCAAGGTTCTGATCCTTTGTGAAAGTATCCTTAACAACGGTTTGTCCGAAACTCATCTTCTGCTCTGCCATTTGAATAACGATTACAATTCAATTATTTGGGGTTTTGGGGTTTTGGGGTTTTGGGGTTTTGGGGTTTTGGG
>CAYZLR010000340.1:0-1611 GCA_964479275.1 uncultured Caulobacterales bacterium
CGGTCCTGATGCGCGCCTGTCGGTCAACGTGTGATGCAGCGACTGACCCATGGCGATGTGGTTGCGTTGGCGCGTGTGCTGCTGGCGCATCCTGCGCCGCAGCGCGCCGCGTTGTGCCAAGATGCTTTGCTTGAAGCGGAGTTGGCTGATCATTACCGGCAGAATTTCGCAAAACTGCATCCCCGATTTGGGGATGGGTCCCTGTCATCTTGGGCAGGGCAGCACCCCCGTGCGCCCGAACCGTTCTGGGATGATCTGGATTATCTATCCTGCATGGAAGTCATCATTCAAAGCCTGTCTGTTCATCTTGCGGATCGCCCAAAGGGACGGCGTGTTGAATGCAGCGCAGCAGCCCGGAATGACTGCGTTTAACGCTTGGTTAACCTGCCCGCGTACCCCCTCCCTATCGCCCTTTACCCTAGAGCGAGTCGGTGAATTTTTCCTGTACGTCGACGCAGGGGCGCCTAAAATACATGACCTCTGAACACAAAATACACAGCGCTGGGCGGCCAGATCCAGTATCAAGCGGCCATGTGGTATGGGGCACAAACAGCCTGCGCCGATGCCATAGGTTCCCTCATCCAATCGCAACTGCGTGTCTTTCAACCGATTGGAGTCTGATGTTCGCCGGCATCGTCGCGCTTTGGCCATGGTTTGGTTTTGCTACGCATCCATGCGCGACAAGCGCCCCACGGATTGTTGATCCAATTGACCCACTTGCTGACCATCTTGGCATCGGAGTCCTTCAGGGCTAAGCGCGGCAAGGCGTTTTTCGATCCGTGCCCGAAATTCGGCTGTTTCTTTGTCATTCATATTGATAATCCTTGGCATCAGGGATTTGAATTTGGAATTCCCACCCTATTTAAGGTATCCAGACTGCAACGAAGAGGATGCAGAGCCATGCCCCATACGCAAGCCAAACTAACACCTGTGGATCCTGTCTGGGATCGGATCACGCAAGAGGCCCGCGATGCGGTGGCTGATGAACCGCTCATGGGTGGGCTGATCCATGCCTGTATTCTGCATCACAAGAACATTGAGCGCGCCCTGAGTTACAGGATCGCCGCCAAGCTGGCGTCTAATGAAATGTCGATGGTTGTCGTGCGCGAAATTGTGGAAGACGCCTATGCACAGTCGCCTGAGTTGGTGGAAGCTGCGCGCGCGGATTTGGCCGCAGTCTTTGAACGCGATCCCGCATGTCATCGCCTGTTACAGCCCATTTTGTATTTCAAAGGCTATCAGGCGATGCAGTGTTATCGCGTGTCTCATTGGCTGTGGACCCAGAAGAAATGGGATTTGGCCTATTTTTTCCAGATGCGCATTTCCGAAATTTTCGGTGTAGACATTCACCCGGCGGCCCGCATTGGCAAGGGCATCATGATTGACCATGCCCATTCGATTGTCATCGGCGAGACAGCTGTGGTGGGCGACAACGTGTCCATGCTGCATTCTGTGACGTTGGGCGGCACAGGTAAGGAAGAAGAGGACCGTCACCCCAAGATCGGGAATGGGGTTTTGATTGGTGCGGGTGCGAAAGTGTTGGGCAACCTGACGATTGGGCATTGCTCGCGCATTGCGGCTGGGTCAGTTGTGTTGGAAGATGTGCCCGAG
>CAYZLR010000341.1:0-1608 GCA_964479275.1 uncultured Caulobacterales bacterium
CGTATAGCCAGCCGGACCGCAAATTTGTCAGTGACAAGGTGCCGATGGGGATGTATGTGGCGATGAGTGTTTCGGCATTTTTGTGTATTGCTATTGGCATTATGCCTGGGCCGCTCTATGCACTCATGCCGTTTCAAGAACAAATTCAAGCTTACAATCCTAATACGGCCTACCATATAATTGAACAATTACAGCTATTACTCTTTGCAGTGCTTGCTTTTGCTATTCTGATTAAGATGAACTGGTATCCGGCAGAGATACCCTCTGATAATCTCGATAGCGACTGGATTTGGCGTGTGCCGGGGCGTAATTTGATCTCATGGGCCAATGCCGTAGTCGGGGCATTATGGAATACTGTGTGGAAGCTATTTTCTGGTCACATTGAAAATATCACGCATCGCATTTATATGCTTCATGGGCCTGAGGGCCGTATGGCGCGTTCCTGGCCTGTAGGTTTTATGGCGTTATGGACCGCAGTGATGCTTTTGGCTGTTCTCGTGCTTTCCTTTTTGGCTTAATTTTTTTGGTCTTAAGTTTGGCCTGAAAGTTAATATAATCCTGCACACCTTAAAACCTGCATATATTTGCAGGTTTTGTTTTTTCTTTCATTTTAAAAATTTTTCATATCAAGTTTAACCGTGCTTAGCGGTGGTAAAAATGTGTCGTCTAAATTTAATCATTGCTTAAAACCAACAATTTAATTGTCAATTAGTGGATTTAAATACTTGTTTAGTTTTTTTGTCAAAGGATACTTTTCTTGAGAATTAACGTTGAACTTGATTGGAAAATATTTTTTTGAGGGAAATTTATCCCCACCATTCTTTTTTATAGTATTAGTGGGGAACAGAAAAATCTGTGCCGTGAAGAGTAAATTTAGGGTGGCATATGATAGCGGGGAAAGTTTTTGTACAAGCGCGTGATAAAGTCGTGCAACGTCATGTTGCCCAAGGGGCAATAGATTTGGCTTGTGAGGCTTATGGCGTTAATCCGGTGGAGTTATTGCCCTCCGGGCGTGCGCCAGCCAATGTGTCTTTGACAAGGCAGGTTGCGATATATCTCGCCCATGTCGTTGGGCAGTTGAGTATATCTCAACTTTCGCAGGAATTCGAACGTGATCGATCGACTATTAGTCATTCGTGTCGAATTATCGAGGACAGAATGTCTAGCCCCCACGTTATGTACCAATTTCTAATAGAGTTTCTGGCACAGGTGGTCTCATTTTGAGGGCCATATGAGGCCTGATAGTGTTGTACTGTTTGATCCATTTATCGATAACAGTTTTAGCCTGATCGATAGTCAGGAACCATTCAGCGTTCAGAACTTCTCTTCGTAGAGTACCGTTGAAGCGCTCATTGTAGCCATTTTCCCAAGGACTGCCCGGATAGATGCGGATTGGCTTGATGCCGACTTTGGTGAGCCATTCCTGGAAACCTGCGGCAATAAACTCAGGCCCATTGTCGGACCTTATAAATTCAGGTTTTCCGTGTTTAAGGAACAATGGATACAAAGCTTCCAACACATCCTGATTGTTCATTTTGGGTTTCACAGCGATAGTGAGCGCTTCACGGGTGTATTCATCAAGCACGGTGAGCATTTTATACGCCACCC
>CAYZLR010000342.1:0-1608 GCA_964479275.1 uncultured Caulobacterales bacterium
GACCCTCTTCAAGCTCCTTCATCAGCGCATCTTGCATCGGCGCAACATCAGGCAACCCAAGAAATTTGCGCGCCTCTTCGGGCGTACATTCAATATCAAAATTCACTTTCATATGATTATTCCTCATCGCTTATGATCAAACGGCAGAGTAGGGGGAAACACCAAAAGACGCAAGTACTGTCAATATAGCATCGCATTGTGTTGAGGCTTTTCACAGCTATCGAAAATTTGTAGACCCTATAAAAAGCCTTAAAAAAGAAAATGGCTGTCTTTACGCTTGTATCAAACACCAGGCACGGGGGACGCCTATAAATACAAACCGCAAAAGACAGCCAGTCGCGTATGAAGGACACATTGCTTTGTTTACAAAGCATTTTATTTAAGAGGAAATATGATGAAAGACACTAACCTATAAAACAACAGCACAAAAATATCTGTGACTTATGGACATTACCAACGCACATTACAGCCTGAAAACCAGGCACAGCCATGTTTTATAAAAATAGTATTGATCCCAAACCCTCCTCTTATTATTGCAACATATTTACATAATATTGACAATAACTATCGTTTCGGATTTAAAGGAAATTTAGTTTGAATTGTATTTACATTGGAAAAATAAGTCTATTGTTTCGCAGAATAACTAAGCCCAACAAAAACCGGAACCTGAAGCGCAAACGCAACCATCGGCGCGCCAAAACCATAGGGGATATCCCAGACAATCCAGTTAAACTCTAACGCCATTTGAACAGCCACGCCAATCACCAAAGCCGCCGCTGCACCCAAAGATGATCCACGCGCCCAAAATAACGGCCCGATCACTGGCACAAGCAACATGAATGCTAAACCAATACCCTTACTCGCCACCGTATAAATCGGCGCTTGCCCCTCTGGCGTTAGAGCAATCAATACGAGCAAAGCAATCAACACTAAAATAATACCACGTCCTGCCATACGTTCCTGCGCAGGGGAAAGCTGAACCTTTGGCGCAATCACATTAAACACATCACGCACCAAAACAGACGCCAGTGTTAAAAGCTGCGAGTCCACCGTCGACATGCCAGCCGCAAAGGTCGCGAGCACAAGCACAGGAAGAGCCCAAGGGATATATTCTGAATACAGCAGTGGGATAAACTTATCTTTATCCGGCACCTCCACAAAGAAAGACACCGCGAGCAAAGCAACGGCCATACCAATAATATTATAAATAAACGTGAAGCCAGAATGCATAACAACTGTCTTAGACAAAGTCTCCGCATCCTTAGCCATATAGGCACGCTGCCATAAATGGGGTAGTAAAATCCCGCCGAACGCCCAGGTCACCATCAACGTAACCCACTTGCCGAACTGATCTTTTTCAAACTCAAAAAGCTCCGGCTTGCGCTCCATCGCCGCCTGAAAACCAGCACCAATATCTCCGCCAACGACCGAAATCACTGCATAAAGCCCAAAAATAGCCACAGCAAAAAACAGTAAAATCTGGACAATATCTGTCCAAACAACAGCGCGAATTCCTCCAGTTACCACATAAAATGTCGCGATCAGGGCGCTCAGCAAAATCGCCATGTCATAAGACACAAACCCTTCCGTCGCGACATCAATCACCTT
>CAYZLR010000343.1:0-1606 GCA_964479275.1 uncultured Caulobacterales bacterium
TCTCAATTCCCAACAAGTTTTCACTTGGTTGAGGAAAAAACAAAAATGGAGACTGTTTGAAGCTTTGCGAGTCGAATATATTTTGTTTTCCAGCAATTGACTCAGATGTAAATAAGACAACTTTTTGAGAGGGAAAGACCTTTGGCAACTTTAGTGAGACAGGGAAAAGTCAGAGACGTATATGATATTGGCGATTCGTACCTGATGGTCGCCAGTGACCGGATCAGTGCGTTTGATTGGATTCTTCCTACCAAAATCCAAGACAAGGGTCGTGTACTTACGCAGATCAGCAAGTTCTGGTTCGACTATTGCAAAGTCCCACATCACCTGATCTCGACCGATTTGAACAGCGTCGAAATCCCCACTGAACTCGATGCGGACGAGCTTGACGGTAGAACGATGATCGTGAAAAAGTGCGAAGTCGTTCCGATCGAGTGCGTAGTTCGAGGATACCTCGTTGGTTCTGGTTGGCGAGACTACAGCAAGACAGGTTCCGTATGCGGAATTGACTTGCCCGATGGTTTGCAAAACTGTGCGAAGTTCGATGAGCCACTATTTACCCCGGCTACCAAAGCCGAAGAAGGCCATGACGAAAACATCTCGTTTGAGAGAATGTGTGATGAGATCGGTGCGGAAACCGCTGAGAAGCTCAAGCAAATGAGCCTCGATGTCTACACTCGCGGTCGTGACTACGCGGCAGAAAAAGGCATCATCCTGGCTGACACCAAATTCGAATGGGGTTGGCACGATGGCGAACTTATCTTGATTGACGAAGTCCTCACGCCTGACAGTTCCCGTTTCTGGCCTGCCGATCAGTACACTCCGGGCCAAAACCAGCCTTCGTTTGACAAGCAGTTCGTGCGTGAATTCTTGGACACGACTGAGTGGGACAAGGACAGTGAGCCACCTGAGTTGCCAGAGGAGATCGTTAACAACACTCGTGCCAAGTACATCGAGGCGTACGAAAAATTGACGGGCCAAGAGTTCGGCTGGAAGTAATAGGCAGCTTTCAACTCAATCGACTTTCGATGTCATAACATTAAAAAAAGGCGGTATCTTCTGATACCGCCTTTTGAATTTGAATTTCAATCCCGTGCTTTTTCAAACAACCGTAGTTTTAACGCTTGAATTGTCCGCTTGGTTGGAAAGTGCCACTTGAGTTGGCTGTTGTTGCAGCGTCTGACTCAATCTCATCGCCGTAGAAGCGAGTTGTTCCTTCTGCAACTTCGCGAGAATCAGAGTCAGTGCAAGTCAATTGTGCACGGAAAACATGAGTTCCAGCAACCTCTGGCAATGCTTTTACGACCAAAGTGATCTCTTCATTTGGATTGATTTGAGGAATCGCAGAAAAGATGACTTGTCCGTGAACCGAATCAATCTTGTACTTCAAGCCCTCTGCTTCGGTCGGCTCGATGCCTTTTGAGTATTGCATGACGACACTCACGCCCGTTGCCGAGCGACTTCCGCGGTTACGAATCTTGATCGTGTAATCGACGTTTTCGCCAGTTGGAAGTGGTCCCTTAGGATCTTCCACTGTCAGCACAAGGTCAGCAACCGTCTCGACAGCCGTGATAGTTGCGTGAGAAGCGGCCAAGTCGCCATCGCC
>CAYZLR010000344.1:0-1606 GCA_964479275.1 uncultured Caulobacterales bacterium
GCATATCAAGCTGGTGGATATTCGTCGCAACAAAGGGGCTTCGGTTGCGTCCCCTTCGATCATTGAAGCCCACGAGGTCTTTGAAGCGCGCGAACTGCTAGAACCGCGCACGGCGCGCAGTGCGGCATTGCGCGCAACAGCCGCTGACATTGCGCTGCTTGAGCGTCATATCAACGATGAGCACAAAGCGCTTGATGCTGCTGATCCGGTGCGCGCACTGTATCTTTCCGGTTTGTTCCATACGGAAATTGCGCGCATCGCCGGGCAAGCAACAATTGCAGGGTTTATTGAAACCTTGATTGCACGCTCCTCGCTGATCATTGCGCTGTATTGGCGTCGCGAAAGTGCGCTGTGTGAAAAGCACGCGCATCATGCGTTGGTCGGGGCGTTGGCTGACCATAATGAACAACAGGCCGAAGAGCTGATGCGCAGTCACTTGGTTGATTTGCATTCTGCCCTTGATCTGAGAGAGCGTCATGGCCGTACGCTGGCGCTTAAGGATGCATTGTCCCAATGACGATACGCACGATGAGCCTTGAAGATCTGCAGATGGTGTTAGGCTGGGCCGCAAAGGAAGGCTGGAACCCGGGTCTGGATGATGCGGCAGCTTTCCATGCCGCAGATCCAACGGGTTTCTTGATCAAACGTGTCGATGAAAGGCCCGTCGCCGCAATTTCTGTTGTCAATCATGATCCTGATGTCGCATTTTTGGGTCTGTATTTGTGCAAGCCCGAGTGTCGCGGCCAAGGTCATGGGATAGACATCTGGCGCGCGGGCATTGCGCATGCTGGGACGCGCAGCATTGGGTTGGATGGTGTGCCCGATCAACAAGCGAACTATGGGCGGTCGGGTTTTAAGAAATATGGATCCACTATCCGATACGAAGGACGCGGGATCGTTGGCGCTGACCCAAGAATTCGCCCTGCGAACGCGTCAGATGTACCTGCGCTGAGTGCACGAGATAAAAGCACGACGGGCATGGATCGCGTGGCCTTCATGGCAATGTGGGTTGCGCAGACATCAACGCGGCAGACTATGGTTTTGGCGGATGGTGACGTGATCAACGGGTTCGCGACGTTCCGGCGTTGTGGCACGGGTGTTAAAATCGGTCCGCTTCACGCAGAGTCAGAAGATGACGCGCGGGCGTTATTGGCGTCTTGCCCGTTTGGGGCAGGGGCCGAAACGTCTTTCGTGGACGTGCAGGATCACAGTGTTGCGCTTATTGCGCTGTTGACGCAGCTAGGTTTCGAACCCGTCTTTGAAACGGCCAGAATGTTCCGGGGCAATCCGCCTGAGACAACCCCTTTTGCATTTGAGGCCATTGGCACGATGGAGCTTGGTTAAGTGTGCTGTGGTGATTTGACGATGAAATTGGCTTTCTGAACGTCGGTTTGGGGAAACTTTTCAGCGCAGCTGATTTGGAGAAAATGTGCGGGGCATACCGGTATTTCCAGGATCTTTGGGAAACTTAAAAAGTCGCGCGCGTAAAAATTGATAGTTGGTGGCTTGGGCAGGGTCGGTTGTTTTTGGTATCCACAAGAGGTGACGCTACGACGTGCTTACGATGCGCTTGATGTGGAAAAGACGTGCGCCATTTGGAAGATTT
>CAYZLR010000345.1:0-1605 GCA_964479275.1 uncultured Caulobacterales bacterium
TCGAGAACGCCTAAAATAATGCTGGGTCAAAAATTACCTTCCCAAGAACTACAATCGATCATTCCAAATTTAAGTTCCAGGCAACTTGCCTGTTTGCGATTAGATAAGTAGTTAGTTTTACATCAATAATTTTTCTTTCAAGTAATCTAGCTCAAATCGTCAATATCTAGTCTTGAGAGACGAACCAATCTTACAGAAAATGAAACATTAGCTTATTCTTTATGGATTTATGACGGTCTAAATAGTAATATTCGGAATAGGAATGTCGATCTTAATATGATGTTTTTATTATTCTTTTTAGCAAGCAAAAACTAGAGATGAAACGTTTTTGGCAGTTGATTTTAATTGCGTCCTTAGGTTTTTTGTTAAGTTTGACACTAGGGCGAACAGTTCTTTCAGAGAATGTTCTTTCTGAGAATAGGACAGGAAAAACTTTGGTCGAAGCTCAACGACTGTATCAACAGAATGACTTTCAAGCTGCACTAAAATTATTGCAGCAAGCCAAGCAAGAATTTGCGAAGGAGAATAAACCACTCCAACAAGCACAAACTCAGGCGCTAATTTCCTTTAACTATCAAAAATTGGAGAATTGGCAACAAGCTCAAGCTGCTATCGATAATGGGTTAGCCGTAATAGCTTCTCAAGCTGATGGAGTAGGCAAACAGAAGATCCTGGCTCAATTATGGACTGCCCAAGGAAATTTATACTTAAAGAGAAATAAAAATGAGCAAGCCTTAACAAGCTGGTCAAAGGCGCAAGAATTTTATCAGTCGCTCAATGATCAACTAGGGCTAAAAGGTGTTGCTATTTCGCGATCGCAAGCATTAGAAAATTTAGGTTTTTATCGACGTTCTTGTAAAACTCTTCTAGCGGTAGTTGAACAGCAGTCGACGGCAAAATCAGCTGGGCAACAAGCCAAGAAATCATTAGACTGTCAAAATTTAACTAATGAGCAGATAGATTCATTATTAAACTTTTCTACCGCTGACACACAACTTATAGAGATAGAAGCCGCCAGCAGTTTGGCAAATAACTTGATGCTCCTAGGTCAGTTAGAACAGGCTCAGAGAATTATCGAATATAGTCAAAAAATAGCTCAGCAAACAACTCAATTTCCCCTATCTCTGCAAACCAAAATAGATTTTACGGCTGCGCATATTGCCCAATCACGAGCAAACCTAGCCAAATCCAGAAATAATCAAGAGCTATTCCAACAGGAAAAAAGTAAAGCCCAAAATATTTATCAAAACATTTCTCAAGAAAATTCCTCAGACTCTGTTGATATTTTTGAAGCTCAAGTCCATTTAATCGATATCTATACGAGAGACCAGCAGGGGAAACAAGCACTTCCTCTTTTACAAACGACTAATTCGAGTTTTCGTGATTTGCCAGTTAACCATCGCTCCCTTAAGAGTCAAATTCTGTTGGCTCAAAGCCTAACTATCATTAAAGAACAAGGTGTTCCTCTTGACTACAGTTGGCAAGATATTAGGGCGATTTACGAAGAGCTAAGACAAAAAGCCCATAACCTAAATGATGATCGCCTTGAGTCCTATGCCCTCGGTTATTCTGCTCAACTAGCTTATAACCATAAACTCGATAGCA
>CAYZLR010000346.1:0-1598 GCA_964479275.1 uncultured Caulobacterales bacterium
TCATCATTCATCGTTCATCGTTCATCATTAATAAACTCAATTCTCGTTGAAGATTCTCTCGTGCAGTCTCTTCAAAGCGGTCAATATAATAAGGCGTATGAAAAAGTTGTTTTCGCTCTAGTAAAAGCTGTAAAACCTTTTTTCGACCTCTCTGATATAGAAAAGTAGGGAATATAGAATATTCCTTCCTCATTTTATCCAAATATTTACTATACGTTTCCCAATCACTACCCAAAATAGCTAAGTCAAAATCTAATAACCAAGCGGTATCTTTGTCATCTCCTTTGATTAATTGATGCGTTTTGGTAGCATTAATTTGTCGATAACAGCGCACTAATTTTTCCCTTGGATATTGAATAGCCTCCATTCGATACTTAGCAAAAACGGCACTCTTTTCCTCGTTATCTTTTCTAAGACATTGGCAAATAATATCATGGTACCAAATAGCCATTTCTAAAGTATCAAAATCATTGATTTCTGTTCGGAAACGGTCGGCTTGGGTCAATAAATCTGCAAGGTGATGTAGATTATGATAATGTCGGTGAGTATTGGTATAAGCATTCTTTATTTCTCGCCACAATGGAGCAATATATCGTGCAGGAGCTTCCTGCCGAAGCATTAGTTGATGCCATCTATATTCCAAATGCTCCACTTTCATAGTAGGATAAAGTCTTGTAAGTTTTGGTGAATAGTAAAATGGCAAATATAAGTTTTTTTAGTCATTAAGTCATTGGTCATTAAGTCAATAGTGATGGCAGACTAATGACTTAATGACCAATGACCAATGACTAATAATTATTGCCTTATAATTCTACGAGTCAATTGTTCTTTATCGTCTAGGTTAACCGTAAGCAGCAGCACGCCTTTAGGTAAATCATTGATAGGTATGGATTCAACAAAGGATTGATTTTGTATATCATAAACTTGTTGAAATAGGAGTTGTCCATGAATACTATGTATTTGGACATTTACCTTTTCTACGGGTTGTTTAAAGGTTGATTTGATGTTTAAAAATTGCTCAGTAGCTGGATTCGGGAAAACTTTAAAATCCTGATTATCTACAAAATCTTCAATCGCCACTTGCGTATCTTGAATCCGTAAATTATCAATTGCCCAACCCCAACCAACGGCAAATGGGTCAGAAAATAACCTAAAACGTACCACTACGGTATCTCCTTCTGAGAAATTACCATTTTCTTGCATATCGATGGTTCGGTCTCTAAATAAATTATTAGAGCCAGCGGCATTAGAATTTTGTCCTACTAAACCACCATTATAGGCACTTAACCAGGCAGCATTATCTTTAGAATCATACCCATCTAAAAATGGTTTCCAGGTGGTTTCCTCTAATTTTCTACCTTCCACAATGACATAATCCCAAAATTCAGTGTCTGTATAGACCGTACCAGCTTCCCCTGGCTCAACTAAAACAACTTCCTCAAATTCAATTAAAGCCTCCGTCTTGCGAATAACTATCGGAAAACTTAAATCATAATTAAAGTTTCGAGTATTATTCTCTCCTGCATTGGTATAAGGATGGATAGAATGAATGGCATTATCTGAAAAGCCAGTTGGCTGGGAGATAGAAAACCCTGTAC
>CAYZLR010000347.1:0-1593 GCA_964479275.1 uncultured Caulobacterales bacterium
AGGGGCGGCAGGGTTGAAGATTGAAAGCCGTGTGGGCGATGAAATCTTACAAAGTTCCAACACGGAAAACATGATCTGGAACGCCGCTAAATCGATTGCAATAATCTCAGAGTATACAACGCTCGTCCCCGGCGATCATATTGCCCTAGGAACGCCGCCCGGCGTTGGCCATGCGAAAAAACCACCCCGTTGGCTGCGCCCCGGCGAAACAATCGAGATCGAGATCGAAGGCATTGGTATTTGTGCCAGCCCAATCGTTGATGAAGCAGAATTTGCGGGGGCCGCTTAATGTCCGCCGATGAAGATCTGCGCGCCACCGCGCAGGAAGCCGTTAGATCACTGCGTGCGCGAAAGACCACACTCGACGACGATTCCATCGACTTGATTCTGCGCGACGCGCGGTCTCATTACGCTTGGACCGACAAGCCGATCCCCGAAGACGTGTTGCGAACCCTCTACGACATTACGATCAATGGCCCGACGAGCATGAATACATGCCCGGCTCGTTTCATCTTCGTCACAAGTCCAGAGGGAAAAGCGCGGCTCGCCAAATCAGTGAAGGAAAAGAACCTTCCCAAAATGATGGACGCGCCAGTCACCGCAATCATCGCTTACGACCCGCTGTTTTGGCATAAGCTGGATTTTCTGTTCCCTCATGAAGATCGCAAGCCGATGTTTGACGGCAATGACGCATACTGTGAGGACACCGCTTACAGGAACTCCACTCTGCAGGGCGGCTATTTCATGATCGCGGCGCGCGCACTCGGGCTTGATGTTGGCGCGATGTCAGGATTCTCGAACGCCATCGTTGACGAAGAGTTCTTCGCGGATAACGGTTGGAAATCGAATTTCCTGTGTAACCTCGGTTATGCGGACGAAACGGCGCTGTTCCAAAAGCTGCCCCGTTTTGCATTCGAAGATGTCTGCCAATTTCTTTGAGGGTACCATGGCAATCCAGATGAAAACGACCGTTACGCTAAAAGCCGAGGCCCATTGCCCCAGTCACTCGCAAGCCCGCGTCGCCGTTCGCGATTTGACCTTTTCCGTCGATGAACCGACGGAGCGCGGTGGCACAAATCTCGGTCCAACACCAACAGATACAGCACTCGCGGCCCTGATTGGCTGCACCAATGTCATCGGTCATAAATGTGCCAAGAAACTTGGTGTCGATATCGGTCACCTCGACATTTCAGCCAAATGCGCGTTTGATCGACGGGGTGTGACGCTCGAGGAAGAAATCGAGGTACCGTTTGAGTCCGTCGATTTGACTGTCACGAGCGACGGAAACGCTTCGCAAGAAGAACTGGAAAATGTCGCCAACGAGGTTGCAAAGTTCTGCCCGCTGTCCAAGCTGTTTGAGAACGCGGGAACGAAACTCACGGTGACGTGGGGTAAAAAATAGCATCAGCGGAGTAATCCGCACGGGAGGATATCATGGTTTCTTGGAAAGTCGGACTACTCGGCGCAGCAATGGCGACCCTCGTGAGCGGCCCTACCTTTGCGGCTGAAATAATCAGGGCCGTCGTCATCGACGGGTACCCGGCGCGCGCCTTATGGGTCAAAGAGTTCTCGAACTTCTTCATTCCTGAAGTC
>CAYZLR010000348.1:0-1590 GCA_964479275.1 uncultured Caulobacterales bacterium
TGTAGCGCGCGCCCTGAAAGTCGAGTTTGCTCATCATGCCTTCAAGCAATGAGGTGTGAACCCATTGGCCTTCGCCGGTGCGTTCGCGGTGCAGCAGCGCCAGCAATATGCCCTGCCCCAGAAACATGCCCGCCGTGGTATCGCTAATGGCAATGCCAACCCGGGTGGGCGCACTGTCTGAGTCTCCTGTCACGCTCATCAACCCGCTCATGCCTTGCACGATTTGATCAACTCCTGGACGTTCGCCGTAGGGACCATCCTGACCAAAACCAGAGATGCTGGCGTAAATAAGTTTAGGGTTGTGTTGTTTCAGCGTCTCGTAATCGATGCCCAGCCGATGCTTCACATCCGCACGAAAGTTCTCCACTACCACATCGGCCTGACTAACCAATCGCAGATACGCGGCGTACCCGGCCTTGGTCTTTAAATCGATCGCAAGGCTTTGTTTGTTGCGATGCAGGTTTTGTTCATCGGGACCACGGCGACCACCCGTGATCGAACCACTCCCCGGCGGCAGTTTTTGCTCTACCTTTATAACCGTTGCGCCCCAGTCAGCGAGCAGGCGCACAGCCGTGGGCCCAGCCCGGGCGATGGTCATGTCGAGCACCGTAAGGTGAGATAGCGGTTGAGCCATGTGGTTATTAACGCCCGCCACGTATCAATCGGCCCGGCAAAGCATCGGTGGCCTCACCATTCTCGTAGGTCACCTCACCCGCCACCATAGTCGCTATGTAGCCGTCCGCCAGCTGCTCAAGCCGAGCTCCACCTGCCGGCAGGTCATTCACAATGCGCGGGGCTCGCACCCGCAAATTGTCGAAGTCGATAAGGTTAATATCGGCACGCATACCCGGCGCAATAACACCGCGGTCATTCAAACCCACCGCGCGCGCCGTGTCTTGCGTCTGCGCTTTAATCAAGGTGGGCACATCTATAAGCTCGCCGCGCGTGCGGTCTTTGCCCCAGTGCGACAACAGGTAGGTGGTGTAGCTGGCATCACAGATAGTGCCCACGTGCGCACCGCCATCCCCCAGCCCCATTACTGTGTTCTTCGACAGGATCATGTCGCGACAGCAGTCGAGGTTGTTCTCCTGGTAGTTGGCAAAGGGCGTGTAGAGCATTTGTCGGCCCTCGAGTTCCAGCATGGCGTCGTAGGTGTAGGCCCAGCAGTCTTGGCCTTGCGCTCGTGCCTTGGCCGCCACGCTGTCTTCGGGCGCCGGCTCGTAATCGGGCGGATCGCCCAGCACCCACACCTTTTCGAAGTCGGCCATTATCTGCGCAAACAGTTTGAAATTGGGCGTGGGCTCTTCGGCCAGCAACGTTGCTCGCACCTCGGGCTTGTTCATTTCGGCCACCCGTTCAGCCAACGGCAGGTGGCGCAACTTTGTTTTGTAGGTGGGGTGTGTAACAAACGGATGTACGCTGCCGGTTAACCCCAGCAAAATTCCAATGGCGCGTGGTGCGACCTGGCCGCGCATGACCGTGCCACGCTCAACCGCAGCATCAATCTTGCCCAGCAGTTTGCGCCAGCCGTGCGGCGAAATACCCTGTGCCAGCGAAATAGACATGGGGCGCGTGCTTTCGCGCGCCATG
>CAYZLR010000349.1:0-1580 GCA_964479275.1 uncultured Caulobacterales bacterium
CTCATCCGCGCCGATGGTGATGATCTGGCGCTCAATACAGAATGGGATCAAGAGGCTGGGGCGTGGGTCTTGAAATGGAAGAGCACGACGATTAAGAAAAAATTGGATGATGGGGATGCGGAGACACGGGTTTTGGATGTGTTGGGAATTGCAGCACTTAAATGTGGAGGTTAAGTTTAGGAATTATTTAATTTTTGTGTAATGAGATTCTGTCAAAAGCAATGAAGAACTAGTACCTCGAGAGAGCCTTCCTTGTACTATAATGGTGTCATTTTTAGAAATATTTTTTGCCGAATTTTTGTAATCTAACATAACATCTACTAGGGTAGGATTAAATATACCTTTTGGATTTTGCCAAAAACTAGTGAACTCCCAGTAGCCTTCTTTATTGATTTCGGGCTCATCATATATTTTTACTTTCCAACCTGGTGCGCAAACCCATCGTGAAAAATACTTATCTTGAAAAAGTTTTTCATTTTGCTCTTTTCGAGGTGAATCAAATTTATCTTTGATCGATTTTGGGTCTTTTTCTGTAATGCAGTCCCTAACTTCGGTGATAGAATTTTCAGAGCATATTTTCTGGGGGCATGTTTGTGGTCTAAGTTTTAAAGATGATAAAACTGACTTCTTTATTATAGTTTCATCTGGAGCAATTTTATCCGCATGATTGAGTTTCGCTACTTGCGCATCAGAAAGAATTTGTTTTCCATTTATCTCTGCAAGTATTGAATCAATGTAATTACCAGCTGCAAATCCAGTAATAAAAGCACCTATAATTGACGCCGATAACCACCGTAATGGATGTTTATCCCACTTGTCTTTGAGCCCTGCCATATGCACTTCTGATTTAACGAATCATATTTAATGAAACAAAATACCATATCAATTCGTCAAAATCTTCTGCCATCTCTTAACCTGCTTCCTAACCTCCCTTGGCGCCGTGCCGCCATAGCTGACGCGGCTTTTGGCCGAAGCTAGAGGGGAGAGGACTTTAAACACGTCCTTCGTGATTTTTGGCTCCACGGTCTGCATGTCGGCTAAGTTTAGTTCGTCCAAGGTCTTGTCTTGCTTTTCGGCCATGGCCACAATGGTGCCTGTGACGTGGTGCGCGTTACGAAACGGCATATTCAGCTTCCGTACAAGCCAATCGGCGAGATCCGTTGCGGTGGAATAGGCTGCGCCCGCCGCGTCTGCGAGGCGGGGTTTGTTAGGGCTCATATCAGACACCATCCCCGCCATAGCGGCAAGGCCCAAATCAAGCGCGTCAAAGGCGTCAAAGACGGGTTCTTTATCTTCTTGCATATCTTTGGAATAGGCGAGGGGCAGCCCTTTCATGACAATTGTTAGACTGGTAAGCGCGCCCATAATACGGCCAACTTTGGCGCGTATAAGCTCTGCCGCATCAGGGTTGCGCTTTTGCGGCATGATAGAACTGCCTGTTGTAAAGGCGTCAGTCAGCTTGATGAATTGGAACTGCGCGCTGGTCCAAATGACGATTTCCTCAGATAAGCGCGAGAGATGCGTGGCACAAATGCTCGCTGCCGCGAGGGCTTCGAGCGCAAAATCACGGGCTGAGACAG
>CAYZLR010000350.1:0-1577 GCA_964479275.1 uncultured Caulobacterales bacterium
GCCCGCCAAGCAGGATCAGCGATCCGGCAATAACAAACTCAACATAAGGCAGCGTAACGCCGCTCATAATGAGGACAACACCGCCGAGCATACCAGCAATATAACCAAGTGGTGCTGTTGCTAAACGCCCTGTCATCGCAGCGACAATGCCGACGGCAATCACGAAAAACAGGTGATCAAAACCAAGAACCGGGTGTCCAATGCCTGACAGCACGCCATGCGTGAACGTCGTCATTTCCGCACCGGCTAAAGGGTGGTGCGCGAATGCAGGAGTCGCAACAACAGTTGCAATGGCCGCAAGGCCAGTAATCTTTTTCATCTCTATTCCCCTCCCGTCCCACCGACGGGTGTTCGAGTTTCTCGGACGGCAGGTCTCCTGACTCACGGTGTCGGCTTTCGCCTGCTTCCCCCGCCTTCCCGGCTTACGCCAGTGGCAGTGAGGGTCGCACACCGCTTACAGTCGCGGGGGCGGTTGCGGCTTTTGGCCCCCTAATTGGGTCGGCCATATCCCACATTCCCTATTAATCCTCGCGCCGCCTGTGACGGGCGCTTCGGAACCAATCCATCGAACAGGCTTCTGTCATCTAAGGAGTCGTGTCAAGATTTCGTGACGATCCTTTGTGGACCGAAAACGACATAATCGGATTTATAACTATCTGTCGGAGAGGAACGAGTCTGTGAAACCTTTTGTCCAAACCCTTGCACTGTTGAGTTATTGTAGTCTGGCGTCTCCATCCACAGCATTCGAATTGGGCTCTCCGGTTGACTGCGAGCTGGGCGATACGTGTTTCATCCAACAATATGTCGACCATGGCTCTGGCCCGAGCGTACAGGACGCATTTTGTGGCATCCAAAGCTATGACAACCATAAAGGCACTGACTTTGCCGTCGCAGATCGCGCGGCAATGCTAAGAGGTGTCAATATCGTTGCTGCCGTTGAAGGCACCGTAATCGGCACCCGTGATGGCATGGTAGATACCGCGTTTATTTCAGGAGAATCCGTCAAGGGACGTGAATGCGGAAACGGTGTCGCCATCCGTCACGCTGATGGCTGGAGAACGCAATACTGTCATATGCGCCTAAATTCTGTCGCCGTGAAAAAAGGCGACCGAGTAACCGTTGGCCAAACATTGGGGCGGATCGGGATGTCTGGGCAGGCCGAATTCCCTCACCTGCACTTTCAAGTAACCCGCAATGACGAAATAATCGACCCATTCGACAACACAGAAATGAAAAAGAACTGCACGATTGATGGTTCTCCACTTTGGACCGTGAACAGCGATGTTCGCTATAAGCCCGGCGGAATCATGAGCGCTGGTATCGTAGATGCACCGCCGGATTATGAACGCATCAAGCAATCCAGTCCGAGCAAAAGAGAATTTAACCGCAACAGCCCCGCGATGGTATTTTGGAGTCATTTCTATGGCTTGGAAAAGAATGATATTCTGACGCTCGAACTTAGCGCCCCTGACGGAACATCAATTTCTAAGATCACTCATACTATGACAGAAAACCGCGCCGTTGAAATGCGGTTCGGCGGCAGAAAACGTCGGGGCAGCGGCTGGAAACCGGGCCGA
>CAYZLR010000351.1:0-1565 GCA_964479275.1 uncultured Caulobacterales bacterium
AACGCGACGAAGAGCCGAGTTCGGCTTTTTCGGCGTCGTTGTATAAACACGCGTACAAACGCCGCGTTTTTGCGGACATTCATCAAGGTGGATCGACTTGCTGCGTCTAACCTTAGGTTTACGCGGCTTGCGGATCAGCTGTTGAATAGTTGGCATTCAGCTCGCCTTATCCCAAACGGGTCATCAAATTTCATTCTCACACCACAACAAAGCCAACGCGCCGGATAAGCGTTTCCGCCTCCAGCGCCTTTGAGCAGAGGACCAAGGAAAACCCGGATCGTGCTATTCTTCCTAGCGATGTAACCACAAAAGGGACATATCCCTGTCGAAGTCCGCGGAACCTAGTCAGATGCCTTGCCCTCGTCAACCCTTGAGTAAGGTGAATCCAGAGATTTTTGCTGCAATGCGGTCTAACCATGAAAAAAGGGCGCACCTTGCGGCACGCCCTTTCCTATCATTTTGAAACTAAGTACTTATTCGGCGGCGTCTTGCGCATCCTCTTTCGGCGCTTCCAGCTTTGCAGCCTCTTCTGCCGCTGCTTTACGCTCTGCGATGATCGCCTTATCGCGGTCAGAAGCGATACGCTTCATGCGGGCAGCCATTCCGCCTGTCCCGGCGGGAATCAGGCGACCTACAATCACGTTCTCTTTCAGGCCAATCAGCTTATCGCGCTTACCCTGAACCGATGCTTCGGTGAGAACCCGAGTCGTTTCCTGGAACGATGCCGCCGAGATGAACGAGCGCGTTTGCAGCGATGCCTTGGTGATCCCGAGGAGAATCGGGTTACCGGACGCCGTGCGACGGCCCTCTTCTTCTGCCTTGCGATTAACCTCTTCAAACTCAAGGCGATCAATTTGCTCGCCCTTCAGGAAGGTCGTCTCACCAGAATCAGTGACTTCGATCTTCTGAAGCATCTGACGAACGATGACCTCGATGTGCTTATCGGAAATCTTCACGCCCTGAAGACGGTAAACGTCCTGCACTTCGTTGATGAGGTATTCAGCAAGCTTCTCGATCCCACTAACATGAAGGATGTCATGTGGAGCCGGGTTGCCGTCGAGCAGATATTCACCTTTTTGGATGAAATCGCCCTCTTGCACGGTGATGTGCTTGCCTTTTTGGATGAGGTACTCGCGAACCTCTGGCTCTTCACCACCTTCAGCAGGCGCTTCGATGGAGATACGGCGTTTGTTTTTGTAATCACGGCCAAATTTCACATAGCCGTCGATCTCAGCGATGATTGCGTGATCTTTCGGACGCCGTGCTTCGAACAGCTCGGCCACACGAGGCAGACCACCGGTAATATCGCGGGTTTTCGCGCCCTCACGAGGGATACGTGCAACCACTTCACCGGCCTCGACTTCCTGACCGTCTTCAACCGACAAAATTGCGTCGACCGACATGAAGTAGTGAGCAGGGTTGCCGTTATCGAGCGTGAAGGTCTCACCCTTCGAGTCGACCATCGTAATGGCTGGCTTGAGGTCCGAACCCTTCGGAGCGGAGCGCCAGTCGGACACGATACGCTGCGTGATACCCGTTGCTTCATCCATCTCGTCGCGAATGGA
>CAYZLR010000352.1:0-1120 GCA_964479275.1 uncultured Caulobacterales bacterium
GCCTTGAACGTATCTGTGAGCATGGGAGCCAAGTTACCGATGTGGATGGCATTTTTTGCAACCAGCGCGGTGTCCATGGGGATGCGACCACGCGCCATACCGCCAAGCGGAAACATGTAGTAGCCCATCAGCTTGAGCGCGCCCTGCCGGGTGGCAATGGCCCTCGTAGCCCGCTCAGCGTCTTTCGTTGCATTGGCCGCCGCTTTGTCAGCATCGGCGGCAGCCACATTCTGGGTAACAAACACCGCACCTGTGGTGGCCAGCAGGCCTGCACAGACAACACCCGACAATAGGGCTCGAAGGTTTGTTCCCAAACGAGATACGACGACAGCAGACATAGGCACTCCAAAAAATAGTGGTCCGTAGTACGCTTAACGCTACCACAAATCCACTGGGAGCAACGCCCTGTTTGAGCTAGCATCGAAGGGACTATTTGCACGTTTTACAAATTGGTTTATCGGCCTAAAACCACGTTTATCGGCCTAAAACCAAATTGAGACCTATCCAGGACAAACCAGGGAAGCGCATGCCAACATCTCACAGCCAAAGTTTTGAACCACTACCCGCATTCGGCGCAACCACCTCTCACCAACGCCTACTCCCCAAAACCACCCGCATTGCCATCCTCGGGGCCGGTATGTCCGGACTGTGCATGGCCATCCAATTGCGCAAGCTTGGGGTCAGCGACTTTGTCATCATCGAAAAGGCAGACCATGTGGGCGGCACCTGGCGCGACAACACCTACCCAAACATCGCCTGCGATGTCCCCTCCCACGTTTACTCGTTTTCTTTCGAACTCAATCCGAACTGGAGCCACAGCTACTCTGGCGGTAAAGAAATCTGGGACTACTGCGAACGCTGTGTCGACAAGTATGGGCTGGATCCGTACCTGTATTTGGGGCACGAAGTGGAAGCCGCGGAATACGTTGCTGACGCACCCGCCAACAAACGCTGGCAGGTCATTCTGCAAGACGGCAAAACTCTGCATGCAGATATGGTGGTCAGCGGCCTTGGCGGATTGCATTTACCTAACCGCGCGAATATCCCTGGCATCGAGTCTTTCGCCGGCAAGCGCTTTCATACCGCGATGTGGGATCACTCGCACGCTCTCAAAGGCCGC
>CAYZLR010000352.1:1130-1559 GCA_964479275.1 uncultured Caulobacterales bacterium
GGTACGGGGGCCAGTGCCGGTCAAACGCTACCGGGGATTGTCAACGACGTGGACTCTGTGAGCGTTTTTCAACGCTCGGCTGCCTGGGTGTTCCCGCGCCTCGACGGTGCCATCGAGGAGTCGAGACGTGAGCGCTTCCGAAAGCACCCATGGATGATGCGCGGCTACCGCTGGTTTCTCTGGGTATTTATGGACGTTATGGGCATGCTGTCGTTGCGCCGTGGCAGTCGCATGTCAGCACGGTTAAAAGCAAACGGACTGGCGCATCTCAAAGAGTCGGTTACCGATCCAGCCATTCGCGCCGCACTCACCCCCGACTACGAACCCGGTTGCAAGCGCCGCGTTATCTCCGATGATTACCTGTCCAGTTTTAATCGAGACAACGTGCACCTGGTGACCTCAGGTATCGACAAAATTGTACCCACCGGC
>CAYZLR010000353.1:0-1556 GCA_964479275.1 uncultured Caulobacterales bacterium
GAGAGAAATGGCGCACCGGGGAAGATTCGAACTCCCGACCCCTTGATTCGTAGTTGACCACACATGTAAGAAGTCAGAACAAAACTCAATAAATTCAGTATCATAGCTCATCTATAAAATCAGAATAAATCTTAGAATATCACTCATATTCATCTTTAATCGAGAATGTCGTGTGAATACCGTGTGAGTGTATATCGATATGAATTGATATATGAATTCATGAAGCCACCTGTGCGGGCAAAGCGAACATTAGGTCATGCGAGAATATCTAAATCCTGGAGCAACTTAAAAGCTTTCATTAATACCTCTAACTCTTCTTTTATTTCTCCTGCTTTCACCTTCGGAGCGAAACCTTGTATCATTTCCAATGCTAATTCGTGCATGAGGGTTATGTGTAAGCCATAAAGTGATTTTGCAATTCTTTCATTATACTGAGGGTTTGCACTAGCGCTTGATGAGTTGCCTTCTCCAAACTTCAAATTCACTCGTTTCAAAGATTCTAAATGAGAAACGTGAGCTACATTATTCAGATGCCCATAGGCCGACTTTAGGCCGTATGGGAGATGTTGAGTATTTGGAGTTTTCTTGTCTTTGCGTTTGCCTTTTCGAATTTCTATGCAGGCCGATAGTGTTTCCATTTCTTGCTTAAGCAAATTATAAGCCTGTGCGTAAAGCCCTTCGCAAATTGCTAACTCTGTAAGTTTTATCCCTTTGAAGAAAGAGTTTATAGTTAGAGTCAATTGTACTTTATCTGATTTCAAGGTTTCATTCTGAGTTGCGTATCGATAGTGAACGCTTATAATGGCGCAGTAAATTAGCTTACGAGCATCATGAAATTTGTTGAAGTCATTGTTCCAATGTTGTTGGAGAACCTCCCGCGCTTTAGTAGCTAGGGTATTATGCCTAGCATATCGTGCAGCTATATCAAAATGTTTATAGGTCATTTTAACTTTCTTATGGAGGTGCGGCTGTTGGGGTTGCAGTATCGCAACAAAACTTAATGATGTGTATAAATGAAATACAGTCCTTTTAAAATGTATGATTAGGACGTACCACTCAAGTATGTGTTTTACAGGTAATTCATAGGTGAGTGGAGACGATCCAAAGATCGTAAGTCGGCGTGGTATTGAGAAACCCGTGGACGATAAAGCGTATGAGCTTGGTAGTCGGTATGTGTTTGAGGTTTACCTGAACTGCTCCCATGTAGAAATGTGTGGCCGAAACGGGCAAGGTCAGAAAGGATTGGACCTTAAAGGTTTTGAGAATGACGACTTGGAGCTTCCATTTGGCGTGCAGAACAAATGGAAAAGCCCTGGAAAAAAATTAACTACTGGCGAAATCGACGTCGAAGTTGAGAAGTTAAAAAAGTTGGATAATCCTTTAAAAAAGTATTTTATCATCACGACCGCAGATCATGATTTTAAACTTCAAGAATATGCAGATACAAAAATCAAAGAATTAGCTGATGAAGGCATAAGTACGCGCATAATAATAATGGGTTGGTCAGAACAGGAAAGTATAATTTCCAGCCACCCTAATTTGCACCATGTATATGA
>CAYZLR010000354.1:0-1553 GCA_964479275.1 uncultured Caulobacterales bacterium
ATTATTTGGATAGTACACCGACCCATTCTTATATGAAGCATTTGTATAAATACCCACAAAATGCTTTCCCCTATTCTGATTTAGTACAGGAGAATGCTCGACGGGGTAGGGTGGAATTAGAATATGAATTATTGGATACGGATATCTTTGAAAATAATGAATATTTTGATGTATTCACAGAATATGCCAAAGCGGATGAAGATGATGTGCTAATTAAAATTACCGCACATAATCGGCATACAGAAGCAGCACCGATTACCTTATTACCAACTTTATGGCTTAGAAATTTATGGAGTTATAAATTAATAAAGTGTAAGCCTTCGATTAGTCTAAAATCCCTTAACAAAAATTATGGGGTAGTAAAAATAGATCACGAAAAAGCAGGAGATTATTATTTCTATTTTGAAGCACCTGAACAAACCATGTTTACGGAGAATGAGACAAATATGGCTAAGGTTTTTGGGGCAACAAATGCACATTCTTATGTGAAAGATGCCATTAATGATGCCGTGATTTCTGGTGATTATCAATTATTTGAAGCACACGAATCGGGCACAAAATTCACTCCTTCTTTTCAATTTGAAGTACCTGGGGAAAAATCGGTTACCATTAAATTGAGGTTGTCTAAGAAAGCCCATACTAAAAATCCATTAAGCACTTCTTTTGATAAAATATTTGCTGAGCGAATTGCAGAAGCAGATGCTTTTTATAATCAAGTAGCACCAACAAAAAAGAACGAAGATTTGGTCAATATCCAACGACAAGCTTTTGCAGGTATGTTGTGGACTAAACAATATTATAATATAGATGTCAATCTTTGGTTGGATGGTGATGAAGGGCAACCTACGCCACCAGAAGGTCGAAAATTTGGTAGGAATGCCGATTGGCGAACCCTATATAATGAAGATATTATTTCGATGCCTGACAAATGGGAATATCCTTGGTATGCGGCATGGGATTCTGCTTTTCATTGTATTCCACTTGCGATGATTGACTTAGAATTTGCTAAAAAACAATTACTGCTCTTTTTGCGAGAATGGTATATGCGACCCAATGGTCAATTGCCTGCTTACGAATGGGCTTTTGGGGATGTAAATCCACCTGTACATGCTTGGTCTGTGATGGAAGTTTATCGAATGGGTATCAAGCAAACGGGTAAAAAAGACATTGAGTTTTTAAAGAAAGCTTTCCAAAAACTGTCTCTAAACTTTACTTGGTGGGTCAATCGAAAAGATGGCAATAATAATAACATTTTTGAAGGCGGCTTTTTAGGATTGGATAATATTGGGGTATTTGACCGAAGTGCGCCCATGCCAGCGGGAGGAACGTTGCAACAAGCAGATAGTACCAGTTGGATGGCAATGTTTAGTTTAAATATGCTGGATATGGCATTAGAGGTGGCACAAGAAGACCCTGTTTATGAAGATATGGCCTATAAATTTTATGAACATTTTATTTATATAACTGCCGCTTTAAATAAAATTGGTGACGGACATGCTAATGCTTGGGATGAGGAAGAAGGCTTCTTTTATGATGTCTTGGCCTTACCAAAT
>CAYZLR010000355.1:0-1549 GCA_964479275.1 uncultured Caulobacterales bacterium
AAGAGCTTAAGCGAGCCGTCCTGCCGGGCGTCAAGCAGAAGGACCGCCCGTATCGTGTCAAAACGGCACTGAGTGAAGATCATCTAAATTTCCGTTCGATGCGGATAACCGAAACGTTGAGTGCGACTTTCAATATGGAAGTCGAAATGCTCTCACACGACCCCGCAATCGATTTTGATGCGATACTCGGTCACAACATCACGGTCGGCGTTAACCGCCCCCGCGGAGGCGAGCGATTCTTCAACGGCTACGTGACAAGCTTTGGTTTTGCTGGCGTTAGCGGCCGGATGTTCCTGTACCGCGCAACGGTCTCGCCGTGGTTATGGCTTTTGAAGCAGACCGAAAACTGCATGATTTTCCATGAAGAGACAGCCGTTTCGATTGCCGAGAAAATTTTCACTGCGCATGGCTTTGCGGATTTCCGGTTCGATGTACAGGGCAGCCCGCAGACCTACGAATATTGTGTTCAATATCGGGAAAGCGATTTCAATTTCATCTCGCGGCTCTTCGAGAAAGAGGGGCTCTATTACTTTTTCGAGCACGAGAACGGTAAGCACACTCTCGTTGTTACTGATTCGATGGACACGCACGAACCTGATTCGGGTTACGATGTAATCCCTATGGTGATGGACGACGATACGGCACGTCAGCAGCGCGAGGGCATTTTCAGTTGGAGAAGCCGCCAACAAATCCGAGCGACGGAAGTGGCGCTGCAGGACTATAACTTTAAGAAGCCGCGCGCCGAAATGACGGTCAGCGATTCCATCGCGAGGGGCCATGCTGCGGCGGGTTTGAAGCTTTATCAGTATCCGGGTGAGTACAAGGAAACCGATGAAGGCCAAGACTACGCGAAACTGCGCGTAGAAGAGCAGCAGTCTTCGTTCGAGATCGCCCAAGGCGACACCAATGCGCACGGTATTCGAACCGGCTATCGTTTCTTGCTTGAAAAGCACCCGGTCGCAAAGGTGAATGACGAGTACCTGATTACGTCGTCTCACATCGAATGTCGTGCGGGTGGGTTCACTTCCGGGGGCGGCGACGAACCCGAGTATTCCTGCTCCTTTATGGCGATGCCGATGAGTGGCACCTACCGCCCGGCACGGGTTTCGCCGAAGCCAATGATCTATGGCCCACAGACTGCCGTCGTCACGAACAGGGGTGGAGGCGAGATCGAGCCCGTCGATAAGTATGGTCGGGTCACAGTCTCCTTCGAATGGGAGCGCGAGGGCTTGCTTTCCTGTCCCGTGCGGGTTTCGCAGGCGGTCGCGGGCGCGGGCTGGGGGATGATGAACATTCCTCGTCATGGCCAAGAAGTGATTGTCGAGTTTGAGGATGGTAATCCAGATCGCCCGATTATTACGGGTCGGGTTTACAACGAAAAGTCTGAACTCCCCTACGACCCGATGGCTAAACCCACGGTTACCACTCTGAAAACCAACAGTTCCGAGGGTGGCGGAGGCTTCAACGAGCTGCGATTTGACGATATGAAGGGTGAGGAGAACATCTTCACTCACGCCGAAAAATCGATGGATACGCGGGGGAAGGAAAC
>CAYZLR010000356.1:0-1544 GCA_964479275.1 uncultured Caulobacterales bacterium
TATAGCCTTTGGATTGCCTTATTCAGCTGGAGGAATGGATGGGTCACAAGTGGCTCAATATCACGCTGACGGGCGTCACGACGAAGTTAAGACCTATTGTGCGGGTGATGTCGAAGATATGCGCCGCTTATACTTTGCTATTACACAACCAAATAGACTTCCTGAATTGCAAAAGGCCGCATGATGAAGTTAGGCGATTTAAAGAAACCGTTTTCATCTACAGCTATTCACTGGCGTGTAGGTTCAACAACAGGCGACAAAAGAGAAGGTATGGCTCTAGCCTATATAGATGCGCGTGATGTTATGGATAGGCTTGACGATGTTTGCGGCCCTGAAAATTGGCAAGACAGATACCCACATACCTCTGGCCGCGTAGTCTGTGAAATTGGAATTAGGATTGGCAACGAATGGGTATGGAAATCTGACGGGGCTGGCGACACTGCTGTAGAAAAAGAAAAAGGCGGTCTGTCTGATGCCTTTAAAAGAGCTGCCGTTATGTGGGGCATAGGGCGCTATCTATACTCGCTATCAGCGCCGTGGGTAAAGCTTAAAGAGCCTCGCAAAAAAGGCGGTAAGCTGTACGCAAGCGGGTTTACAGATGCATCTATTCGCCAGCTTGTTGATGTCCATGAAAAATTTATTGGCGGTGTTGTAAATAATTCCGCGCCCAAAATCAGTCGGCGCTCTAAAGCCGATAGTCGAGACGATTTTTCGTCTATTCAAAAATGGATAAACGCCGCGCAAGACATACCAACATTAGCGCAAACTTGGCGTGAAAACTATCCCAAAGTCCAAACAATGCACACTGACTTTGAGGACAATATTACTCAAATCAAAGACGATAAAAAACGTGAATTAGAAAAGGTAGGAACATAATGCAAAAATTATTTATCGCTGGAACAATAGGCAAAGACGCCGAAGTACGCTATACAAAAGGCAATGGCGATGCTGTCGCCAGCTTCTCTGTCGCTGTTGATAATGGCAAAGACAAGCAGGGTAATAAGCGAGACGCGACATGGTTTGACTGTTCGGTCTGGGGTAAGCGCGGTGAAAGCCTAGCGCCATACCTCAAAAAAGGCGGCAGTGTTTCTATAATAGGTCGCCCAACTGCAAGAGAATATAACGGCAAGGTATATCTGGGCGTTAACGTCGATGAGATCACTTTGCAGGGCGGCAATAGCAAATCCAATAATTCAAATACAGAGTCATATTCATCTGGTAGCAGTCAGTCTGTGCAAGATGATATGAATGACGAAATACCTTTTAGCTAACCGATAAGCACCAAGAGAGCCGTCAATTCGGTGTGTTTATCGGAACTAATTTTGGAACATAAAATGATTACAGATCAAAAATTAAAAGAAGCCTTACGCATATTAACAGACCATGACGATAGTTTTGCAGATGCAAAATCTGGATATGAGTTTTCTAAGTCAATGGAAAAGGTTGTCCATAGTCGCCTAGCCCTTCAAAGCAATGAAGGCGCTCAATCTGCTAAAGATAAATGGGCATATGCGCATCCTGATTATGTCTCTGCTTTAGAGCAA
>CAYZLR010000357.1:0-324 GCA_964479275.1 uncultured Caulobacterales bacterium
CCCCAAAACCCCAAAACCCCAAAACCCCAAAACCCCTCATCAACCTTATAGAGGTTATTGCTAGGCAGCCTTCTACATTGCCTCAGCTTTTCCTTTGAACTCCTCTTGGATTTTGGTCATTTTCAGCTGTCCCGCCTTGGCTCTGTCCTCAAAATCCTTCTCCAACTATCCGATCCTATTAATTTCTGTCTCTAGGAAATCAATTCTTGCTTTGACATTTGTTCTGGCCTCCGTAAGCTCCTACTTAGCCATTACTGGGCCCACAAGCTTGAATACCACTGCATCTTCTCCCAAAATATCAAACTCTTTCATTACCAATTCGTT
>CAYZLR010000357.1:334-1542 GCA_964479275.1 uncultured Caulobacterales bacterium
TCTCCGCCAACTTTGCCTTGTTACCTGCTACCTTGGACACCTCCACCTGAATCTTTTTGATCTCTTCCATTTCAGCGTTGAGTCTGATCTGAGCTTCCTGAGCAATTTTTGCTAACTCTGGGTTCTACTGAGGTTGGGCCATTAATGATTACTGATAGGCGAATTAATTAAATTGAGAGATGTCTGCTGCAGGCCCAGAAAAGGAACTTCAAAATAAGGACGTAGAGCCGGAGAAAGAGAGCACCAAGGAGCCCCAAGGCGAAGCGGGCCACTCACCAAGTCAGGAACGGCCCGAAGGAGGGGAGCAAAAGTCTAATGATGATGAGTAAGTGCCACTTCAGATTCAAAGTCCATATTCGTTGTCGCTCACTTGAAACTCATCAAGTTGTGCGAGTCCGTCTACACTGCCTCCATGGCCCCCTACCAGCCCCTAGCCTTTGGAAACTGGTAGTGTGGGGTGTGACTAGCTGAACCATATCTAACCTCAGACAAAGCGATGCCGCTCAGAGCTCAACCATTACGAAGAAACACAACACATGAGCTGGAGGCTCTTATTAGAAAAGAAAATGTAAGTACTCCTCTTCCCATATTCTGACAACACTTCACGACTCACTAAGCCTAGCTTGACCATTGCCATGGTAGTCCTCTTCCCATGGCTCTAACCCAAATGATCGACTGTAGGCTTAGGACGAACGAAGTGGTTCAGTACAAAGAACTCCATTAATCTTAACTTAGACAATTTCGATGATCAATTTTACTGCGGAGATAAACTTTCATCCAGGAATCTCAGACAGCCAAAAGAGAAACTAAAACCAAAACCCAAGGAGAAAAAGCCTAAGACTCCTAAGTCAAAGCCAAAGCCCAAGCCTAAGAAGGTAAAGGAGGAGAAGCCAGTCCTCTACTGTGTCTGTCAATCGGCTGAGGATCAACGGCCAATGATTTCTTGCGATATGTGTGAAGATTGGTTCCACTTTGAATGCGTCGGTCTGGAACGAATCAGCACAGCTGAGCTTGAACAGAAATTCTTCTGTCCAGACTGCTCCAAGAAGGTCGAGAAAGGCACAGACGGTATCTGAAGCAAGAAAGCAGAGAAAGGCATGAAAGAGGCTCTTGACCTCTTCAGCTCAATCTCTCAAATTTCGTCATGAGGCCCCCCTCTCAACACTCATCAATCAAACTTCAGTCCATTACTCCCTCTCGGAGGCTCC
>CAYZLR010000358.1:0-1537 GCA_964479275.1 uncultured Caulobacterales bacterium
GCAACGCCAGAAAGGCTGCAGTGTTTCAATCTGGAAACACCTGCATCATGACTGCCGGGCATAACAATATTGCTGAATGTTGTTCCATCTACTAACGATGCCATCCAATTGCGTGTATCGACAAGACTCACTTTCGATATCCGAACTTCGCTGACCGAGTTTCCTCCACGCTTGAATTCAAAAGCAACCGGAATACTGTTGGTGTCGAGGCCAATGCACCTTACAGTTCTGGAAAGCTTTTTTTGCCTATCACAAGACTTACCTCCAAACCACCAATTGTTTCTGGACCCTGTATGGCCTTGAGCCAGAGCAATATCGGAGAAAGTAAACGTTTGGGAATCTGAAAACAGGTCGCCTCCTGAAAGTTTAATCTTCAAATCGCCAATCATGGCAAAGTTTAATTTCCCTGCGTCATGACCAAATGTGTTTTTTGAACTCGAAATTCTTGAGTTGAACCATTTCGCAACACTTTCCGAACCTTTCCGGCCGATCCTGAACTTGAATTTGTTGCTCTTCAGTTTAACCTTTTTTCCATTCTTAATCTTATTATCCGGATCCTGATCCTTGTGAATTTTATGCGATCTTATCGTAAAGCTAGCGCTCTTAATTGAATAACCAGTGGAGGTTTTTAAGGAGACTTCGTTGTCTCGATAGGAGAATGCATGCGAATTGAACGCATACACTGATAGTAAGAATGTTATTGCAAGTGTCAGTAGTCCGTTGTTTTTTTGCCAAGTCATTTTTCATCCCTTTTCTGCCCCAAAACGATTTTACAACTAGCCTACTGATTTTCAACACTCTTTTGCTGAATAGGTTTGTTGCGGTTATTCAACTTACCATGGTAGTTATTTGATAATAAACTGGAGGAGAGCCATGCCGACGAATGTTGCCTTAACGGGCCTTGCCCGTGATTTGGAAACACGTGCAGATTCAGGAAATCCAATTCGTATCGGCCTAGTCGGTTGCGGTGAAATGGGAACCGATGTCATTACCCGTGTTGCACATATGAAGGGCATCGAGGTCGCTGCGGTTTCTGACAGGGGGGTCAACCGCGCAGAGAAAGCACTTGATATCGCCTATGGCGACAGTGATCACGGACGTATTGTTACGACACAATCTGCAATGATCGATGCCATAGAATTGGGTAAAATGGCAATTTCGTCTGATAGTATGATGATTGCGGAAAACCCTCTGATCGATGTGGTGATTGATGCAACCGGCATACCGGCAGTTGGCGCCGAACTCGGCCTTCATGCCATGAAACATGGCAAACACCTCACCATGATGAATGTGGAAGCTGATGTTTGCATCGGGCCTTACCTGAAATCCGAGGCAGAGAAGCTTGGCGTGGTTTACTCTTTGGGCGCAGGTGATGAACCCTCTTCATGCATGGAATTGATCGAATTTGTTTCCGCAATGGGCCATGAGATCGTTTGCGCAGGTAAGGGCAAAAACAATCCACTAAATTTTGATGCTATACCAGACGACTACAAGGAAGAGGCAGACCGACGGAATATGAATGTACGGATGCTGGTGG
>CAYZLR010000359.1:0-1532 GCA_964479275.1 uncultured Caulobacterales bacterium
CTTGATGTCCACCTTCACGTCTTGCTCACCTGAGAGAGCGGCTTGCGCGGACTCCCCTGCCTCTGCCAGCGTATCACTACTCGCCGTAGCCGAGCCTTGCCCCATAAGAGTAGCATTTTCCGGCACAGGTTCATCATTGGCCTCCACATTGGTAAATTTTGACTCGGCTTCTTCCGGTTTAAGTTGTGGTTCAGGAATGAGTTCAGGAATGAGTTCGGGAATGACTTGCGCAGGAGCTGGCTGAATCTCTTCGATCTTCCAATCATCGAGCACCAGATTCACCATTTCATCAGACACCTCAGGCTCCTTCTCTTTTATCTCTTCTAAAACTCTTACCCCCAGGAGACCAAGAATAAGGAGCCAAATAAAAAGCCCAAAGATCAGGGTGTGCAAGACAGAGGCGATCAGCAAAGCGATGCTAATCTCTCTCCATTCGCGATTTACGGCAGTGGTCAAGCTTACTAAAAAATCAGCGCTAAACGGTGGAATAGCAATCTTGGATTCACAGTAATTTTTCCACCACGATTTTTCCTTTTTCTCCCAAGCCTAAAATGGCCAAAAGCTTTTCATCACCCCACGAAGCTTACTCTGTTGTGCCTTGGGCTTTTCTTGATCGAGAAACTGCGCATAGCGAATAAGCCCTAAGGCAGTAGCATATTGTGGATCATTAAAATAAGCATGCACTCCGCTTACCTCTGGCGCTTCAGGCCACTGGACCGGAACCTCAAAGATGTCGAACGCCAGCTGACCGATGCCGCGCATCTGACTCGCCCCACCAGTGAGGAAAACTCCACTGCCCACTTTTTTACGCCAACCTTTCGGGAGATTCTCGAGGACAAACCCATAAGTCTCTTCGAGGCGAGCTCTGATGAGGGCATTCAAAAGCTCACGCTTAATTTCCTCTTCCGGAAATCCTTTCTCATCAGGAATTCTAATAGTACCGAGAGAATCAGCCGCACTCGCAGAGGCATGACCCTCTGTGATTTTCACCTTTTCCGCCTTGGTAAAAGGAATGTGTGTCACCAGATGAATGTCATTCGTGACATGATCACCACCGACTGGCACGCAGCCAGAAGCTACGATAGCGCCATCGATATAAAGCACGTAATCTGTCGTACCACCACCCATATCGATGACAAGTGCTCCTTGCTCTTTGTCTGTCTTACTTAAAGCAATCTGCGCGGAAGCGATCGGAGCAAAGACAACATCATCAACATCGAGAGGAATTTCTCTGACGCACTTAATGCTATTTTGAATGCGAGTGCGGATCCCGTGCACGATGTGATAGTCTGCTTCTAAAGTACGCCCGAGAAGACCATAAGGCACGGTGCTGTGTTCTTGACCATCGAGCTTAAATTGCCGTGGTAAGTGATGCAGGTAGACGTGCTCGGTAGGAATGGCGATGTCTCGCGCGATCTCTCGCACTTCCTCGATATGATCATCCTGCACCTCATCTTCATCATCAGGCAGACGGAAAGTCCCGGTATTGTTAACCCCCTTAATATGGGAGCCTGTGACTGCGAGAAAGACAC
>CAYZLR010000360.1:0-1527 GCA_964479275.1 uncultured Caulobacterales bacterium
CCGTATGATCTCAAGACGACTGGCTAAATATTAGTTTTGAATCGGACTCTTAGCAATCTTCTCTGATGTTCCATAGGCAGGTTTGCAAATTCTATCCCATCGCGGTGTACATCAGACTTTTCACAGAAATAATCTGACCAATAGTACATGCACCGCAAAGCGTATCGATCCACCAACGCACTCTTTTATAGAAAACACAATCCCCAGTATACGGGCTGCATTTGAGTTTGGTGCAGATATTGTCGAGATTGACGTTCAGCGCACTAAGGATTTTAATTTTGCACTGTTTCATGATGGTGATCTTGAATGCCGGACAGATGGCGTTGGTAAAGTTGAACAATATACGATAGATGAATTGAGAGCATTGGATGCCGGCTATGGATACACGGCTGACAAAGGGGAAACTTATCCTCTTCGAGGTACTGGGGCCGGGCTAATTGTAAGCTTAGGAGAGATGTTTAGAAAGTTTCCCGATCGGACTTTCCAAATTAATGTGAAAAGCAATAGCGCACGAGATGCTGAAATCTTTCATATTTATCTTGAAGAGCAAAATCTAATTCTAAGCGATGCGACATACCTTTGGGCAGGGCCAAGATTTGCTGCGCGATGGCGAGACTTAAATCGAGAAACACCAATCGGTACACGGAAAGATATAAAAGTCTGCGCGAAAAGCTATTTCATTTGGGGCTGGACAGGCCGCGTTCCTGAGGTTTGTAAAGCTTATGGGCTTATCGTGCCACAGAACTTGCGTTGGCTGGCGTGGGGATGGCCTAGAAAAACGGTAAGCCGAATGCCCGCACGGGGGAGTTCGGGTGTTTATGGTGGGGGCGCTAGGGGGGGAATATGAAGGCATTGACACACTCGAGCAATTAAACACCATACCCGAAGATTATCGAGGTTGGATAATGACGAATAAAATTGAAGTTATCGGTCCTGCTTTACAAGACTAAACAAAATTTATCATCTTGATTTTTGTACGCCTTCACTCAGTCATTGACGACGAGATAACTCCCAAATCCAGCTTGTAATACCATGTGTGATCGTATCAAAAAAATGATCTCGTAGCATCTTGGCAATGCTATTTTCGGGTGAGGGGGGCAATATTCTGTTTTTGCAGAAGTGTGCTGGTTGTCTTTAGTATTTGTCCTAGAATTCTACTTCAGTCGATTGAGGCAGTATCTGCGACTTTAGACGGACAGCTTTGGCCTTACGTGATAAAAATCACACGCCGTTTTAAAACCATTATCATACCATTTTAAAGTATTTTGCGTATCTGTGGAAACCGGTTAAATGGAAAAATTGCGTAAAAAGAAAGCCTTAAAGAACCTCGGCGACTCAATTTGAAGTTGAGGTGCTATAGAACCAAAAACCCCATAAACGGTTTTGTGCATTCAGTTTCGTGAAAGGGTTCGAGATATTATTCGTCAAGTGTGTAAGGCACAGGCAAAATATGTTGGAGAATAATCTCCCTACGCTTTAGAGTCCGATTCAAAACTAATATTTAGCCAGTCGTCTTGAGATCATACG
>CAYZLR010000361.1:0-1526 GCA_964479275.1 uncultured Caulobacterales bacterium
GTGTTTGCATCATGGCGTTGTTGTGTGGCGCGCGCGGCGTGCCACTTCCGTTTCAGCCCCGCCACATCAAGCTGTATCTCATCATCGCGATGATTGGCACAGTGATCCCCAATTCGGGCAGCTATCAAGCGGCTGTACACTTGCCCGCCGGAGTCATTTCGATCCTGTTCAGCCTGATCCCTATGTTGGCGTTCCCCATCGCACTTGGACTTGGGTTGGATCGCTTTGAAACACGCCGCTTTTGGGGACTCTTGTTGGGGCTTTGTGCGGTTCTGCTGATTGCGCTGCCAGGGCAATCTATGAGCGGGGCACTGTCCCTGTTCTGGATCGCTGTCGTGATCACGGTGTGTCTGTGTTATGCATTTGAGGGCAACTTCGTCGCGAAATGGGGCACGCAAGGGCTGGACTCGCTGCAAGTGCTTTTTGGTGCTTCGCTTGTCGGGGCGCTCATTAGCCTCCCTTTGGCGCTTGCCAGTGGTCAGTTCATTGATCCACGGCCACCTTGGGGTGCACCTGATGCCGCCCTTGTGGCCTCGTCCGTGGCGCATGTTCTGACCTATGCAGGATATGTTTGGCTTGTCAGTGCGGCCGGACCGGTTTTTACCGTGCAGATCAGTTATCTCGTAACCCTGTTTGGCCTGTTTTGGGCGCGCATCTTTCTGGGCGAGGCATATGCGCCTTTGATTTGGGCAGCCCTTGGACTGATGATGCTGGGGATGTATTTGGTGCAACCCCGACGGTTGTCGCAGCCTGCGCAATAGGCGACACTGCACAAACAGATGTTCCCAGATAAGGACGACCCGTGGCGGACCTGTTGACTCTTTCGCAAACTGGCCAAGCGATCCTGACCCTTGTGGTGGTCGGCATCATGTTTCTGTTGTTCCTGCGCGAAAGTTATCCCACGGAAGTGGTGGCCATCACCGGGGCTGCGCTGATGCTGGGCTTGGGCCTTTTGCCTTACGACGCGGCCCTAAACGTGCTGTCGAACCCAGCGCCGTGGACCATAGGGGCCATGTTCATCATTATGGGGGCGCTTGTGCGCACCGGTGCATTGGACGCGTTCACGGCATTTGCAGATCGCCAAGCCCGCACAAACCCGACTTTGGCTATTGCCCTGCTGATGGGGTTTGTGATCATCTCCTCGGCCATTGTGTCCAACACACCAGTTGTGGTGGTCATGATTCCGGTCTTTACCCAGTTGGCCCGGACTATGGGGCTCGCACCGTCCAAGCTGCTGATCCCGCTAAGTTATGCAGCGATTTTGGGGGGTACATTGACCCTGATCGGAACCTCGACCAATTTGTTGGTGGATGGGGTCGCACGCGCCAACGGGCTTCAGGGGTTTTCGATTTTCGAGGTCACGCCGCTGGGCCTGATCCTGGTGGCATGGGGTATGATATACCTGCGATTTATCGCGCCACGTCTGCTGCCGGATCGTCACAGCATGGCCAGTCTTTTATCTGGCCCTTCGGGCAAAAAGTTCTTTACCGAGGGGGTCATTCCCGAGGGTTCCGCGCTGATTGATC
>CAYZLR010000362.1:0-1515 GCA_964479275.1 uncultured Caulobacterales bacterium
TTCTTCCTCATCACAGCTGCACTCATGGTCTCTCCATGGCTTACACTTCTGCTCAGGCATGCAGTCCATAGTGCATCCATCGAAGTCGTCGTTGTTATTGTCATCACATTCCTCTCCATCATCAATAACTCCGTTTCCGCAGAGGTTTCTTTCAGTACAGGTAGTGAGTCTACAGGATCCCTCAATAGGAGTCTCACAAATATGGGTGGTGTCCTCAATATTTCCGAACTCATCACAACCGTCTCCTGAAACCAGGTTGCCATCGTCACAGTTCTCGGTTTGCTCGGTGCACCCGTTTCCTTGCTGGAAGCAATGGGACATGTTGTTCTCGTCCTCAATACACTCCCAGTTGTTCTCGTCCTCTACTTCACAGATATCGCTGCACCCATCTCCTGAGATGGTATTTCCGTCATCACACTCCTCATCCAAATCATCGTCAACAGAACCATCACCACATTCCCGTGTTTCGATTTCTGTACAGACTGAGGTTTGTCCCTTGGTACTCACACAGGTATGGGTGTCAGCCTCAACGCCGCAGTCTTGATCGCAGCCATCTCCATCTACATTGTTTCCATCGTCACACTCCTCGAGGTCGCCTGGCAGATAATCTCCGTCTCCGCATAGGTTTTCGAGAACACAGATAGAGGTCTCTCCAAGGACATTGGTACAGGACCATCCACAAGACTCCATACAGCTGTCGTCGCAACCATCGCTCACTCCTTGGACTCCGTCGTCACATTCTCCGTCAGAGAGGGCCCAGTTACCGTCTCCGCACATATTGAGAGTACAGACTGAGGTCTAGCCAATTTGCGTGATGCAGATATGGGTAGGTTCATCCATGCAGTTGGCATCGCAACCATCTCCTGACAAAGTGTTTCCGTCATCACAGGTTCCTTCAGCGGTGTCATAGATTCCGTCTCCGCAGACAAAGGCAGGACCATCTAATTGACAAGAAGAATACTCGTCTTCAGTGTCTAAGTTGGCTGGGTTAGTACAACTCCAACCATCTTCGACCTCACAATTGTCTGTACAGCCGAGACCAACTCCATTTTTGCCTGGACCGAGATCACAAGCTTCTGGATCACGAACAGTAGGCTGAGAAGGATTGTTGGCGATGTGGAAAGTATTGACTCCTAGCTATCCACACTGGTTAAGGATCAGCTAACAATCATTGGTACATCTCAAGTTGTCAATAGCTGAGTCGAAACTACCGTCACATTGTTCGATCATGAGAAATCCGTCCGAGCCAGTGGTGTCCACGCAGTTATCATCGCATTGGCCGAAAGAATCATCACAGACGTTGCCTGGACCTCCTTGTTTATTGTGGTTTCGTAGATGGGTCTAGTGGTGGAGCTTGATGGCCAAAGTACACGTCGATGTAGCGATGGCGATAAGCAGTAGGGCTCTCAGCTTCATTAATTAATTATCAGACCAGAAATTAAAATCTCCACTTTTAGGTAAGTGTTGAACCGGGGTTTTGGGGTTTTGGGGTTTTGGGGTTTTGGGGTTTTGGGG
>CAYZLR010000363.1:0-1513 GCA_964479275.1 uncultured Caulobacterales bacterium
AGTTGTTTAACAATATATCAAACGACTTCGTGTCGTACCATTCTTCAGACATCGGGGGCAACCAGAAAATAGGTGTCGCGCTGCACAGCAGCTAACTAGCAGCTCCTTTTTAGTTGTTACCTGTTGTGCCAGTGGGGATCTTAATCCAATTCGATATTACTACAGTATTTAGGTAGCCATCTATAATTTGCTTATCTGAAGCTTTAAACAAATAATAAAAGCGTACTTTTTTATCTTTAGAGCTTACTTTTATGTCACTTAAATAAGGAATATCTATAACAATCTTTTTAGGTATCCGATTTAAATCCAAAAATTCAAACCAATCAAACATACAATTTTCTTCAGCCAATTCCTTAATTTCATTTTTATCAAAAAAAATATTAGAAAAAAGTCTTCTCTCACCTTTTTGATTTTCAATAATTACTTGAGAATATTTAAAGTCATCTGGTGAAGGTAATTTTTCATTACTTAAATTGATGTCTTCAGAATAATAACAATTATATGAAAATGCTTTTCTATCAATTATTAATTTTTTATTCTCTGAAGATTTAAATTTATTTATCATCATAAAACTTCCATCATTACTTTCTAAAACTACATTCCATTTTATTGGTACTTGACACCCAATGAAAAATAATGATATAAAATAAATTATTATTTTAAAATTTATTTTCATAATTTTTAGATATTTCTTTAAAGACCTTTGTTGTCTTAGCCCAAGAAGGCAAAGTTCTTTGAATTCTAATTGCTTCCAATTCCCTTTGAGCTTTATTATAAGGAATCCATCCTTTTTCTTGATGAGAGTGTCTTATTGACTGCTTAAAATGTTGTTTTTCATGTTCTATGGCATTTCTTGTATTATATGGATTACTTAAATGGTGATTTTCATCTTCTTTTTGGTATCTTATAACAAATTTGTAATCTTTAAGAGGTCTTGAATTCATTAATGTATTTCCATCCTCATCGGCTTTAGCTAATATAGATTTAGCTGAGAATCCAAATCCTCTACTATTAATTTCTATATCCATTTCATGAATTAAGAAGCCAAGGTCATTCCCTGATTGTTCCCATTGATTTTTAACATAATCCAAAAGTTGTTCATCACTACCTGTCCAAACATGATCTTTTGAAAGTTGTGCAGAATTAGCTTGCAAATCCTCTAGGCTACTAATTTTTTCTACTCCTTCATTAACTAAAAATAAATTACCATCTTCTTTACCATCATCGAAAATTACATTCCCATCTTTATCAACTCCAATATTTTCTGGAGCAAGCCCAGAAGGATCACTTAGAGTTATAGGATTATTCCAAGCAAAAGCAAAAGGAGATTTATCGATTTGGTTAATTTGGTCAGCCAATGGGTCAATTTGCCAAAACCGTCCAATGGCGGGGTCATACATTCGATAATTAAAATCATAGGTATTCAACCCAAAGTCACTCTGCAACTCATTCCCGTTGTACAAATAATCATTACTTCAATAAAAACAAAAAGGAGCAATTTATAGCACACCGC
>CAYZLR010000364.1:0-1512 GCA_964479275.1 uncultured Caulobacterales bacterium
ATCCCCGCAAGACGAAAAACGTGCAGAGGCAAGTTAGGGATGGCTTGCCACGCTTCTTCTGCGTCCTTTCGCCATTGACCACGACGCGTTGACGGTGTCAGCGCCGTACCCTCGTCGACCCAATCACCCTTGTGATCGCCATAGACACCAGTTGTCGACAAATACCCGACCCATTCAAATTGTGACGCTTTAGCTTTGATCTGTTCACCATACGCGTTGAGCAGTGGGTCGCCATCGGCAGTCGGCCCAGCCGAGATCAACAAATGTGTCGCCTGATTCAAAACATCCGATAAGTCGGATCCCGGAAATTGACGCGGCTCTACGCCTTCGGTTTGAAACGCGGGAAACTTTTCAGCTGATCGCGTTGTTCCAATCACGCGCCAACCTTGTGGCACCAAAAGTTTCGTCAAAGCCCGCGCGGAAAAACCGTGACCAAAGGAGAATAGTGTTTTCATAGATCATTTGTGGCTTGGGGGTAGATGATGCGCAAGTCAGCTTTGTGTGCTCAACGGCCCTTCCAAACCGGATCGCGCTTTTCTGCGAAGGCGCGCGCGCCCTCCATTTGATCTTCGGACGCGTACAGCTCATCAATTGTGCGCAGTTTGCGTTGCGTGATGCGATTCATGGCGTCTTGGAACTTGCTGTCTTCCGCATCCCGAACGACTTCCTTGATCGCTGCATAAACCAAGGGGGGACCTGATGCGATCAGTTCGGCAAGTTCCCACGTGCGCGCCATTAAAGAGCTGCCCGGGATCACTTCGTTAACCAGACCCCATCGATGCGCTTCAACAGCGTCAAACCAACGCCCGGTCAACAAAAGCTCCATCGCGATGTGGTACGGAATTCGCTTTGGTAGCTTGACGCTGGCCGCATCTGCAACAGTACCGGACCGAATTTCAGGCAACGCAAAGGTCGCATGGTCAGCGGCCAAAATGATGTCCGCGCTTAGTGCAAGTTCCAAACCACCGCCACAGGCAATGCCGTTCACAGCGGCAATGACAGGTTTGTTCATGTCGCGCAGTTCCTGCAGCCCACCAAAACCACCGACGCCATAGTCGCCATCAACTTCGTCCCCATCAGCAGCAGCTTTTAGATCCCAACCGGGGCAAAAGAATTTCTCTCCGCCACCTGTGATAATGGCCACGCGCAAGTCAGGGTCATCACGGAAGTCTTGGAACACGTTCCCCATAATGCGCGAGGTTTCCAAGTCGATTGCGTTTGCTTTCGGACGATCCAAAGTGACTTCCAAAATCGCGCCTTCGCGCCGGGTCTTAATTACGTCCATTTGGGCCTGCCTTACTGTTCTTGGTATGGGTTACACGTTTGCGGCGTCGAGGCCAGCTTTGCGAATTAATGCATCCACTGCAACAGCACGCGTTGGTGTGCAGATAAGCGGGTTAATCTCTAGTTCATCCAGCGTTTCATGGTTTCGCGTCACATAGGCTTGCACAGCCATTACGGCGGCCACAATCGCGGGCTGTGACGCGGCTGGTTTTGCCCGAAAGCCTTTCA
>CAYZLR010000365.1:0-1505 GCA_964479275.1 uncultured Caulobacterales bacterium
GAGTTAAAGAGGCTTCGGCACGCTTATGCCACATTTCATGGTATGCTCCGCACCATGACTAACCTGACGAATGTTACGCGGCGGACTTTTGGGGCCATGATTGGTGCCACCGCCGTTGCAGCACCGGGTGTTGTCTCTGCCGCCGTGCGTCAGCCGCGCGATGAGACCATTCTGGAGCTGAACTCCGTGCCTTTGGCATGGCCACAATCCCACAAGATCGACAGTTTCGCGGACGAGCCGCAGGTCGGCGATAAGGTGACACTCGTGCGCGAGGCACAGCATGGATTCGAGGAAGAGGCCGTCGCGGTCTATACCTCGAATTTCAAGCGCATCGGGTACATTCCGCGTCAGCATAACGCCGCGTTTTCGTGGTCGTTGGATCGCGGAGAAGCCCGAGACGCAGTGATCTCTCAGATTGCCGAGCCATCCATACGCGGAAAGCAAATCCGTGGCTGGGGTGCGTTCCATATCGATGTGCGCGTCAGTGCAGCCTTAGTGGCATAACTTAACTGCCCTGCGCTTTTTGAATGTTCACCAAGCATGTTGAATTGAATTAGAATCAGAAGCCGTACTAAGTGTGTACGCCTTCTGATGATTTTTGATCCAACCTGAATTCAACATGCTTTAAAGGTGCAAGGTAGATCATCTTGGAATTCTTGACTTTCCCTCATCGCGAAACACTCTGTTGGGCCGTTCAGAGTTTTCGGGAAGTCTTGTCATGACGTTTTTACGCCGGTCTTTCATCTTTCTAGCGCTTTTTATGGCTGTGACGCCTGCCCTCGCAGCAGATCCTTCCGCGCATGATTTTAGCTTCACGTCGATTGAAGGCGATGCGCTGGATATGTCGAGCTATGCCGGGAAGACGGTTCTGGTGGTTAATACCGCGTCTCGTTGCGGGTTTACCGGCCAGTATGAAGGGCTTCAGGCGCTTTATAACGATTATCGGGAAAAGGGTCTTGTGGTGCTTGGTGTGCCGTCGAAGGATTTTCGTCAGGAACTCGCCAGCTCGGAAGACGTCAAACATTTCTGCGAAATTAACTACGGAATCAATTTTCCGATGACCGAGATCGAACCGGTCACGGGAAAGAACGCGCATCCTTTATTCGCTTGGATGGCGAAAGACGGAAAGGTGCCGAACTGGAATTTCAATAAATTCCTGATCGGACCAGATGGGGCATTGCTTGAGCAGTACGGGGCCACGACGGGCCCCGATTCAGCTAAACTTGTCGCCCGTATCGAGGAAACACTAGAGCAGGATTAATTCCGGCGTCCGAAACCTGAGTTAGCGGCGCGGCGTTTTTTCGGTGCAGCCTCGGCCAACTCGTCTGGGATTGGCTCAAGCTGTGGCTCGTTGCCGCCCCAGAGGTCTGGCATGACCGGTGGTGGAGGGGCATCTGCAGGGCTTTTCGACCCTTGCGGGAGAATATCTGTAATCGGGCCATAGCTTGGGTTGGTCAGAGGCTCGTCGAGTGGGACGACACGGGCACAGCCGATCATCGATTCCA